>CACASR010000004.1 GCA_902535175.1 uncultured Prochlorococcus sp.
TAGCCCAGCATCTGACGAAATAGAAAAATCAAATCTCTTAAATTGTTCATATGTCTTAGAAATTAGTAGTCAAGGGGTCAGTGATGAATTAACCTCAGAAAGAGACTTCAAAACTTTTAAGGGTTTTCCAGTTAATGTGGAGTTAAACCGAAAGAATTCAAAAATAAAATTCCTGAACGGTTTACTTCATGAAAAGTCTAATGATTATTTAGCCATTAACATTAAAGGTAGGATAAAAAAAATCCCTTTCGATGAAGTATTAAAAATTAGTCTTTCTACCTTAAAAGATTAATTATTATTCAACCATTATTCAATTTTCCCATCATAGATGGCATTAGTTATTCTCCCAGGTTTAAACAATCTTATTGAAGACATTAGTGAGGAAAAAAAGTTACCTCCTAATATCGTTGAAGCAGCCTTGCGCGAAGCTTTGTTAAAGGGATACGAAAAATATAGAAGAACTTTTTACATTGGAGTTAACGAAGATCCATTTGATGAAGAGTACTTTAATAATTTTGATGTTGGACTAGATCTTGATGAAGAAGGTTATAGGATTTTATCTAGTAAAATAATTGTAGAAGAAGTTGAAAGCGAAGATCACCAAATTTCTTTAGTAGAAGTTAAACAAGTAGCTGATGATGCTCAAATAGGTGACACAGTTGTTTTAGACGTTACTCCAGAAAAAGAGGATTTTGGACGAATGGCTGCTTCAACAACGAAGCAAGTTTTAGCCCAAAAATTAAGGGATCAACAAAGAAAAATGATCCAAGAAGAATTTGCAGATTTGGAAGATCCTGTTTTAACTGCAAGAGTTATAAGATTTGAAAGACAATCAGTAATAATGGGAGTTAGTTCAGGTATTGGTAGACCTGAAGTAGAGGCTGAACTTCCTAAAAGAGATCAATTACCAAATGACAATTATAGAGCTAATGCAACTTTCAAAGTGTTCTTGAAAGAAGTAAGCGAAATAGCCAGAAAAGGACCACAACTTTTTGTTAGCAGAGCAAATGCTGGATTAGTAGTTTATCTATTTGAAAATGAAGTACCGGAAATTCAAGAAGGCACAGTAAAAATTGTTGCTGTTTCAAGAGAAGCGAATCCTCCTTCAAGAGCTGTTGGGCCCAGAACAAAAGTAGCCGTTGATAGCGTCGAACAAGAAGTAGACCCTGTAGGTGCTTGTATTGGAGCGAGAGGGGCAAGAATTCAACAAGTAGTAAATGAATTAAGAGGAGAAAAAATTGATGTTATTAAATGGTCATCTGATCCAATACAATATATTTTAAACTCTTTAAGCCCTGCTAAAGTCGATCTTGTGAGACTTGTAGACCCAGAAGGTCAGCACGCCCATGTACTAGTTCCTCCCGATCAATTAAGTCTCGCAATAGGAAGAGAAGGCCAAAATGTAAGACTTGCAGCAAGATTAACTGGTTGGAAGATTGATGTTAAAAACTCACATGAATATGATCAGGAAGCAGAAGATGCTGCAGTCTCTGAATTAATCATTCAAAGGGAAGATGAAGAAAATCTCCAGCGTGAAGCTGAGCTTAGATTACAAGCAGAGCAAGCTGAGCGTGCTGCGGAAGATGCAAGATTAAGAGAGCTTTACCCTCTTCCTGAAGATGATGATGAATATGGACAAGAATTATATGAAGAAGAGAACTATTCAGATAGTGATCAATTAGAGACAGTTCAAGACGTTGAAATATCTGCCAAAGAGGAGAGAAAACGGTGATACGACAAACCCCTGTTTTGCGTATATGCATTTCATGTAGAAAAACATATGACAGGAAACATCTTATAAAGATTACTAAAGATCCTAAGCAAGGTATTATGTTTCAAAAGGGTATGGGGCGATCAGCCTACATTTGTAAGTCAAAAAAATGTTTCTCAGATTCCAAGATCAAAAAAAAGCTTCAAAAAGCTTTAAAAACATCTTTAGAACCTGAATTTATTGATATTTTTGAAAAAGAAATTACAAGCTACAATGACCTTCCCAATAAGGGAATATAATTAAATTAAATCCTCTTAAATTCTAAAAAGAGTACTTAACAGATTAAATGACTATCAGCGATAAAATCAGAATTTATGAACTTTCCAGAGACTTAAATCTGGAGAATAAAGATATATTGGATGCCGCTCAAAAACTTTCAATTTCAGCAAAAAATCATAGTAGTTCAATTAGTGCAGCGGAAGCAAAAAAAATAAAAAATCTTATTAATAAAAAAAATTCAGATAAAAAAATTCTTTCAATAAAAAAACCTTTAAATAAAACAGATAATTACAAACAAAACAAAGAAAATGAATCTTCGGTTATCTCTTCTATAAAAGGGAAACTTCCCAAAAATAATTCAAACAAAAAGCCATTGTTAATAAAGCCTCTTAATAAACCTGAGGGTCAAACAATAATTTCAAATAAACCTATAAATCTCAATAAACCCACAAATACCAACAGTTCACAATCTCAAGAAAATTCAACAAATCAAAATATAAATAGTAAAACTTCGCAAAATCTCAAATATGATAAAAAAACTTACCGAAATAACACAACTCCACCTATTAAAAGTCCATCAAAACCTCCTATTCAACTAATTGCTAAGCCTAAAAATATAAATAATAATGTTGAATCTAATAAATCTTCCCAGAAAATCTCTAATGCAGGGGAAAAAAGGCAAATATCAAACAAACCTGACCAAAATTCGAACAAATCTAAAACAAAAAATATTAATAACAGAATTTCCCCCCCTGAGCTCGTAGGAGCTCCAATAAGAAGAGAGGGAATCAATCAGCAAAAAAATAAGCAAAACATTTCTTTTAAACAAACTCTACCCAACAGATCTGGCATGCCAAATAGGCCTGGCATGCCAAATAGGCCTGGGTTAAGAAACAAAACATCAGAACAAGGCAGACCTGGATCTTTCAATAGACAATCAAATACAAGTAGGTCTGGTACGCCCAACAGACCTGGCATGCCCAATAGGCCTGGGTCTAAATTCAATGGTCAAAAGACACCTGGAATTAGAAAGCCAGTATCACCTAATGAACTCTTACAACTACAAAAAACTAACAAATCAGATAGTGACAAAAAAGTTATAAAGAATAACGAACAACAAAATATTGAGACATCGAAACAGAAGGCCAAAGCTCCAAATACTCGTCCACATAATGCCCCTAATTCCAAAAAACCACCCCATAGAACATTTTCAAATAATTCTAAAAAACCTGGAAGGACAGACTGGGACGATAGTGCAAAACTTGAAGCATTAAGAAGCAAAAATCCCCAAAAGCAAAGACAGAAAGTTCATATTATTGGTGAGAATGATGATCCATTAACATCTGAAACTAGTGGATATTCAGGAGAAAAAATTTCAATATTATCAGCTAGTTTGGCGCGTCCAAAGAAAGAAAATTCTGCCGAATCCAAATCTCAAAAAACTATAAAACAATTTAAAAAGAAGAAAAAAGAGACTACTAGGCAAAGACAGAAAAGAAGAGCTATGGAGTTAAAGGCTGCCAAAGAAGCCAAACAAGTAAGACCTGAAATGATAATCGTGCCAGAAGATAATTTAACAGTCCAAGAATTAGCCGATAAATTAAGTCTTGAAAGTTCTGAAATAATCAAGTCTCTTTTTTTTAAAGGAATAACTGCAACTGTTACTCAATCACTTGACTTAGCAACTATTGAAACGGTAGCAGAAGAATTTGGGGTACCTGTTTTGCAAGATGATATCCAAGCTGCTGCCGAGAAAACAGTTGATATGATTGAATCTGAAGATATTGATAATCTTATAAGAAGACCACCTGTTATTACAGTGATGGGTCATGTAGATCATGGTAAAACAAGTCTCTTAGACTCCATAAGAAAATCAAGAGTAGCATCGGGGGAAGCAGGTGGCATTACTCAACACATAGGAGCTTATCAAGTTGAATTCGAACATGAATCTCAAAAGAAAAAATTAACATTTCTTGATACCCCTGGTCATGAAGCCTTTACTGCAATGAGAGCAAGGGGTACAAGAGTAACTGATGTAGCTGTTCTTGTAGTTGCTGCAGATGATGGTTGCAGACCTCAAACACTAGAAGCTATCAGTCATGCAAGAGCTGCAAAAGTACCAATTGTTGTTGCAATCAATAAAATTGATAAAGAAGGAGCATCTCCAGACAGAGTAAAGCAGGAACTATCAGAAAAAGATTTAATTGCTGAAGATTGGGGAGGAGATACAGTGATGGTTCCAGTAAGTGCTATCAAAAAACAAAACATTGATAAATTACTCGAAATGATTTTATTAGTTTCAGACGTAGAAGATCTGCAAGCTAACCCTGATAGATTTGCAAAAGGTACAGTTATTGAAGCCCACCTAGACAAAGCAAAAGGTCCTGTGGCTACTTTATTGGTACAAAATGGAACCTTAAAATCTGGAGATGTTTTAGCTGCGGGTTCAGTCCTTGGAAAAATTAGAGCAATGGTTGATGAACATGGTAATAGAATCAAAGAAGCAGGACCATCATTCCCAGTGGAAGCGCTAGGGTTCAGTGAAGTACCCACTGCAGGAGACGAATTCGAAGTCTACCCTGATGAAAAGACTGCACGAGCCATTGTCGGAGAAAGGGCAACAGATGCTAGAGCCACAAAATTAGCTCAGCAAATGGCCTCCAGAAGAGTCAGCTTATCATCCCTATCAACTCAAGCAAATGATGGAGAACTGAAGGAGTTAAATTTAATTCTCAAAGCTGATGTTCAAGGAAGTATTGAAGCGATATTAGGATCACTAGAACAATTACCAAAAAATGAAGTCCAAGTCAGAGTCCTATTTTCTGCTCCTGGAGAAATAACTGAGACAGATATAGATCTCGCTGCTGCATCAGGGTCTGTAATCATTGGATTTAACACCTCATTGGCTTCTGGTGCGAAGAGAGCAGCTGATGCTAATGACGTTGATATAAGAGAATATGAAGTAATCTATAAACTCTTAGAAGATATTCAGTTTGCCATGGAAGGGCTACTTGAACCTGATCTTGTCGAGGAATCATTAGGGCAAGCTGAAGTTAGAGCAACTTTTGCAGTCGGTAAAGGAGCTATTGCGGGTTGTTATATAAAAACTGGGAAATTACAAAGGAATTGTTCGGTGAGAGTTACTAGATCAGAGAAAATAATATTTGAGGGTAATTTAGACTCTCTAAAAAGAGCTAAAGATGATGTAAAAGAAGTAAATACAGGATTTGAATGTGGAGTTGGCTGCGATAAATTCTCTTCATGGATTGAAGGAGATGTAATCGAAGCATTCAAATTTGTCACCAAAAAAAGGACCTTATCACAATAATTAAACATCTAGCTTATTAATCTTTATTTCTGTCAAAGATTAATAAAGTAGGAAATATTACACAAGCACCCAACTGTATGAGAAGGTTACTTTGCTGTAATTCAGTTCCGCTTGCAATTCTGGAAAGCATTATTAGAAGTCCCAAAAATGCAGAACCGCTAAAAGCTATCCACAATATTCTTCTCAATCCCTTGAAAGGAGCTTGGGATTCCTTTAATAATTTCTTTTTCAATTCAGGATCTATTTTTGACATAAATTCTTTCAATTATAAAATTAAGTCTATATGAAAAATTCAATATTTAACTAGGCCGATATAGCTTAGCGGTAGAGCAACTGTCTCGTAAACAGTAGGTCATTGGTTCAATTCCAATTATCGGCACTTACAAAGCAAATTAAAATGGTTAATAAAATTTTCGCGAGTATTTTCCTTAAATTTTTAATTTCTCCAAATTAGTAATAAAGTAGTTAGATTCTTAATTATATAAATTGATTAAATTTCATAACATGAATTTTAATTTGAAGTACGAAAAATTAAATAAAAAAAATTACCAGAGAACGCACTATGGAAAAATACTAACTGTAAGATTGCCATGTAATCCAATATTTCCAATAGGACCTATTTATTTAGCTGACCATATTCATAAATGCTTTCCAGGTTTAGAGCAGCAATTCATTGATCTAGCAATAATTCCATCTAATAAAGTTTCCAAATATTTAGCTAGAAAAATTGATCAATTCAGACCACATCTAATCATTTTTTCATGGAGAGATATACAAATTTATGCACCTGTTGATGGTAGAAGTGGAAATCCCCTACAAAACTCTTTTGAAGTTTTCTACTCAAAAAATATCTTTAAAAAAATTAGAGGTTCCTGGGGAGGATTAAAATTAATTGCATCTCATTATGGAGAAATATATAGAAATACTTCTTTAGTCAAGATGGGATTAAAAAGAGCGCAAAAATACAATAAAAATATAAAAGTTATTTTAGGAGGTGGGGCTGTTAGTGTCTTCTATGAACAATTGGGAAATCTACTCCCAAAAGGAACTGTTATTTCAGTTGGAGAGGGAGAAAATCTCATAGAAAAAATCATTAGAGGAGATTCAATAGAGGAAGAAAGATGTTATGTTGCTGGTCAAAAACCTCGCAACAAACTAATACATGAACAACCTTCAGGAACCGTTAAAACTGCCTGCAACTATAAATATATTAAATCAATATGGCCTGAATTCGATTGGTATATAGAAGGTGGCGATTATTACGTTGGGGTACAAACAAAAAGAGGTTGTCCTCATAATTGCTGTTTCTGTGTTTACACAGTTGTGGAGGGGAAACAAGTTAGGGTTAATCCTATTAAGGAAGTAATCAATGAAATGAAGCAATTATATGATCTTGGAGTAAGGGGATTTTGGTTTACTGATGCACAGTTTATTCCAGCCAAAAAACATATTGATGATGCAAAAACACTTTTGCAAGCTATTAAAGATCAAGGCTGGGACGATATTAATTGGGCTGCATACATCAGAGCAGATAATATTGATGCTGAGCTAGCTCAGCTTATGGTTGATACAGGTATGAGCTATTTTGAAATAGGTATCACGTCGGGATCTCAAGAACTTGTTAGAAAAATGAGATTAGCGTATGACCTTGAAACTGTATTAAATAATTGCCGAATGCTAGTCAAATCAGGTTTCAAGAATCATGTTTCAGTCAATTATTCATTTAATGTTTTTGATGAAACGCCCAGCACCATAAGACAAACAATTGCTTATCATAGGGAATTAGAAAATATTTTTGGAAAAGGGTTAGTTGATCCAGCTATATTCTTTATAGGTTTGCAACCTCACACTCTCCTTGAGAAGTATGCCTTGGAACATAAAATTTTGAAGCCTAATTATAATCCAATGAGCATGATGCCCTGGACAGCAAGAAAACTTCTTTGGAATCCAGGCTCACTAGGGAAAAAACTTGGTCAGGTTTGCCTAGAAGCATTTGATAATCCAGTAGACGAATTTGGTAAAACAGTGATCGACATTCTTGAAAGAGAATATGGTAAGTGCTCCTTAAAAGAATCCCTAAGAGTCCGTCCTTTATCAGAAAGGAAATTAGTCCACTCTAAATAATAAATTCAACTGTTATTAATCCTCTTTCTCAATTGAACTAGAAATCCCTTTAGATTTTAATGATTCTGAATAGAATTCTGCTGGCTCTAAATCACAAACAATTACTAAACCGACACCCGTATTGTGTGCTTCAAGCATTATGGCGATAGCATCTTGTTCACTTAATTGCGGTACAACTTCTCGCAATGAAATAGTGACATACTCCATAGAATTAACTGGGTCATTATGAAGCAAAACCTTATATTTTGGAGATTTATTTTTTAATTCAGCAGGTTTCTTTTCAATCACTGCTGAATTATTATTTACACTTTGTTCTAACTTTATAGATAACATTAAATTTATTAGTGTTTAATTGTACTAATTATTATATATTAATTATTCTTTCCATTGCATCAAGGACGTTTGATCGTGAGTTAAATGCTGACAAGCGAAAATAACCCTCTCCTGCTAATCCAAATCCGCTCCCTGGTGTTCCCACTACACTAACTTTTTGGAGAAGGAAATCAAAAAAGTCCCAAGATGTCATTTGATCTGGAACTTTTATCCAAATATAAGGAGCATTGTCTCCACCATAAACTTTATATCCTGAATTCTGAAGTTTATTTTTCATTATTTTTGCATTTTCCATATAAAAATCAATTAAACCTCTTACCTGTATCTTTCCTTCAAGAGAATAAACAGCCTCTGCACCTTTCTGAACCACATAACTTACTCCATTGAACTTTGTAGATTGACGCCTATTCCAAAGAGGCCATAACTCTATTTCCTCATTTGTTGAGCTCAAACCTTTGAGATTTTTAGGTATTACTGTAAAAGCACATCTAACTCCAGTGAATCCTGCATTTTTTGAAAAAGATCTAAATTCAATAGCACAATCCTTTGCTCCCTCAATCTCATATATTGAATGTGGAATATCATTATCTTGAATAAATGCTTCATAAGCTGCATCAAAAAGTATTAGGGATTTGTTTTGAAGAGCATAGTCAACCCACTTTTTCAAGTCTGCTTTATTAATCGTCGCTCCAGTCGGGTTATTAGGAAAACAAAGATATAAAATATCAACTTTTTTTTCAGGTAGTTCAGGCTGAAAGTTATTCCCCTCGTTTATTGCAAGATATGTCAATCCTTGATAAGTACCATTTTCAAGAGAATCACCAGTTCTACCTGTCATAACGTTACTATCTACATAAACTGGGTAAACAGGATCTGTTACAGCAATTGAATTATCTTTGCCAAGAATATCTAAAATATTACTACTATCGCATTTAGAACCATCAGAAACAAAGATTTCTTCAGGTGAAATTTGACAGCCTCTTGAAATAAAATCATGCTCAGATATTTTTTCTCTGAGCCAAGAATAACCTTGTTCTGGACCATACCCTCTAAAACCATCTCTTGTTCCCATGTCATCTAAAGCTTTACCCATAGCCTCTATACATGCTCGAGGTAATGGTTCTGTAACATCTCCAATGCCAAGCTTAATAATTTCAGCATTCTTGTTTGATTGAGAATATATTTTTACCCTTTTAGAAATTTCAGGGAATAAATAGCCTGCTTTGAGTTTTAAATAATTTTCGTTTACTTGAACCACTTTAGATAAAAATTTCACCAATAATAGAATAATGGATCAACGTGCTTTAGTGGTGATTAGATGTTAATATTGTTCTAGTTATGATTAATTTTAGAAATGGTCATAGCTATGAATTCAATTTCAATTAGTTTGAAAATCGTTTAAAGCTTTATAAATAGCAGTATTCAATCACTATTAACTTTATTAATTTTAAAAAGTAAAAAATAAAACTATAAAAAACCTGCTTTATTAAAAGATAAAATCTAATTCTTTAATTTAGATGATTTTCAAAATCCAAATCATTCAGAATTAACTATATGTCTCAGCAAATTATCATTGCAGAGCAGGCTCGAATAGCAGCACTTCTCACAGATGATCGAGTTGATGAATTAATCGTCGCACAAGGTCAATATCAAATTGGCGATATTTTTTTAGGAACAGTTGAAAATGTTCTCCCTGGCATTGATGCCGCTTTCATAAATATTGGTGAAAGTGAGAAAAATGGATTCATCCATGTTTCAGATTTAGGTCCACTAAGACTCAAAAAAGGGACTTTTGGGATAACTGAATTACTAGAACCAAAACAAAAAGTTCTAGTACAGGTAATAAAGGAACCCACAGGATCTAAAGGTCCCAGACTAACCGGAAGTATTTCAATCCCAGGAAAATACTTGATATTACAGCCATATGGCCAAGGAGTAAATATTTCAAGAAAAATAAATACAGAAACAGAACGAAGTCGTTTGAAAGCTCTTGGGGTTTTAATAAAACCACCTAGCACAGGCTTATTATTTAGAACAGAGGCTGAAAAAATAAAAGAAGAACTTCTAATTGAAGATTTAGAACAATTGATTCAACAATGGGAAAATGTACTAAAAGTTTCTGAAGCTTCTAATCCGCCACATTTGATAAAAAGAGATGATGATTTCTCCCTTAAAATCTTAAGAGACTATATTAAAGAATCAACTAAAAGCATAATTATTGATAGTAAATTTTCAGTTGCAAGAGCAAAAGATTTTTTAACAAATTATGAATCCGATATAGATATTGAATTTCACGATAACAATTTAAACCAACATATTTTTGAGAAGTACGAAATAAAGAAAACAATTCAAAAAGCTCTCCAGCCAAGAGTCGATCTTCCTTCAGGAGGTTATATCATTATCGAACCTACTGAAGCTTTAACAGTAATAGATGTAAACTCTGGATCATTTACAAGATCCGCAAATTCAAGGCAGACCGTTTTATGGACAAACTGCGAAGCAGCAGTTGAAATCTCAAGGCAGATGAAATTAAGAAATATTGGTGGAGTTATAGTAATAGATTTTATCGATATGGAATCAAGAAGAGATCAATTTCAGTTACTAGAGCATTTTACCTCAGCAATAAAAGATGATTCTGCTAGGCCTCAAATTGCTCAGCTTACTGAATTAGGCTTGGTAGAGTTAACCAGAAAAAGACAAGGTCAAAATATATATGAATTATTCGGAAAAAAATGTTCTACATGCGATGGTACCGGACATTTAGAAAATATACTAAATCACGAAATTTCTAACTTAAAAATTAAAAATGTTGAAAATAAATCTAATCAATCAAACAATCTAAAATCCTTAGATACAGATACTTATCAATCAACTGATGAGCAGGAAACAATAGTTGACACAGATTTAATAAGCTCCAAAGACCTAAGTAAAGAGAATTCTTCTAATAAAAAAGAAAATGATAATGATAATTTAAACCAATCAAATTCAAAAGAAAAAAATATAATAACAGTTGATCTTACAAATGAAGAAAAAATTGTTTTCAGTCAATTAGGTATTAATCCACTTATAAAGTTGGGTAAAGATTATCTCACTAGCAATAATTTTGTGCGTTTAAAAGAAAGTAATAAGGAAACGGAAAAACCCTTAGATAATAAAAAAACAAAAGCAAAAAAAATTAAAAAAATCTCAAAATCAGGAGAAGAAAAGGTTCAAATTAAAATTGAAGAAAATACAAATTCTAAAGATAAATTAACAAATAAAGCTCATGAAAATAATGAAATAGTTTTTACAGATAAAAAGGATGAAATTGAATTTGCAGATGAGCTGAACAATGCAAGAAAAAAAAGAAGAAGATCTTCAGCAAGCATTGAATAAAATATTCGAAGCTGGAATAGATGAAGTTGGAAGGGGAGCAATTTTTGGTCCAGTTTTTGCAGCAGCCGTAGTATTAACTGAAAAAAATAAATTCATATTAAAACAATTTGGAGTAACAGATAGTAAAAAACTCACTTCCAAAAAAAGAAAATTACTTTTACCAAAAATTTTATTACTCTCTTCAGATTATGGAATTGGGCAATCTTCGGCTAGAGAAATAGATAAGTTAGGTATAAGGGTTGCGACAGAACTTTCAATGATAAGAGCTTTAAAAAAATTAAAAGAAAAGCCATCTGAATTAAAAATTGATGGTCCCTTATTATTAAGGCCATGGGACGGAATTCAAAAAAACATAGTATCTGGAGACTCAAAGTTTATCTCGATAGCTTCAGCAAGCATAGTTGCCAAAGTTTCTCGCGACAATCTAATGGAGAGGCTAGAAAAAAAATACTCAGGATACTCGATATCTAAAAATAAGGGTTATGGAACCAGAGAGCATCTTTCATTAATCAAAAAAAATGGAATAACTAAACTTCATAGAAAAAGTTTTTTAAAAAAATCAAATCTTATTTAATTCACACCAATCTAAAAAATCTTTTACTAGTTGCTGTTGAACCCTTGACTTTATACCTAACAGAATCCCATTTAATACCGAATGACCAGTAGATTCCAAAATTTTCCTTGGTACCAGCTTCAGTAGAGGGGGCTGGCTTACAGATACCCCAAGAAGTGCCTCACCTTCTAAACCAATAGCAGTTGCTTCCAAATTTGCTTTCAAAATAAGATTAAAATCATCTATTATTCCCAAACCATCCAATGTACTTTCAAGAGCACTCATTTTTAAAATTCCATCTTTATTTTCTACCGCAATTGAGACAACAGGGTTAATATCTAATTGAAAAACCTTAAAACTTGTTACTGTATACTTATATCTACCTTCTCCTTCTGGAACTAATTTTTTGGAGTCAAGCATTGCTCCAACAACTCTTTCTTCTTCCAAAAGATATTTAGAAAGATATTCTTTATTACGTGTTACAGAAAGCTTGAGTTTCTGTTTAGCATCAAAAGACAATAGCATTTTCTATATTCCTCCAATGCTTATTTGATCTCTTTTTTTTTTTACAATTAATCATGCTCAAACAAGTTGCATATTTAGGTCCTCAAGGAACATACGCAGAAAAAGCAGCCCATATATTATCAAAGCTTGCCAATTTTCAGACACCTATATTTGTACCATGTAATGGGTTACATTCGGTCATTAAATCAATAGCTTACAACAATTGTGATGCTGCTGTAGTCCCTATAGAAAATTCTGTAGAAGGGGGAGTTACAGCTACTCTAGATGCCCTTTGGAAATTTCCTGAAATTTTTATAAATAAAGCAATTGTTTTACCTATAAAACATGCATTAATTAGTGATGGAGAACTTTCAAACATCTCAGAAGTATTATCTCATCCTCAAGCATTAGCTCAATGTTCAGAATGGTTATCTGAGAATCTTCCAAATGCGATTCCTCTTCCAACTAATTCAACATCAGAAGCTGTCAATATGATCAAGGGGAGTAAATTTAGAGCGGCTATAGGTTCAAAATCGTTAATTCAAATCGAAGGACTTAAAGAATTAGCCTTTCCTATTAATGATGTTCCAGGTAATTGCACTAGATTTGTTTTATTAAGCAAGGAATCAAATTCAAGTTTAGCTAATATCGCTAGTTTTGCTTTCTCATTAATTTCAAACAAACCTGGTGCCTTGCTTAAAGCTATAAATTATATTGCAGATTTTGGATTTAATATGAGTAAAATTGAATCAAGACCCTCAAAAAGAGAATTAGGCGAATATATAATTTATGTTGATTTAGAAATCAATAATCAAAATAACATTAAAAATTTCCTTGAATTAAAAAATAAGCTAAATCCACTTTGCAAGAATTTTGTAGATTTTGGAAATTATTTTTCTGAAAATGTTGAACTAGATTAATTTACCCTCTACATTTATAAACTCCAAACTCCATTAAACCTTTTCTAAATGCCCAATTCATAAGGAGTATTGTTGGAATCTCTCTAATCGACTTAACTATAGCAAATGGGCCAAGTGACAAAATTTCGAAGGGCCTTCGAATGCCTTCAATAATGGAATCGTACCATGAAGGATTTGTATAGCAATTCCAATTTTCAGAAATAACTCTTCCTGAACTATTTTCGTTAGTTCTAAGGATATCGCTAAATTCGCTAATGCTAATAAAATTAGGATGTACCCATTGCTCAAGCAATTGTTTAAGAACTAACTTTTCAAAAAATGATGGGGGGTATGCCCTGAGGTCTCTTGAGTTCCAATCAGCCAAAGCAAAATAGCCTCCAGGTCTTAAAGTTCTAAGCATTTCATCTGCAAACCTAATTTTATTCATCATGTGTGCACCAGCCTCAACACTCCAGACGGCATCAAATGATCCATCTTCAAATTTCAAATCCAAAGCATCCATAACTTGGAAGTTGCAATTTAGCCCATGAGGAGTAAGTTCTCTTGCTCTTTGAACTTGAGCCGGACTAATTGTTATGCCAGTGACATTAAACCCATAATATTCTGCAAGGATCCTAGAACTTCCCCCTATTCCGCATCCTACATCAAGTATTCTAGATCCCTGTGGTAATTTATCTAAACCACTCCATTTGACCAATTCATGAACAAACTGAACTTTAGCCTTTCTAAAATCAATATTTTTTCCCCCTGGGGGATAAAAACCCAAATGTATATGTTCACCCCATAATCTTTCAAGTAATTTATCCTTGGTCCATGCATCATATGCAGAAGCTACAGTACCGGAAGAAATATACTTTCTAGCATTATTTCTCCATATTATCGCAAGGACTAGAAAAAATAAAACTATTAAAAAAAAAGGGAATAATTCAAACATTTAATTTTCTTTTATATCAGGAAAACTCTCTTTCAATGCAGTTCTTGCTGCAAGTTGTTTTCTTGTATGATCAAGCATTTCATATTCTCTTTGCAAACGGGTAAAAGTATTTCTCTCTTCAAGAAGTCTTTGCTGTTCTTCCGCAACAGGACCGCCCAAATGAGCTCCTATCCAAAATGATAAATCCATTGGGGATTCAGGTAATTTATCTGGTAGATTTTTCTTTGTATTAGTCAATTTACTCGTTAAACTTATAACATCACTAAGTGCTTCTTTGACTGAATCTTTTAGAGAATTTAATTTTTGAAAGTCATCAATATTATCATCACTAATCCAACTAACCATCGCAGAACAAAATGGCGTCGAACGGGTAATTTCTAAGACTTGGAATCTTTGTTGGCCGAGAGTGATAATATTACTTCTCCCATCCTCTGCAGTTTGATGTTTTAAGATTTGTGCGCAACATCCAACCTTAGCCATACTTTTAGTAGTTGGATCCCACTTTATTACTCCAAACATAGAATCACTCTCAAGAACAGATTGGAGCATAATCCTGTATTTAGATTCAAAAATATGTAAAGGCAATACTTCTTGAGGAAAAAGGACTACCTCTGGCAAAGGGAATAAAGGTAATTCCCTTACTGAGAGTTCTCCCATATAAACCTCATTTCGTTTTTTTTATACTAATCAATTTAGACCAGTTTCGGGATTTATTAAAGTTTAACTTCTATATCTACACCACTAGGTAGATCTAGTTTCATTAAAGCATCAATAGTCTTCGCAGAAGGACTATAAATATCTATTATTCTTCGATGTGTTCTTGTTTCAAAATGCTCTCTCGAATCTTTATCAACGTGAGGAGATCTAAGGACACAATAAATCTTCCTTTTTGTAGGTAAAGGTATTGGACCAATTGCTGAGGCAGAAGTAGTATCAGCAGTTTGGATAATTTTGTCGCAAGACAAATCAAGCATTCTTCTATCAAATGCTTTGAGCCTTATTCTTATTTTTTGTTGTGCAATTGATGCAGTCATAGTTTCAAATAACTTCTAGTAAAGGGTCATTGATTAAAATGACCCTTATCCACAAAACTTATATTAGATGATTGAGGTTAAATTTTTAAAATTCAAATTTATTATTTGAGAATTTTAGAAACAACTCCAGCACCGATAGTACGTCCACCTTCACGTATTGCGAATCGCATACCTTGTTCAATGGCTACTGGACAAATTAATTCTCCAGTCATCTTAATTCTGTCTCCAGGCATAACCATTTCAACATTAGAGCCATCATCTGAAGTAAACGCGGTTATTTGACCTGTCACATCAGTTGTTCTGATATAGAATTGAGGTCTATATCCTGCAAAGAAAGGAGTATGTCTTCCACCCTCTTCTTTTTTGAGAACATAAACTTCTCCTTCAAACTGAGTATGAGGGGTAATAGATCCTTTCTTCACAAGAACCATTCCTCTCTCAATATCTTCTTTCTGGACACCCCTTAAAAGTAAACCAACATTATCGCCAGCCATACCTTCGTCAAGAAGTTTGCGGAACATTTCAACTCCAGTAACAGTTGTTACTCTTGTATCTCTTATTCCAACTATTTCTACTTCTTCTCCAACCTTAACTTTACCTCTCTCAATTCTTCCAGTAGCAACAGTTCCTCTACCAGTAATCGAGAAAACATCTTCGACTGCCATCAAGAATGGTTTATCAACTTCTCTTTCTGGTTCGGGAATGCTAGCATCAACAGCTTTCATTAATTCTTCAATCTTTGATTCCCAAGTAGAATCACCTTCGAGAGCTTTTAGTCCTGAAACTTGAACAATAGGAATGTCATCTCCAGGGAAGTCATAACTATCTAAAAGTTCCCTAATTTCCATTTCGACAAGTTCAATAATTTCTTCATCATCGACCATATCACACTTATTGAGAGCAACTACAAGAGCAGGAACTCCAACCTGTTTAGCTAAAAGAATATGCTCTTTTGTTTGAGCCATAGGACCATCTGTAGCTGCGCAAACTAGAATAGCTCCATCCATCTGGGCGGCCCCTGTGATCATGTTTTTCACATAATCAGCATGTCCTGGGCAATCGACATGAGCATAATGTCTGCCTTCAGTTTCATATTCAACATGAGCTGTATTAATAGTAATACCACGCTCTCTTTCTTCAGGAGCACCGTCAATGTCACCATAGTCTTGAGCTTGAGCTTGACCTTTTTTAGCTAATACGTTTGTAATAGCAGCTGTTAGTGTTGTTTTTCCATGATCAACATGGCCAATAGTACCTATGTTGACATGTGGTTTGTTTCTTTCGAACTTCTCGCGAGCCATTTTGAATTAAAGAATCGAGGGTTTAAGAGTGTTTTAGTTTAGAGATCAGGAGTTGCCCTGATTCTTGGAAATGATAGCTTCAGCAACATTACGAGGAACTTCCTCATAATTTGCGAACTCCATTGAAAATATACCCCGACCTTGAGTCATTGATCGGAGTTGAGTGGCATAACCGAACATTTCGGCTAAGGGCACTTTGGCCTGTACCTTAGACAATCCATCATCAACAGATTGTCCTTCTACTTGACCTCTTCTGGAAGAGAGATCACCAATTACAGATCCAAGAAAGTCGTCAGGACTTTCGACCTCAACTTTCATCATAGGCTCTAAAAGGACAGGATTGCATTTTTTAACCCCATCTTTAAAAGCCATGGAACCTGCAATTTTGAAGGCCATTTCTGATGAGTCTACATCGTGGAATGAACCATCGACTAGTGTTACTTTTACATCAATGAGTGGATAACCGGCTAGAACACCAGATTCACAGGTCTCTTTCATTCCATTAGATGCAGGACCAATATACTCTTTTGGTACAGCTCCACCAACAATTTTGTTTACAAATTCAAAACCTTTACCAACTTCCGCAGGTTCCATTTCAATAATTACATGACCATATTGACCTTTACCACCTGTCTGTCTTGCATATTTACCCTCACCTTTTGAACTAGTCCTAATAGTTTCTCTATATGAAACCTGTGGAGCTCCTATATTTGCTTCAACTTTGAATTCCCTTAACATTCTGTCAACAAGGATTTCTAAGTGCAACTCACCCATGCCTGCAATAACAGTTTGATTTGTCTCAGGGTCTGTACTTACTCTAAAGGTTGGATCCTCTTCAGACAAAGCAGTTAAAGCTTTTGATAATTTTTCCATATCGCCTTTAGTTTTTGGCTCGACAGCTACTGATATAACTGGTTCTGGAATAAACAATGTCTCTAAAACTATTGGATCTTCTGTGTTACACAATGTGTCACCAGTTGTTGTGTTCTTAAGACCTAATACAGCTCCTAAATCTCCAGCCCTCAATTCATCAACTTCCTCTCTTTCGTCAGCCTTAAGAATCACTAGTCTAGAAATTCTCTCTTTAGAGTCCTTAGTAGAATTCATTACATAACTTCCTTTTGAAAGAACACCTGAATACATTCTTACAAAAGTTAATTTCCCATAGGGATCTGACATCACTTTGAATGCTAATGCACTGAAAGGAGCATTATCATCTGAAGGCCTAACATCTTCTTTGCCACTTGGTAAAACACCTTGTATTGGTTTCACATCAACTGGAGCTGGCAAGTAATCAACTACAGCGTCTAATACAAGTTGAACACCTTTATTCTTAAAAGCTGAGCCACATAATACTGGAACCAATCCATGTTTTAAAACCCCTTCCCTAATACCTTTTTTAAGTTGTTCTTCAGATAATTCTTCTGTCTCAAGAAATATTTCTATTAACTCTTCATCATTTTCTGCAACACTTTCCATTAACTTAAATCTCCACTCAGCAGCTTCCTCCTCCATTTCAGATGGAATAGGTGCTTCTTCAATATCAGTACCTAAATCGTTTTTGTAAAGATATGCTTTGTTCGCTACTAAATCAATAATGCCTGAAAGATCACCTTCAGCACCAATAGGTAACTGAATTGGAAGTGCATTTGCCTTTAGTCGATCTTTAATTTGCTTATTAACCTTTAAAAAATCTGCACCAGTTCTGTCCATCTTATTAACAAAAACCATTCTTGGAACAGAGTATCTATCTGCTTGCCGCCAAACTGTTTCGGATTGAGGCTGAACTCCACCAACTGCGCAAAATACAGCTATAACTCCATCCAACACACGCATTGATCTTTCAACTTCAATTGTAAAGTCAACGTGTCCAGGAGTATCAATAATATTAATCCTATGATCTTGCCAACTAGTAGATATTGCAGCAGCAGTAATAGTTATTCCTCTTTCTCTTTCCTGAGCCATCCAATCTGTTACAGCAGCACCATCATGAACCTCTCCTATCTTATGAACTACACCTGAATAAAATAAAATTCTCTCAGTTGTTGTTGTCTTACCTGCATCGATATGAGCGGCTATACCTATATTCCTTACTCGTTCTAGGGGAAAGTCGCGTGCCAATTTTAAAGCTCCAAATAAAATAATTTTTGATAAGTGTAGTTCACCCTAAAAGTAAACTTTAATAATAATAAACTACTTAAGTACCTTTTGATGAAATTTAGTATCTGTAATGTGCAAAAGCTTTATTAGCTTCTGCCATTTTATGAGTATCTTCTCTTTTTTTAACTGCACTCCCAGTTTCATTTGCTGCGTCCATCAGCTCGCCAGCAAGTTTTTGGGACATGCTTTTGCCATTTCTTGCACGTGAGAATGTAACTAGCCATCTTAATGCCATAGCCGTACCCCTTTCTTGGCGAACTTCCATAGGTACTTGATATGTTGCACCACCAACTCTTCTAGCTCGTACCTCAACAAGAGGAGTAGCATTTTTTACAGCTGTTTCAAATAATTCAACTGCATTCCCACCTGTTCTCTCGCTTATAAGAGAAAACGCATCAGACAATATTCTTTGAGCTGTAGATTTTTTGCCATGTTTCATCAATCGAGAAATCATCATTGAAGCAAGACGACTATTAAATTGAGGATCGGGAAGAACTGTTCTTTTTACCGCGGCATTACGACGTGACATGTTTTAAAAAAGTAGTGTTTACAAATTAATCTTTAGGAACTTTTGCTCCATACTTAGATCTGGATTGACGTCTATCTTTGACTCCAGACGTATCTAAAGTTCCTCTTATTATATGATATCTAACTCCTGGTAAATCCTTGACTCTTCCACCCCTAAGTAAAACTACAGAATGTTCTTGCAAATTATGTCCAATTCCAGGAATATAAGCAGTTACTTCGAAACCAGAAGTTAATCTAACCCTAGCAACTTTTCTCAAGGCTGAATTAGGCTTCTTTGGTGTTGATGTATAAACTCTTGTACATACCCCTCTTCTCTCAGGGCAAGCTTTTAATGCAGGAGATTTTGTTTTCTTAGTCAGACGTTTTCTTTCTGAACTTACTAATTGTGAGATGGTGGGCATCTATTAAACTTAAATAAAAATAAACATTTAATCATCATAACCTTTTGAGAGTACCAACTAAAAGTTTTTAATCATATTTTTTTTAAAATTTGTCAAATTAAATTTCTTTGGTAAATATTCATTATTTTTAGATTTATTTTCATATTTATTTTTATAATAGAAATACATAAATAACTTAATAGAATTAAATAATCTATGGGAGAGAGTATCAAAAGAATCGTTGGCCCATATCAAGATAGTTATTCCCCAAATGGAATAATTGGGGAGAAAGATGCGTGTGGAGTTGGTTTTGTAGCACATGTTAAAGGTATAGAAAGCAACTGGATCCTTAAACAATCACTTAAGGGCCTTAACTGCATGGAGCATAGAGGAGGTTGTGGGGGAGATAGTGACTCTGGAGATGGGGCAGGTATTTTATGTTCAATTCCTTGGAATTTTTTAGAAAAAGAAGTTAATCTCAACAAGAATAAAGAATACGATAAAGGTTTAGGCATGGTTTTTATGCCTAATAAAAAAGAGAAAATTGAAGTATGTAAATCAATATGTGATCAAGAAGCAGAAAAATTAAAAGTTAACGAAACATCTTGGAGAACAGTACCTGTTAATAATGAAATATTAGGTCCTTTAGCTAAAGCAAATGCTCCATTCATCTGTCAGTGGATTATATATATAGATAAAAAAGATCATCAGGATGTTGAAAGGCTTTTATTTCAATTAAGGAAAAGAATTGAAAAAAAAATAAGAGAAACTTTCAAAAACCATGTTGGGGATTGTGAATTTTATTTTGCCTCACTAAGTTCTCAAACAGTTGTTTATAAAGGTATGGTTCGCTCTGAAATATTATCCGAGTTTTATAAAGATCTAAAAGAAGAGAGTTTTAAAGTTTCATTTTCTGTTTATCATCGTAGATTTAGTACCAATACACTTCCAAAATGGCCATTAGCTCAACCCATGAGATTTTTGGGTCATAATGGAGAAATCAACACTCTTTTAGGGAATATTAATTGGGCTAAAGCTTCAGAAACACACATAGATGATTTTTGGGGAGAGTTATCTAATGAAATAAAGCCAATCGTAGATATCAATAAAAGTGATTCATCAAATCTTGATGCAACTCTTGAAATCAATATTCGTTCAGGTCAGCCTATTACTGACTCATTATTAAAACTTGTTCCTGAAGCATTTAGAGATCAACCAGAACTTGAGCAAAGAGAAGATATAAAATCTTTTTATGAATATTCTGCAAGCTTACAAGAAGCTTGGGATGGTCCAGCACTCATTGTATTTGCTGATGGAAATTTTGTCGGAGCAACGCTTGATAGAAATGGCTTAAGACCAGCAAGATATTCAATTACAAATGATGGTTTTGTAATAATGGGTTCTGAAACAGGAGTGGTAGATCTTGAAGAAGAAAGAGTAATAGAAAAAGGTCGATTAGGACCGGGACAAATGTTGGCAGTTGATTTTCATCAAAGTAGAATCCTAAGAAATTGGGAGGTAAAATCTGAAGCAGCTCAAAGGCATGATTATAAAAATCTACTTAATAAGAGAACCATAAAAATAGAAAATAATGAATGGATTCAAGACTGCAAACTAAAAGATCTCGAGTTGTTACAACAACAAACTGCATACGGGTTTTCAGCGGAAGATAATGATCTTATCTTAGATTCAATGGCTTCATTAGCTAAAGAGCCTACTTATTGCATGGGCGACGATATCCCATTAGCAGTGCTTTCATCAAAACCACATATTTTATACGACTATTTCAAGCAAAGATTTGCTCAGGTAACCAATCCTCCTATAGATCCTCTTCGTGAAAAACTTGTGATGAGTCTTGAAATGCATCTTGGAGAAAGATGTTCACCATTTGAGATTAAAGATCTTAAACCTTTTGTTCATTTACAGAGTCCAATTCTTAATGAAGAAGAACTGATTTCAATTAAAAAATCAAAAATTAAATCTCAAACAATTTCAACCTTGTATGAAATCGACCAAGGAATTAGAGGATTTGAAGGTAAATTAAATGATATTTGCGAGCAAAGTGAAAAAGCAGTTAATAATGGATGCGCTTTAATCATTATTTCTGATAAAGGAGTAAGCTCAACAAAAAGTTTTATTCCTCCTCTCTTAGCTGTAGGTGCAATTCATCATTATCTTCTTAAAAAAGAAACAAGATTAAAAGCCTCACTAATAATTGAGACTGGTCAATGTTGGAGTACACATCATTTAGCATGCCTGATTGGATATGGAGTTAGTGCTGTTTGCCCTTGGCTAATATTTGAATCAGGGAGACATTGGTTAAAGCATCCTAAGACTCAAAAACTCATAGATAGTAAAAAAGTTGATTCATTATCAAATGATAATGTTCAGGCCAACATTAAAAAAGCTTTAGAGGATGGCTTAAGGAAAATACTCTCTAAGATAGGCATCTCACTTCTTTCTAGTTACCACGGAGCTCAGATTTTTGAGGCGGTAGGTTTAGGCTCTGATTTAATCAATCTTGGTTTCGACGGGACAACAAGTCGAATTGCTGGAATCACTTTAGAAGAATTAGCAAATGAATCAATTTCAATTCACACAAAAGCTTATCCAGAAATTGACCTGAAAAAACTCGAATTTTTAGGATTTGTGCAATTCAGAAATTATGGAGAATATCACTCAAATAATCCTGAAATGTCAAAGGTACTCCATTCTGCAGTAAAACAAGGACCAGGTTATGACCACTTCAAATTGTATAAAGAACTGATTAGTAAGAGACCAATAACTGCTCTGAGAGACTTACTAACAATAGATTCTGATAGAGAAAGCATACCAATAAGTGAAGTTGAAAGTGTTGAATCAATTTGCAAACGTTTTTGTACAGGAGGAATGAGTTTAGGTGCTTTATCAAGAGAGGCGCATGAAGTTTTAGCAGTTGCAATGAATAGAATTGGTGGAAAAAGTAATAGTGGTGAAGGGGGAGAAGATCCAGCTCGTTTTAATGTTTTAAATGATATTGATGAAAATACTCAATCAGCAACTTTACCATTTATAAAAGGCCTAGAAAATGGAGATACGGCTTGCTCTGCTATTAAGCAAATCGCCTCAGGAAGATTTGGAGTTACCCCTGAATATCTTCGAAGTGGTAAACAACTTGAAATTAAAATGGCCCAAGGTGCAAAGCCAGGGGAAGGTGGGCAACTTCCTGGTCCAAAAGTCGATTCCTACATAGCAAAGCTCAGGAATAGTAAGCCAGGCGTGGCTTTAATTTCTCCTCCTCCTCATCATGATATTTACTCAATTGAAGATTTAGCACAACTTATTCATGATCTTCACCAAGTTCATCCTAAAGCAAAAGTAAGTGTGAAACTTGTTTCTGAAATTGGTATTGGAACTATAGCTGCAGGTGTAAGTAAAGCAAACGCAGATGTTATACAAATCTCTGGCCATGATGGAGGAACAGGTGCCTCTCCATTGAGCTCCATTAAGCACGCTGGATTACCTTGGGAACTTGGTTTAGCAGAGGTACATAAATCTCTTCTTGAAAATAATCTGCGCGAAAGAGTACTTTTAAGAACAGACGGTGGGCTTAAAACAGGATGGGATGTAGTCATTGCTGCTCTTTTGGGCGCAGAAGAATATGGATTTGGATCAGTAGCAATGATTGCTGAAGGATGCGTTATGGCACGAGTTTGCCATAAAAATACTTGTCCGGTTGGCGTAGCAACACAAAAAGAAGAATTAAGAAAAAGGTTCAAAGGTTTACCAGATAACGTTGTTAACTTTTTTATCTACATTGCTGAAGAAATAAGACAAATATTGAGTACCATTGGTGTCAAAACAATGGAAGAATTAATTGGTAACAAAGAATTTCTGACCACAAGAAATATCAGTCTGCCTAAAACAGCAAATATCGATCTAACTTCTCTTGTTTACACTGAAATTAGCCATGAAGATAGATCATGGATAAAACATTCAAATAATGCTCATAGTAATGGAATTGTATTGGAAGACTCGATTTTAAAGGATGAGCAATTCATAAATGCGCTCACTACTCATGGAGAATTTAGTAAAAAAATTGAAATCAAAAATACTGATAGAAGTGTTTGTGCAAAAATTTCTGGAGAGCTTGCTCAGCATTATGGCAATAAGGGCTTTAATGGCGGGATTAATCTAATTTTTAAAGGTCATGCAGGTCAAAGCTTTGGAGCCTTTTTATTAAAAGGAATGATTATTAAATTAATTGGAGAAGCAAATGATTATGTATGCAAGGGGATGAATGGAGGAATGCTAACCATAATTCCGCCCAGAATAGATAAGAATTCATCGGAGCAAGTCATTTTGGGCAATACTTGTCTATATGGCGCCACGGGAGGAAAATTATATGCGTTGGGTAAATCAGGTGAAAGGTTTGCCGTAAGAAATAGTGGAGCAGTAGCAGTAACTGAAGGTGCAGGAGATCATTGCTGTGAATATATGACAGGAGGCAAAATTGTAATTCTTGGTTCTATAGGAAGAAATATCGGAGCAGGAATGACTGGGGGAGTAGCATTTATACTTGATGAAAAAAATGATGTAGAGAAAAAGGTAAATAGAGAAATAGTAAGTATCTATGAAATTAACACCCCAAAACAAGAACAAATTTTATTAGGAATAATTAAAGATTATCATCACAAAACGCAGAGTCCTAAAGCAGCTAATCTTCTTAAAGATTGGAGTAATTTTAAAACTTTATTTAAAGTAATCGTACCTCCCAGTGAAGAAGAAATGCTTGGATTAAATAATCAATAAATGCCGATTTTTGTAAAAACAGAGATTATTAAAAAGGAATTTATGAGTAAAAACAAATTAAAAAAGAAATTAATAGATAAGCATAAATTGTGGATAAGAGAATTAAAAAAAGCTGGAGTTAATATAAAAAGTGGCTTTTTAGTAAATGAAATTAAGGAACCTGGAGCCGGTGGTCTCTTGATAATAGAAGTAAACACTTATGAAGAGGCATTAAAAATAATTAAGGAAGATCCAATGATTAAAAATAAAATTGTTAATTGGAAATTAAATGAATGGATTGACATTACTTAAGAAGAATGAGCTTATCTTGGATATTTTTTCATTAATTTTTGAATCTCCTCAGCATGATAACTACTTCGGGTTAAAGGAGAACTTACTACTTGCATAAAACCAAGATTATCTTCTCCAAACAATTTGAAGAAATTAAATTTTGAAGGACTTACAAATCTTTGGACAGGTAAATGTTTTGGACCTGGAGATAAATATTGACCAATAGTAACTATATCTACAAAATGATTTTTTAAATCAGCAAGAAGATTTAAAACCTCATGATCACTTTCTCCTAATCCCAACATAAAACCCGATTTTGTATAGACACTAGGAAAATATTCTCTTGTGCGTTTCAGTAAATCTAAAGTTCTTTGATAATTACCTTGAGGCCTTACTTTCCTATATAAACCTTTTACAGTTTCAATATTATGATTCAGAACATTTGGTTTTGAATCTAAAACCAATTCAAGCGCTTGCCAGTTGCCACATAAATCAGGAATT
The DNA here is from genome assembly GCA_902535175.1 of uncultured Prochlorococcus sp. Classification (GTDB taxonomy): domain Bacteria; phylum Cyanobacteriota; class Cyanobacteriia; order PCC-6307; family Cyanobiaceae; genus Prochlorococcus_A. The sequence goes on from CACASR010000004.1 coordinate 25,027, forward strand.
AATAGTTCAATAGTTGTCTCTGGAGATTTTTTTCTTACTTCCGAAACGCATTGAAAAAACTGTGATGCCCCTCCATCATCAAGATCATCTCTATTTACTGATGTAATAACTACGTGTTTGAGATTCATCCTAGAAACAGCCTCTGCCAAACGATAGGGTTCGGTTGGGTCCAAAACTCTTTTAGATCTATCAAAATTAATATCGCAATACGGACATGCTCTAGTACAACCAGGACCCATGATTAAAAAAGTCGCAGTCCCACTTGCAAAACATTCTCCAATATTTGGACAACTTGCTTCCTGACAAACCGTATTTAATTTTAAATCACTTAATAAATTTGCGGTATTACCTATCCTCTCAAATTGAGGAGCCTTTACCCTTAACCACTCTGGTTTTGTTACCGCATTTTTGGAAATACTTGTCAAATTACTTTATCGGCTTCGTCTAAATAAATTTTAATCAAAATTTCGTTTTTTTACTATTTAAATTTATTTGTAATAGAAGAGATATTGTTCATTAATCTAATTTTAAATAACTAACTTAGAAATCTTGATGTTCTATAATCAATAATAGAACATTTTCTAGAATGTATTTTTTAGAACAGTTAAAAAACATTAAATAGGTTTCAAAAAACAGACTAAAGAAGTTTTGATTAGCTTTTTTGTTCTATTTAGTGTTTTTTTTTAAAGTATTTGATACAGTAAAAAATATATCTTTAAATACTTTGACTTTTCAATTCAAAAGAAAGGGATCTCTTTTATCTGAGAAGACTAAAAAGAAAAAATCTATAGGATATGCTAGAGCAATTGATAATGAAATTTTTTACCTAGAAGAACAAATACAATTCTTAAAAGATGAAGGTTGCAATTTAATCTTTTCTGAACTCTTAAGTCTTGACGCAGAAATAAAGCCCGAATTCCAAAAAGCTTTAAAAGCTACATCCAAAGGTGATGAATTAGTAGTAACGAAACTCGATCGGGCATTTGCTAATAAAAATGAATGTGTAAGAGTAATAAACAAACTTTTAAATCAAGATGTCCAGTTAAGAACTTTATCTGGATTTTTTACCGATAAATATTCTCCAAATACATCATCCTTAGTTTTTAATATTTTATGTGAATTAAATAATTTAGATAATGAGTGCCTTAAAGAAAGAAAAAAAGAAAACGTTTTAAAAAGAAGATTTAATGGGAATAATTTAGGAGGTAGGCCCAAGATAAGTCCCTTAAAGGAATCTCTAGTAATCAGATTGCGTGACGAAGGCTATTCATATCGATCAATCAGAGCACAAACAGGAATAGCATTATCAACCATTAGAAGGGTAATCTTAGATGGAGAAAGCAAATAATATGAATAAAAAGGAACTTGAAAATCTTATTAAAGAAAATTTTAAAGATACAGCATTGCGTATTTATGAATTAGATAATGAAGATCGAAAAAGTTTATTAGCAGAATATAGAGAATGGATTATGAATGATTCAAATTTTGAAGAAGTAATGATGTTACCTTATGAAGCATATACTGACAAATTAGATTCAAATTACTTAGACGATTTAATTTAGGCCTAAATATTATATCTTTTATTAAATTCATATACTTCTTTTGATATTGATGGTAAGAAGGAAGTATCTTTAGAATATTTTTCTCCATTACAAAAAACAACTAATAATGTGTTTAGAGATTGACTATGAGTCCACCAAGCAGCATCATGTCTAACTTCAGACATTAAGCCTGCTTTACTCCAAAAATTAATGCTTTCTGGTAATCCTTCACCCAAAAAACCATCTATTTGATTAAGAGAATCATTTTTAAGAACAACTTTATTTAAATTTCTTTTTAAAAAACTTCGTAAATTTAAGTCATTTTTTTGATAATCAATATGAATCATAATTTCCTCCAAAACCCTTGCAGCTGAATCAGAATTCATAGCGTTTCGATTTTTATTGTCATGCCCATAAAATTCTTTTTCACGGCCATATGGTCCATCATCCCAGGTCTTCTGACAGCAATTAATACCACTCAGTTCCTCCCAATGTAAATCATGTAGCCAATCATTTATTATACTTCTTTGATATTTCCAATTTTCCCATAATTCCCCTTCAATACAAGGTCCACTTGTTGTTCCTGTAAGTAAATCAATTAAGAAGCTTGTTGCATTATTACTTGAGAAAGAAAGCATTTTTCTTGCAGCATCATTAAGTTCATCTGACAATAATAAACTTCCTTTTTTAATCCAATAAAATGCGGCAAGACCATAAACCAACTTGACTATGCTGGCAGGGTAAACCATTTTTTTATTATTAATACCAGTTCCAAAACCTTTAAATAAACTGTTATTTTCACTTTTATAATTAATCCAAGTTATGGCAATATCTTCTCTTGAAAAATCTTTATTATAAGTAAATGCTCTCCCTAAAATATCATTTAGGGCTAAACCCATCTCTTTACTTAAATGGTAAAAGGACATTGTATGGAAAGTTATAAAAATCCTATCTCACTATTTAAACAAACTAATTTTTCAAAAACTATTTGGTGGAAATTAAAAGTTAATATTTCTGGATATCAAAATGAAACAGAAAATAAATTAGTTACCGAAATATTTAAAAATAGAATTTTTAGGCTTATATATCCAAATATTCATCAAAAAAACCATAAATTTTCAAGAATATTAGTTCAACTATATGAAGATGGCTACGTCTGTTGGATAAATTTAGATGGATTGATTATTGAGAAATACGAATTGAGAAAAACTAAGAATTTAAAAAATGAACACTTCTTTATAAAAGATAAAATTACCTCAATTCTAAAATGGATCAATGATCAAGCTGAGTTGAATAATGAATACCTTTGGGGAGGTACATTAGGACCCAATTTTGATTGTTCCGGGTTAATTCAAACTGCTTTTTTAAAGCATAATATTCATATACCTCGAGACTCTTATCAAATAAAAAATTTTTGTAAACATCTTTTTTATTTCAAAGAATCTTATTTAGCTCTACAGCCAGGTGATCTTCTATTTTTTGGAAATGAAGGAAAATGTGATCATATTGGAATCTACAAAGGGGATGGACTGTATTACCATAGTTCTGGAAAGGATTTCGGCAGAAATGGAATAGGATTAGATACGCTGAAAAAGTCTAACGACAAAATCTCATTACATTATAAATCCAAACTTATTTCGGCAGGAAGAGTAGTTAGAAGTTACAGATGGGATAGAACTATACGTTAGTGAGTTGAGCTCACCTTTTAATTTTAAATTGAATTCATAAATATTGCTTTTTAACTTATCTGGAAGTTAACCTGCAGTCCAAATATTTTTAATAATTGGCATCAGAGTGTCTAAGTGTAATGTACCAACCAGAAGCCAGGCAAAGACGGCTCCACCACAGCCTCCCAACCAAAATCCACTTGTGAAATCCGCCCAACCAGCTCTTGTAAATAAATCCTTTGGTGGATTTTTAACAGTAGCATCTGGAGGTTGAACATTAGGTGCTTTGCCAGGTGCATTATATAGAACTAAAAGTGCTGTCATGATATGGACCGCTCCTATAGCTGAGAGTAACCCTGCAGTTATTGCAAATTCAGAATTTCTTAGTGGCCCAGTCATAGTAAAAGGACCATATAAGAGATATCCAAAAGCAGCTCCAGTTTCTAAACCTCTGAAATTTGGAGAAATACCCTCTCTATAAAAAGGGAGATTATTAATAAAAGCTTTTGTAAAATAGCCGCTATTAACTGGTGTAGCTAAATTCCCAACACATGGGTCATCAACCGTTTTTACTGCCCATTGTTCTGCAACACCAATATCATTTGGTTGTACAGAATTATCTATGTATTTTTCATCAAACTTTATAGAACTTGTTGATTCTGAGAATGATTTTTGAAAGTCGCTCATTTTTTTAATATTTAGTGTTTAATAAATTATTCAGTTGCTGTGATAAATCTTCCAATCAATACAATAAAAACAGCAGGCATTGCTATACCAATTAATGGGACAAAAATTGAAGGGAGAAGACTTGGTAAATCAGATGGCATAGTTATTTTAAACATCTTTAAATACTCTAGTATTTTTCTAAGAAATAGTGTTAATTTTATTACTGGATGATATAAATATTATTAACTTTTTACATGTTAAATTTTTTCGCAATAGTTCTTATTATTTTTATTGGACTATTAATATTAATTTTAAAAAAACGAAAGCTTAAAAATGCAATAAATATAAAAAAATCATATCCTAATAAAATTAAAAGTAATAAAAATAAATTTCTAACTAATAAAAAAAATTTTTCTTACAAACATGAAGAAAAAAGGATCTCAGTATTTTTAAAAAATTCTCAAAGAAATAAAATGTTTACTCTTTTTCAAGGTAATACAGAAGATAAATTAAAAGCGTTAAAAATTGCAGAAGAATTAGCTGATAAATCAACATTACCAATTTTACGAAAAGGCTTAAGAGATATTTCTCCTGAAGTGGTTGAAATATCAGCTTTATTAATTAGAAAATTCAAGTAACAATTCAATCTTAATTAGTACTACTTATTGACCTAATTCTGTATATAGGACGACTTTGACTTTCATGATATGTCCTTATTAAAAGTTCGCTTAATAATCCAAAGCTAAATAATTCAACCCCAGTAATTCCCAATATTAATGCAAACAATAGCAACGGACGATTTCCAATATCCTCACCCAGTATTTTTAAAACTATCAAATAAGAACTCATTGCTAGGCTGATCAAAATACTTATAATTCCAACAAAGCCAAATCCATACATTGGTCTTGTTAAAAATTTAGTCATAAACCAAACAGTAAGTAAATCCATTAAAACTCTAAAAGTTCTATCTATTCCATATTTACTAGATCCATATTTCCTACTTCTATGATTGACTTTAATTTCTTTAATTCTTGCACCTTCAAAATTTGCTAAAACGGGCAGAAACCTATGAAGTTCACCATAAAGCTTGATATCATCAATTATTTCTCTCTTGAAAGCTTTTAATGAGCATCCATAATCATGTAACTTCAAACCTGTTACTTGAGCTATTAATTTATTCGCTATTTTTGATGGTATCTTTCTATTAATTAATTTATCTTTTCTATCAAACCTCCATCCACAAATCAAATCATAGCCATTATTAATTTCTGATATTAATTTAGGAATATCGTTTGGGTCATTCTGTAAATCGCCGTCTAAAGTAATTACAATATCGCCTTTGGAATTATCAAAGCCGGCTGCCATTGCTGCGGTTTGTCCATAATTTTTACGAAGACAAATTACTGAAAGTTCCTTTACTTTATTAGTGAGTTGTTTTAATACTTGATGAGTATGATCTTTAGAACCATCATTTACGACAATCAATTCGAAATTGAAATTATTAGCTTCCATTATACTTATAACTTCATTTATTAAAAAACCGATGCTCTCACTTTCGTTGAACACAGGGATAATAATAGAAATTAGTTCGTTTATATATGTCATATTTATTTGAGAACAACTATATAATCTTAACTTAATTTAGAAAAATACAATTAAACAAAAAAAATCACCACAAATGTGGTGATTTTTATTATTAAAAGATTTTTTAACCAAACTTACCTGATGTTGATGCAATTACAAAAGCACCAAATGTGAGTATGTTTCCAATTGTGAAATGTGCTAAACCAACTAATCTAGCCTGAACAATTGAAAGTGCCACTGGTTTATCTCTCCAGCCAACAAGGTTAGCTATTGGTGTACGCTGATGAGCCCAAACTAATGTCTCAATTAATTCTTGCCAATAACCACGCCATGATATTAAGAACATGAAACCAGTAGCCCAAACTAGGTGACCAAATAAGAACATCCAAGCCCAAGGAGATAGGGCATTTACTCCAAACGGATTATATCCGTTAATAAGTTGAGCGGAATTTAACCATAGATAATCTCTAAACCAACCCATGAGATAAGTTCCTGATTCATTAAATTGAGCTACATTACCCTGCCATATTGCTAGATGTTTCCAATGCCAGTAGAAAGTTACCCATGCTATTAGATTTAATGCCCAGAACATTGCTAAGTACATAGCATCCCATGATGAACTATCACAGGTACCTCCACGCCCTGGTCCATCACAAGGAAAAGCGTAACCTAAATCCTTCTTATCAGGGATCAACTTTGTTCCTCTAGCATCAAGTGCACCTTTAATAAGAATCAAGGCTGTTGTATGTAGACCTAGTGCAATAGCATGGTGAACCAGGAAATCGGCAGGGCCAATAGGTAAAAAAGCACTTAATGCATCTTGCCTATTGATTAAATCCATCCAGTAATGGTTACCAGGTAGAGAATTAGCTGCAACACTAGCAGCACTTGTAGGATCAGATAATAAAGCATTGAAGCCATACATCATTTTTCCTTGAGCAGCTTGAACAAACTGAGCAAAAACAGGCTCAATTAAAATTTGTTTTTCAGGATTACCAAAAGCTACAACCACATCATTGTGAACATATATACCTAATGTATGAAAACCTAAAAGCATCGTTACCCAACTAAGGTGACTGATTAAAGCTTCTTTAGTACCTAATACCCTTGCAAGTACATTATCTCTATTTAATTCAGGGTCATAATCCCTTACAAAAAATATTGCTCCATGAGCAAATGCTCCAACCATCAAAAACATAGCTATATATTGATGATGAGTATATAAGGCAGATTGTGTAGTATAGTCTCTTGCAATAAATGCATATGATGGAAGAGCTCCCATATGCTGAGCAACTAATGAGGTAGCTACTCCAAGAGCTGCCAACGCTAAACCAAGTTGAAAGTGAAGTGAATTAGTAACTGTTTCATAAATTCCATCATGATTTATACCAAAACTTCCTTTGTGAGGATCTAAGGGATGTCTTGTGTTGTGAGCTTCTGTAATTTCTTTAAGACTATGACCAATACCAAAAGTATTTCTATACATATGTCCAGCGATTATAAAAACTGTACCTATAGCTATATGATGATGTGCAATGTCTGTTAACCATAAAGCTTCACTTTGTGGATGAAGGCCACCTAAGAAGGTAAAAATGGCTGTTCCAGCTCCTTCTGTTGTTCCAAAAATTTGATCTAATGAATCAGGATTTTGAGCATATGCACCCCAGTTTAAGGTGAAGAAAGGACCTAGCCCGGCAGGATGAGGAAGAACTGTTAACCAATTATCCCAACCTACATGGATACCTCTAGACTCAGGTATTGCCACGTGAACTAAATGCCCAGTCCATGCAATACTGCTGAATCCAAATAGTACTGAAAGATGATGATTTAATCTAGATTCGTTATTTTTGAACCAAGCTAATGATGGTCGAAACTTTGGTTGTAAATGTAGCCAACCTGCAAATAGAGTCCAACAAGCCAAAATACTCATAAATATTGAAGCTTGAAATAGCTGTTCATTGGTTCTCATACCAATTGTGTACCACCAATGGTAGAGACCTGAATAAGCTATATTGACTGGTCCGTCGGCTCCTGCTTGAGTCATCGCTTCAGTAATCCCAGAACCGAAGTGAGGATCCCAAATAGCATGAGCAATTGGACGAACATGAGTTGGATCTAATACGAATTGTTCAAAATTACCCTGCCAAGCAATATGAAATAAGTTACCAGCCACCCATAGAGCAATTATTGCTAGATGACCAAAATGTGTAGAAAAAAGCTTCTGATAAAGCTTTTCTTCAGTCATACCATCATGACTTTCAAAGTCATGAGCAGTAGCTATTCCGTACCATATTCTTCGGGTTGTTGGGTCCTGAGCTAGACCCTGGTTAAATGATGGAAATTTAGTTGCCATTGAATTAAAAAGGTGAAGTTCAGATAATTAGCCCAGCCCGAAAAGGCGAGCGTGGAAGAAGGCCCATGTTGTAGCAATGCCTCCGACAAGGAAGTGCGTTACACCTACTGCGCGTCCCTGAGTAATAGATAAAGCTCTAGGTTGAATTGTGGGAGCAACTTTTAATTTATTATGAGCCCACAGGATTGATTCAAACAATTCTTGCCAATAGCCTCTTCCACTGAAGAGGAACATTAAGCTGAATGCCCAAATAAAGTGTGCACCTAAGAACATCAAGCCATACATACTAATTGACTGGCCATAACTAGTTAAAACCTGTGAAGCCTGAGCCCACAAGAAATCTCTCAGCCAACCATTTATGGTGATGGAACTTTGAGCAAAATTACCCCCGGTAAGTCCCCAAACATCACTCTGCATTTTCCAGGAGAAGTGGAATATGACAATAGAAATAGTGTTGTACATCCAGAAAGTGGCAAGAAATACATGGTCCCATGAAGAAACTTGACATGTACCTCCTCTACCTGGTCCATCACAAGGGAATCTAAAACCTAATGAAGCTTTATCAGGAATTAGCCTAGAATTTCTTGCATATAGAACTCCCTTAAGGAGAATTAGTAACGTTACATGAATTTGGAAGGCATGAATGTGGTGAATCATTAAATCTGCAGTTCCAAGTGGTATTGCTTTCATAGCAACTTTTCCACCAATAGTTATAGTATCTCCATTAAATACTTGACTAACTCCGTTACCTTCTAGAAGTGTTGTGCCAATTCCGGAAGATTGAATGTTTTGTACCCATTGAGCAAAAATAGGTTGAAGTTGTATTGCTTTATCACTAAACATATCTTGAGGTCTTCCCAGAGCTCTCATAGTGTCATTATGGATATAGAGTCCAAAACTATGGAAACCTAACCACATACAAACCCAATTGAGATGACTAATAACAGCGTCTCTAGCTTTTAATACACGATCTAGAACATTACCAATATTTTTTGCGGGGTCATAATCTCTGACCATCGCGATACCTGCATGAGCTCCAGCACCAACTATGAACAAAGCACCAATCCACATGTGATGTGTGAATGTGCCTAGAACAGTCATGTAGTCTATAGCCATATATGGATATGGAGGCATAGCATACATATGGTGAGAAACAATTATGGTTATTGAACCTAGCATTGCTAGATTAACTGAAAGTTGAGCATGTCTACTTTCTGCCATAAACTCGAATAGTCCTTGATGACCCTGAGGGGCTGGGAATAAGATCGGATCACCTTGATGTGCATCTAATATTTCTTTCATGCTATGACCAATTCCGTAGTTGGTTCTATACATATGACCTGCAATTATAAATAGAACTGCTATGGCAAGATGATGATGAGCAATGTCTGTCATCCATAAACTTCCTGTTACTGGGTTAAGACCTCCTTTGAAGGTTAGAAAGTCTGTAAAAGCAAACCAATTCAAACTAAAAAAGTTTCCGGTACCACTTGCAAGACCAGGAAATATTTGACCAACAATCTGGGGATCACAAAGCTGATGAGGCATAGGTATATCAGCGATTGATGCTATTTCTTTACCATTAATTAATAGGGGAGAACCTGCGTCAATAGCATCTAGCAAAGCTGCTGTTGGAGCTCCAATATGAATACAATGACCTGCCCAAGCAAGAGAACCTAATCCTAAAAGTCCTGCTAGATGATGATTCATCATAGACTCAACGTCTTGGAACCACTCCATTTTTGGAGCTGCTTTATGATAGTGGAATATACCAGCATGAAGCATTAAAGCAGCCATTACTACAGCTCCAATAGCTAAAGCCATTAGTTCTGATTCATTTGTTATGCCCCATGCTCTCCACATTTGGAATATCCCTGAGCTTATTTGAATTCCGTTATAATTTGCACCTAGATCTCCATTGAGCATTTCTTGACCAACAATCGCCCATACTTGCTGAGCACCAGGTTTAACATGTGTAGGATCAGCTAACCAACCTGAGTAATTTGAAAATCGAGCTCCATGAAAAAATGCAGCGCTCATCCAAATAAAAATTACAGCTAGGTGTCCAAAATGGGCTGAAAATATTTTCCTTGTTGCTTCTTCAGCATCGCCAGCATGCACATCAAAATCGTGAGCGTCTGCATGTAAATTCCAGATCCACGTTGTAGTTTTTGGACCTTTAGATAATTTACTAGACCAGAAGCCTGGTTTATCTAATTTGGCAAAATCAATCGGTTTTGGATCAGCCTTGACTGGTGATTCCAAAATCTTCTTGTTTTTTTCTCCACTTTCTGGTGGGCTGATGGTCATCTAGCACCTCTAAGTAATAAGTCTTTAAGCAGATTTTCTGAATTTAAAGCCTACATTTATTAATAGTAAACTTTTTAGGTTCAAACCAATCAATCTAAAGAATTTGGTTACCAAAAATAATAAGCGAAAGATTCTTTGATCATGTGACAAAGTAACAAATGTTTCACTGTTTGTTACTTTTCTCTTTTTTTGTAAGATCTATTAATATGACTGGGCTTTAAGTATATATACCCAGTTCAATAGCAAAATATCTTAAATATTTTTTTATATTTCAGGTAGAAAATATTTATTCACGCTTATCAAGATATAATTTCATAATAACAAAATTTTAAAACTTAACTTGAAAGGAATTGCGATAGGTTTATCTAATACTTCACAAGAAATCTTAAAAAGGCTCAAAGAAACCGAATTTGTTAAAGAGGTATATATTGCTTGTTCAACTTATCAAAAAACAAAAGATAAGAAATCAATACCCCAAATAAAACCAAAAAAACTTCTCAAAGAAAAATGGGGAGAATTCGACCTTATCATCTTCATTGGTTCAATTGGAGCATCTATTAGATTAATAAATTCTTTTTTAACAAGCAAAGATAAGGATCCAGGAGTAATAGTAATGGATAAAAAAGGCTCCAAAGTCCTACCTGTTATTGGCTCACATCAATCAAATACTCAAAAAATTGCATTTCAAATTTCTGAATTATTTGGCGGTGAAATAATAGAAACTAACAATTCAAATGATCAAAACTACCTAAATCTTGATTCGTTTGGCAATCAATGGGGCTGGAAAAGATCCGGCGAAATAGATAACTGGTCTAAACTTGTAATAAAACAAGCTAAGAACGAAGTAATATTTTGCAAACAATTATCTGGTAATAACTTATGGAAAACTTCAGAACCAGCTAAGATTATTAATCAAATTGATAAAAAAGAAAAAGAAACTGAAAAACCAGATTCAACATTTTATGTGAGTATATTCGAAAATCATGCAACAACTTGGCACCCGCCCGTACTATGGGTTGGCATTGGATGTGAAAGAAATACAAGCAAAGAATTAATAACAAATTCTTTAAGTAATTTTTTAGAGTCAGGCAATTTATCACAACAATCAATTGCGGGATTTGCAACTATTGATATTAAAAAAGATGAGAAAGGGATTTTAGAACTTGCTAAAGAAAAAAACTTGCCTATAAAGTTTTTTAGTAAAGAAGATCTTTCAACAATAATTGTTCCAAATCCATCAAATGTTGTGCAAAATGAAATTGGCACCCCTTCCGTAGCAGAAGCCTCTTGCTTACTCGCAGCAGGAGAAGAATCAAAATTATTAGAAGAAAAAAGAATTTTTAAAAATCAATCTGGGGCAGTAACTATCGCTTTAGCAGAATCAAAAAATCAATATAATCCAACCCATGGCGAAATCCATATTATTGGAAGTGGGCCTGGTGATATCTCCTTCCTAACCAATAATGCAAGAAAAGCACTTTCAAGATGTACTGTTTGGATTGGATACAAAATGTATTTAGATTTAATAAAACCCTTAAAAAGGAATGATCAGGTTTTAATTGAAAGTAAAATTACTGAAGAAAAAGAGAGATGCAGTAAAGCAATTCAACTAGCCGAGGAAGGAATAAAAGTGGCTTTAATTTCTTCGGGGGAATCTGGATTCTATGGAATGGCTGGTTTACTTTTGGAGTTACTTCAAAAAATCAAAAAAGAATATAGGCCTTACTTTGAAGTACATCCAGGTATAAGTAGTGTACAATTAGCTGCTGCTATTAGTGGAGCACCACTAATGAATGACTTTTGTTCAATAAGCTTAAGCGATAAATTAACTCCATGGTCTTTAATAGAAAAAAGAATTGAAGGAGCTCTTGTGGGCGACTTTGTAATAGCTTTATTTAATCCTAAATCCATTGAAAGAAATTGGCAGCTAAAAAGTGTAATAGATATATGTTTACAATCTAGGCCTGCTGATACTCCAGTTTTAATTGCTAGACAAGTAGGGAGAGAAAATCAAACCAAAAAATTTTTCACTTTAAACACCATTCCTTTTAAAGAGATTGATATGTTATCAATCATTATTATTGGCAATTCTCAAACAACCTTAGTTGACGAAATATTTCTTACTCCCAGAGGATATCTACAAAATTAAGTTTAGATAAGCATGATTTATAAATAGAATGTTTTTCTTTGCTTTTTCTTTATAAGAATACTAATCTTTTATAATAATGATTTTAGAAAATTAATTGAAAAATATTGGTTTAATTTTGTTTGATATTGATGGGGTAATCCGCAGCGTAGAAAATAGTTATAGACTTTCTTTAAAAAAAACAGTTTACAAATTTTCCGGATGGGAGCCAAGTTATATAGATATTGATAATGCAAAAAATGAAGGGGTCTGGAATAATGACTGGGATTTAAGCTTAGAACTTATAAAAAGATTTATAAAAAAAGAGAACTTAAATCTTAAAATTCCTCCAAGAGAGGAAATAGTAAAATGTTTTGAAGAGTTTTACTTTGGTGGAGATCCAAATAAAGATAGTAAATACTGGTCTGGTTACATAACAAATGAGGAGTTATTGGTTGATAAAAAGTTTTTTGATTTGATTAAAGGTAATGGAATAATCTGGGGTTTTGTTAGTGGTGCAGAGTCTGCATCTGCAAAATTTGTTTTAGAAAAAAGACTTGGACTAAAATCACCACCATTAATATCTATGGGAGATGCCCCTGACAAGCCTGATCCTAAAGGTTTTATTAACTTATCAAAAAAGCTTATTGGAGATAAACTTGGCGAATCAAATATTCCCATTGCATACGTAGGAGATACTATTGCAGATATAAATACAGTTATAAACGCTAGAAAGGAAATACCATCTCAGAAATTCATAAGTATCGGAATAGCTCCCCCACATTTACATTTAAATTCTCGATTAAAAGAACGTAATTCTTACGAAACAAATCTTAGAGATGCAGGCGCTGACTTAATTTTAAATTCTATTTATGACCTTAAAGATATTAATCTTAACTTGTTTTAAAACAAATATTAATTAAAAATTTGCTAAATAAATCACGGAGAGGGAGGGATTCGAACCCTCGACAAAAGTTACCTCCTGTAACTCCTTAGCAGGGAGCCGCTTTCAACCACTCAGCCACCTCTCCAGTTCTTATACATTATCAATTTTTTTGCAAACATTCAAAATTTTTTATTTAATCGAAATGTCTAATCAACTTGAACTCTCGGTAATCTATTTTTAAAAGAACAAAGAATTTCCCACGGTATAGTATTAGATTTTCTTGCCCATTCAAGAGGAGAAATTGTTTTATCTCCATCAGATCCTAGTAATACCATGGTACTACCTACTTTAATTTCACTTGAACCTGTTATGTCCACCATCATTTGATCCATAGTTATGGATCCAACTTGGGGATAAAGTTTATTATTATGAATAACGTTTATCTTTCCTGAAAGATTTCTTGGTACTCCATCTGCGTATCCAATACTTAATACAGCTAATTTAGTTTTTCTATGACTAACAAATTTGCCTCCATAACTTACACCAACACCTGGATCAATAACTCTAACAAAAGCTACTTTAGCTTTCAAAAATAAAGCTGGTTTAAGTGATAAATTTTTATCTATTTTGTCTAAAGGACTGTATCCATAAATAGAAAGCCCAACACGGACCATGTGAAAATGAAAATCTTTGTTAATAAGCATTCCCGCAGAATTAGCCAAATGAATCTTAATTTCATTATTTCGATCAAGATTAATTTGCTTTAATAATTTATTAAACTTCAGTATTTGTAGTTGTGTAATACTTTTAGGATCTAATGCGTTAGCTTCATCTGCAGATGATAAATGACTATATATTCCCTCAATAGAAATATTGTCAAAAGATTTTATTTTTTCAAATTGCTGAACAAATTTATTGTATTCAAATCCTAATCTTGACATTCCCGTATCAACTTTAAGATGTAATGAAAATTTCAATCCAAAGTGATTACCAATGTTATTGCAAATTAAACATTCTCTTATACTACTGATAGTTGGCATAAGATCATTTTTAAAACATATTATAAGATCCTTTTTCGTATAAAGATTTCCGAGGATAAGTATTGGTTTTTTAACTCCAGCAGTACGAAGCTTTATTCCTTCATTTAATGTGGCAACACCTAATTGAGATGCTCCACCTTTGATAGCATACTCTGATACTAATTTCGCATCATGTCCATATCCATCAGCTTTAACGACTGCCATAAATTGGCAATTTTTACTTAATTTTGATCTTAACTCTCTAACGTTTGTTTCTATTGCTATACCTTTAACTTCAATCCATGCTCTTTGTTTTAGATCTATATCTTTTTCAAAATTTGGAAATTTGTCAAAATTAAATACCTGATTTGTTTGACTATTTTGCATTAACTCTGCACAAATATATGCGCTTATAGAAATATACAGTTAGCATGACATGTAAATTGTATTTTGGCATGGGCCAGACTCTAGTTTTAAATGCATCTTATGAACCGTTAAACATCACTTCCTGGCGAAGAGCAGTAATTTTGATGATTAAAGGTAAAGCAGAAAGCTTAGAGGAAGATAAAACATTTTCAATACATAGCGGTAAAAAGTTGCCGACAGTTATAAGACTTCGTTATTACGTCAAAGTTCCTTTTAGAGAGGTTTCTCTAACAAGAAAAAATATTCTTCTCAGAGATAATAATGCTTGCCAATACTGTAACTATAGGGGTAGTGACCTATCAATAGATCATGTTTTACCGAGAAGCAGAGGTGGAACAGATAACTGGGAAAATGTTACTACAGCATGTCTCAGATGTAATGTACAAAAAGGTAATCGAACCCCCGAAGAGGCGAATATGCCCTTAAAACGTAAGCCTTATCGTCCATTAAGTAATCTAAATTTTGAAGCTACAAGACAAATTGACTCTGGCAGGCATAAAGAATGGAGTAAATACGTAATAGGGGTTGCAATCTAATAAAAAATCTTAATTTACTTCTTTATTAAAATCTTCCATCATTCTTTTTTGTTCTTGCGCTATGCATGCATTAATGACTTCTTCTAATTGACCAGCAAGAATTGGCTCAAGAGAAAAATTGGATCCTAATCTATGATCAGTTGTCCTGTTATCTTTAAAATTGTAAGTTCTGATTTTTTCACTTCTATCGCCTGTTCCAACTTGGGAAAGCCTTTGTGATCTCTCTTTTGCATTGGCTTCTTTTAATTGAATTTCATACAATTTAGCTCTTAAAATTTCCATTGCTCGTTCGCGATTTTGCAATTGTGATCTCTCTTGAGTACAAAAAACTCTTATTCCTGTAGGCTTGTGGAGAAGATCAATAGCTGTCTCTACCTTATTAACATTTTGTCCCCCTGCACCTCCTGATCTTGCTGTTCCAACCTCTAGATCGGTTGGATCAATTCTAACCTCAACAGGATCAGCCTCAGGCATAACGGCCACCGTAGCAGTAGAGGTGTGAACTCTACCTTGGGATTCAGTAGCTGGTACTCTTTGGACTCTATGTACACCAGCCTCAAATTTAAGTTGACTATACACAGAATCCCCCTTTACGGAGATAACTAACTCCTTAAATCCACCCATATCTGACTCGGAAGCACTAACAGGTTTTACAGACCATCCAATTTTTTGTCCATATCTTTCATACATTCTTGCTAAATCACCTGCCCAGATACAAGCCTCGTTGCCTCCAGCGCCTGCTCTGATTTCTAACATTACACTTCTTTCATCTCTTGGGTCTTTTGGCAATAAGGCGATTGTGATTTTTTGAATCAGTTCACTCTTAGATTCCTCTAGAGTTATTAACTCCTCATTTATCAAAGATTCCATTTCTTTATCATTTCTATTCTCTTTTAGTAGATTTTTTGAATCTTCGATTTCTTTGTCAGTATCAAGCAACTTATTAAAATCAATCACCAAAGGTTCCAATTTTGACCTTTCTCTTGCTATTGATTCTAATTTTTTTGGATCATTAGCTATATCAGGATCTGCAAGTTGCACTTCCAAATTTTCAAAACTTTCTGAAGCAGTTTTCAACCTTGCAATTAATGTTGAGTATTCCAATTGAAATTATGCTTAATTTTTGAAAATTCTATTTTTTAGAATCTTTTTCTTCTGTTGGCTCTTTTGATGTAGCTGAATTAGCTGAACCCATTCCATATTTTTTCATAAACCTATCAACCCTACCTTCTGTATCAAGAATCTTCTGAGTTCCAGTGAAGAAGGGATGATTACCACTCCATACATCAACATGTAATTCAGGCTGTGTTGAGCCGGTTGTCATTACAACTTCTCCATTACAAATTACTTTTGCATCTGGATACCATTTTGGGTGTATTTCTGATTTTGGCATGATTTAAATTCTTTTAACGTTTGGAGAATTGAGGAGCTTTTCTTGCTTTTTTAAGACCATATTTTCTTCTTTCCTTAGCTCTAGGATCTCTACTGAGATGACCTTCAGTTTTTAGAGGTTTCCTATTGTCAGGAGATAATTCGCAAAGTGCTCTTGCTGCTCCTTGTTTGATGGCATCTGCTTGACCTGTCAATCCACCACCAAAAACATTTACAAGAATATCATAAGAATTTTCAAGACCTAATGTTTGCAAAGGTGCTTTTATTGAATTTAAGTGAAGAGGGTTAAAGTTTAAATAATCATCTCCAGAACGACCATTAATTTTTATAAGTCCATTTCCTGGAATCAGGCGCACTCTAGCTACTGAAGTTTTTCTTCTTCCAGTTCCCCAATACACAGCTTTGTTTTTTATTTGACTGTTCATTTTGATAAATTAACTATTTAATAATACAGGATTCTGCGCTGCATGAGGATGATCAGCACCTTTATAAACTTTTAGTTTTTTAAATTGCTGTCTTCCTAAAGAGTTATGAGGCAACATGCCCTTAACAGCTTGCTCGATGATTCTTTCAGGAATTCTTTCTTGTAGAGACTCAAATTTTTCAATTTTCATTCCTCCGGGTCTTCCAGAATGTCTTCTGTACAACTTTTGTGAGGCTTTTTTACCTGTGACTTCAACTTTTTCAGCATTAACTACAATGACGAAATCACCAGTATCTAGATGAGGTGTAAATGTTGGCTTATTCTTACCTCTTAAAACAGTTGCGATTTCTGTAGCAAGTCTCCCAAGTGTCTTATCTTTTGCGTCAACTAAAAACCAATTTCTTTCAATGGTTTCTAAAGATGGAGTAATTGTTTTATTCATTTACCAAATTTATGCAAATAAATTTAAATTTAATATTAAATTCTACCTTATTGGAGGAATATTAAACAACAGTTTTGAATGATTTACGCAAAAAATTTGCTTAATTAAACTTTACTTAAGAAAAACCCTTAATTAAAAATAAAGGGAAAAAATCGTTGTTATTAATCTTTTTAAAAACATTTTCTTCATAAACAGCATTTACAAAACATAAACCCTTAGCTGGAGCAGATTCTTTAACATCATTTTTCTTTTTGTTAACCCATCTATCAGTAAAAATTTCTGGGGATATTTTTTTTTCTCCAACTAAAACTAGTTGACCAACAATAAAACGGACCATTCCATATAAAAAACCGGTAGCTTTAATATCAATTAAAATCAAATCTTCTACTCTTTTAATATCTATATTTTTTATTTTTGTAATAGAGTTTTTTCTGTTACTTCCACTTTTTTGAAAAGCAAAAAAATCGTGTTCTCCTTCCATTGTCTTAGATGCATTAAACATTAAAACTTCATCTAATGATTTTTGATATCTATGCCATGACCAGTTATTGATAAACAAGTTAGGAAATTTACTGTTATTAATGACATATCGATAATGTCTATATATTACTGAATAGCATGCATGCCAACTATCTTTAACCTCAACTGATTCCAAGATCCTAATTGTAGAGGGCAAAAGACCATTTAAAACATCAGAATAACTATTCCCTGGTATTAAACAATCGATATCAAAGTGTACTACTTGCCCTGATGCATGAACCCCGGCATCAGTCCTTCCTGCTGCAAAAGTCTTTACTGTATGATTTGTAATCTTTAAGAGAGCTCTGTCTAGAATTTCTTGTACTGTAGTAGCATTTTTTTGCTTTTGCCAACCTGAATAATGCGATCCATCATATTGGACTAGTAAAGCTACCCTTTTCAAAAGTTATTTTCTAGTAAAAGCCTTTATATTAACTAGCTTAAACAAGCTCGATTATGGCCATCTGAGCGTTATCACCTTTTCTAGATACGGTTCTGACTATGCGTGTATAACCACCATTTCTGTCTCCATATCTTTCCTTTGCTTTTTCAAATAGTGAATGAACTAATTTCTTATCATAGATATATCCAATAGCCCTTCTCCTGGAAGCCAAACTTCCCTCTTTGGCGAGTGAAATCATTCTTTCAGCTTCATTTCTTAAAGCTTTTGCACGAGCTTTTGTTGTTGTTACTCTACCTTCCCGTATTAATTGTGTAGTTAAACCTCTTAGAAGTGCTTTCCTCTGGTCAGCAGGTTTACTTAATAATGGAATTCTAAGTTGATGTCTCATAATCTTAAAAATTGTTAAACAGATGTTCTGCTTTGTGGGATAGAAATACCAATGCGCTCAAGAGCCTCAATAACCTCATCTGCAGATTTAGAGCCAAAGTTTTTAATTTCAAGAAGATCTTCATAACTGAAGCCCATTAAATCTGAAACTGAGTTAACTTGAGCCCTTTTCAAACAATTATATGCTCTAACAGATAAGTTTAGTTCCTCTAGAGGAATTTGAGCTTCAGGCGATGGTTCAGGTTCTTCAGGAATTTCCTCAACCATTGTAACAGTAGCAAGGGGTTGAAAAAGTTCTATTAACTGATTTGCAGCTTCAGCAATAGCATCGTCAGGACTTGTTGAACCATCTGTTACGACTTCCATTTTTAATCTTTCTCTTCCCGTTCCTCCTTCTGCCACAGCAGTTTCATCAATCGTAAAATTCACTCTCTTAACTGGCATAAATACAGCATCTATTTGAAGTAAATCAATAGCATTTGTTTCTTCACTCTTACGGTCGACGGGTCTATATCCAACACCTCTTTCAACATGGATTTCCAACTCTAAGTTATGCCCCTCCTGAATAGTCGCGATTGGTTTTTCGCCATCAACAATTTCAACTTGAGAGGAGAATTGGATATCATTCGCCTTCACTTCCATTGGACCACTCGCTACTAACCTGCCGATTTCGAGCTCTGGATTAGAACTATTGATTGATAGTTGCTTGCAATTAAGGAGAATATCTAAGACGTCTTCTCTAACTCCAGGAATAGTGGCATATTCATGATTAATTCCTGCTATTCTTACAGCAGTAACTGCACTCCCTTCAAGTCCTCCCATAAGGACTCTTCTGAGGGAATTACCCAAAGTTGTAGCTTGTCCCCTTTCGAGAGGGCCAATTAAAAAAGTTCCTGTTTGGGAGCGATCATCTGATATTTGATGGTCGATTCTGTCAATCTGGTATTGCAACACGGAAAATAATAAGGTTAAGATTTTTTTTGGGGGGGGTTGAGAATGCTTAGAACCTAAACGCGTCTACGTTTAGGTCTTCTACATCCATTATGTGGTAATGGAGTTACATCTCTTATTAGAGTTATTTCTAATCCGGCAACTTGTAAAGCTCTTATGGCCGTTTCCCTACCTGCGCCAGGCCCTCTGACTAGTACTTCTATTTGTCTCATGCCTTGATCAAGTGCTCTTCTAGCTGCAGCTTCAGCAGCTGTTTGAGCAGCAAATGGCGTACCTTTCCGAGCACCTTTAAATCCACTTGCGCCTGCAGAAGACCAAGAAATTACATGGCCAGAGGTGTCAGTAATTGAGACAATAGTATTATTAAAAGTGCTTTGGATATGTACCACACCATTGGGTACATTACGTTTAGATTTCTTGGAACCTGTTTTTTTTACTGTAGCTGCCATGATGTTTTAATTTAATACTTAAATTTGTAAATAGATTTAGTTATTTATTTTTTTCTTCCAGCAACTGTTTTCCTTGAACCCCTTCTTGTCCTTGCATTTGTTCTAGTTCTTTGACCCCTTACTGGAAGACTCATTCTATGTCTTCTTCCTCTCACACACCCTATGTCTTGTAGACGTTTTAAAGCCATTCCCTCTTTTCTTCTCAAATCTCCCTCTAAAGTGAATTCTTCTGAAGCACCTCTGAGCTTTTGAACATCAGAATCTGAAAGGTCTTTGACACGAGTATCTGGGTTTACACCCGTATTAGCAAGAATTAGCTTTGATCTCGTTAAACCAATTCCATAGACGTATGTTAGTGCAATTTCAACTCGCTTTTCGCGAGGTATGTCAATTCCTGCAATCCTGGCCACGTGTTTTGAATAAGTAAAAGTTTGAATTTAAGGGTTGAAATTTAACCCTGACGCTGTTTATTACGAGGTCTTTTCTTGTTAATAACATAGATTTTACCTCTTCTCCTCACGATCTGATCGTCAGGACTAATTTTTTTGACTGAAGATCTGACCTTCATAGGGGTTTAACAAATAAAACGTTAATATTATATTCTACATCATCATCCAGCCATTTTTTGTTTGATATCAGAGGAAATGGTTTTTAAATCTCTATCAGCATCAATATATTCTAACAATGTGAGATCTTTAAAATATTGAATCAATGGTTCTGTTGTTTTTTTATAAATATCAACTCTTGTTCTAATTGTCTCTTCTGTATCATCTTTTCTCCCTCTTAAAAGCAAACGCTTAATAAGCACTTCTTCTGGAATATCTAAATAAAAAACCACTTCTAAAGGTTGATTTATTTCAGTTAAGACTTCATTCAATGAATTTGCTTGAGATAAATTCCTTGGGTAACCATCAAGAATCCAACCTTTATTATCCTTAACTAAATTTTGTCTTACTATTTTTAATACGAGTTCATCATTAACAAGTTCCCCTCGATTCATGATATCTTTTACCTGGATACCAAGGGTAGTATTCATTTCGATTTCTTTTCTTAATAATTCACCAGTAGAAAGGTGTAAGTAAGAATTAGTTTGACTTAACAATTCCGCTTGAGTTCCTTTTCCTGCTCCTGGAGCTCCTAAAAATAGTAAATGTTTCTTCATTAATTATTAATTAGTCCCTCATACCTTTGTGAAATAACATAAGTTTGAATTTGCTTAGCAGTATCTATAGCAACACCCACAAGAATCAGTAATGAAGTTGCTCCTAAACCTTGAAAGGTCTGAACATTTGTAGCTCTTTCTACTGCAGCTGGGATAATAGCTACTGAACCCAGAAATAATCCTCCCAATAAAGTCAACCTATTTTGTATACCTGATAGGTAGTTTGCTGTATTAGTTCCTGGTCTAACTCCTGGTATCGCTACTCCTCCTTTCTTTAAATTTGAAGCTACATCAACTGGATTGATAGTAAGAGATGCATAAAAATAGGAGAACCCCAAAATCAAGGAGAAGAATGTAAGAGCATATGGCCATGGATTAGAAGAACCGGGATTTAAACTACTGGCTAACTTAATTAAGACTGGATTACCCGTAACGTTTGCAATAGTTATAGGTAAAAAGATTAAAGCAGATGCAAATATGATTGGCATGACTCCTCCTGCATTTAATTTCAAAGGTAAATAACTTTGCCTAGTAGGTAGTAGTGTTGAATTTCCTATCTGCCTTTTTGCACTAACAATAGGTATGCGCCTTGCTCCCTCTTGAACAAAAATTATCCCAACAATTGTTAGTAAAAATACTCCAAGTAAAACTGCTATTCCTAAAACATCTCCTCTATCTCCAGTTTGAGCTTTTTCAATGGTTGAACTTAGAGCCTTAGGTAAAGTCGAAACAATATTCAAAAAAATTACCAGTGAAGCTCCTTGACCTATCCCTTTCTCCGTAATAATTTCACTAAACCACATTACTAACATTGAACCAGTTACTAAGGCAATTGAAGTTTGTAAAACAAATGTAGTTTCACTTATCCCCTGAATAGCATATTGTCTGAGAATTAAGGAGAAAATTATACTTTGCAAAAAACCCCATCCCAATGAAACATATCTAGTGATTTGAGCAATTTTTCTTCTTCCCGCTTCTCCTTCATTTTTTTGTAAATCTTCGAGCACAGGCAATGAAGCTGTGAGAAGCTGAATAATGATTGATGCGTTAATAAAAGGAAGTATACCCAATGCGAATATTCCTAAGGTTGAAATTCCTCCTCCAGTAAAAATATCTAAAAAACCTATTAATTGACCACCTTGATCTATAAAACTTTTAAAAGCAACCCTATCAATACCAGGCATGGGGATATAGATACCTAGCCTTACTAAAAGGAGAAGACCTAAAGTTGTTAAAACTCTACTCCTAAGCTCTTTATTTAAAAATAATTGGGAAAGTATTTCAGAAGCGTTTGGATTTCTGCTTTTGTTTACAAACATTTTGAAGCTTACTTAAATTGTTAATAATTTTATTTATTATTTATAAGCTCGCAAGATCCACCAGCATCCTCAATTTTTTGTTTTGCAACTTTTGTGAACGCATGAGCTTGAACTTTTAACTTTACATTAATTTTTCCGTTACCAAGTATTTTTAAAGGAAATTTTGGCTTGAAGATCAGTCCTTTTTTAACAAGTGAGTCAATGTTAACAGTCTCGTTATCTTTGAAATCATTTAATTTATCTAAATTTATTATAGAAAAGTTCTTTTGATTAATTATTTCAAAGTGCTTTAATTTTGGAACTCTTCTATATAAGGGCATTTGTCCACCTTCAAAGCCTGGACGTG
This sequence comes from uncultured Prochlorococcus sp., assembly GCA_902535175.1. Taxonomy (GTDB): domain Bacteria; phylum Cyanobacteriota; class Cyanobacteriia; order PCC-6307; family Cyanobiaceae; genus Prochlorococcus_A. The sequence goes on from CACASR010000004.1 coordinate 47,934, forward strand.
TGGGTCTTCCAGAACGTGACTTTTGTCCTCTCATTCCAAAACCACATGAAGCGCCCTGACCGGCCGCGATACCTCTACCCTTTCTTAATTTTTTCTTTCTTGAGCCAGAGTTTGATTTAAGTGTATTTAATGTTGAAGTCATAATTTTCAAGAATAGAGCTGTTCAAGTGAGATTCCTCTCTCCCTTGAAGCAGATTTATGTGTTCTTAATTGAGAAAGAGCAACCATAGCAGCTCTTGCATTATTCAAAGGTGTTTTACTACCCAATCTTTTTGCTAAGACATTTTTTATGCCCGCTAATTCTAAAACAGTTCTTATTGAACCACCAGCAATTACACCTGTACCAGGAGCAGCTGGTCTAATTAGCACATTAGCGGCACCATCTCGACCTTTAGATAAAGTTGGTATTGAATTATTAGGAGTTAAGGGAACCCTAACAAGATTCTTTTTACCATCTGAAACGCCCTTTCTCACTGCACCGATGACATCTCCTGCTTTACCAACTCCAACTCCTACTTGACCTTTCTCATTACCTACAACAACAATGGCCCTAAAACTCATTTTTTTCCCGCCTTTAACAGTCTTAGAAACGCGTCGAATTTGAACAACTCTTTCTTGCCAATCAGAATCTCTCTCTAGATTTTTTGAATCACCTCTTCTATTTCTTTTTCGATCATTACGATTATTCTTTTTTTGTTCTATGGGCATAGCTCCAGGAACGTTATCGTTCTTGGATTGAATTTCTTGTTTTGTTGGAGTGTCAGTCATAGTAAAAATTAAGAGTTAGAATTCTAGGCCAGCATCACGAGCAGCTTCTGCAAGTGCCTTTACTCTGCCGTGATATAAGTTACCTCCACGGTCAAAAATTACTTGCTTAATACCTTTTTTTATCGCTCTCTTTGCTAATAATTTTCCAACAATGGAAGAAGAATTACAATCAGCAGATAATTTCTCAGATTTTTCTCTCAGTTCCTTATCAACAGTTGAAGCTGAGCAAATGGTTTTTTGAGCGCTATCATCTATGACCTGCGCATAAATATGGTTATTAGAGCGAAAAACAGATAATCTTGGACGCGTTGAATCTCCAATTAAGAATCTCCTTAATCTTCTATGTCTTTTTTGGGTTTGTAATTTCCTGGAAAGTTTGGTCATTTTTTTAATTCAAATTATTTTTTGCCAGATTTACCAGCTTTTCTGAGAATTCTTTCATCATGGTATTTAATTCCCTTTCCTTTATATGGCTCTGGAGGTCTAATTGATCTGATTTTTGCTGCTTCATTGCCAACAATTTCCTTATCAATTCCAGATACGGTAACGTTTGTATTACTCTCAACTTTGTATGTTATACCATCAGGGGGGATCATTTCTACAGGATGACTATATCCTGCACTTACAACTAGATTTTTACCTTTTACTTGTGCTCTTGATCCAACGCCAACAATTTCTAGTTTCTTTGAAAAACCTTGCGTAACCCCTTCAACCATATTTGCAATTAAGGCTCTACATAAACCATGTCTCTGCCTTGAATATATTTTGGTTGTAGTAGGACTTACGACAACAGTATTATCTTTCTTATCAAAACTAACCCCCTCAGGCATGAGACGTTTTAATTCACCCTTTGGGCCTTTCACTGTAACTGTTAATCCATCAAAATCAACTGTAACTTTCTCTGGAATAAGTACTGGTGTTTTTCCGATTCTTGACATGATTAATTCTCCTTAATAAACATAGCAAAGGACTTCGCCGCCAATGCCTTGCTTTCTAGCATCGCGATCACTCATAACGCCTTTAGAGGTTGAAATTATGGCAACTCCAAGACCTCCAAGAACTTTTGGTAAACCTCTAGTATTTTTATATATTCTCAAACCAGGTTTACTAACTCTTTGCATAGATCGAATAGTAGGAAATTTGTTTTTACCACTATATTTAAGGCCGAGTATTATTTGTGATTTATAACCTTCACCTTCCTCATTAATATCAGAAATGAATCCCTCTTTTTGAAGCACTTTGGCGATACTTAAGGACATTTTTGAACCTGGTATTGATGTGGTTGTATGCTTTTTTTGACTCGCATTTCTAATTCGAGTAAGCATATCTGAAATAGGATCGTGATTTGACATAGTTTTAATTTAATTCTTACTAAAAGGCATTCCTAACTCCTGCAAAAGAGCTTTACCTTCTTGATCTGATTTTGCACTAGTGACAATAGTAATATCCATACCTCTTATTGAGTCTATTTTATCAAAAGAGATTTCAGGAAAAATCAATTGCTCTTTCACTCCAACGGTATAATTACCTCTCCCATCGAAACTTTTTGGATTAACTCCTCTGAAGTCTCTTATTCTTGGTAAAGCTAGATTTATAAATCTTTCCAAAAAGGAATACATCCTGTCTCCTCTCAAAGTAACAGTACAACCAATCGGCATGCCCTCACGAATTTTAAAACCCGCGATAGCTTTTTTAGCCCTAGTTACAAGGGCCTTTTGTCCTGTAATTGTTGCCATTTCGTTTAAAGAGGCTTCTAGAGCTTTCGAATTTGAAGCTGCCTCACCAAGACCTCTGTTAACGTTGACTTTGACAACTTTAGGTACTTGATGAATATTTTTAAGACCAAGATCCTTTAAAAGTTTTGGTCTTATTGATTCTTTGTAGCGATTTTTTAGAGTCATAATTTTTTGTTAATTCTGGTCTTTGTCAGAATTGATAAATTAGAAAAAGTTGAAATCTAGTTGCTGATGAAAAATTAATCAATTACTTCACCAGTTTTCTTCAATCTTCTTTTCTTAACACCCTCTTTATCAATAAAGTATTCAATCTTACTTGTAAGATTTTTATCCTTTGAAAAGAACATTACATTTGATGCATGTAAAGATGCTTCTTCTGTAAGTATTCTTCCAGTTTCACCTTCCTGAGTTGGTTTTACATGTTTAGTCCTAAGGTTAATTCCCTTCACAACTACTCTATTTTCAAGAGGGATAGTTTTTAAAACCTCACCAGTTTTCCCTTTGTCCTTGCCATTAATTACTTTTACCAAATCTCCAGTTTTGATTCTCATTTTTATTCTCTGGAAATTTTTCTTTTGCTTTAATGAATCCAACATTTAAATCACCTCCGGAGCAAGAGAAACAATCTTTGTATAATTTTTATCCCGCAGTTCTCTAGCTACAGGACCAAAGACTCTCGTACCTTTTGGATTCTTATCTTCATTAATCAATACTGCCGCATTGTCATCAAATCTGATTGAATTACCAGTATTTCTTCTTAATGTTGCTTTAGTTCTGACGATAACAGCTTTAACAACTTCAGATTTCTTAACTCCCATGTTAGGAAGAGCATCCTTTACAGTTGCTACAATTACATCTCCGACATGCGCATACCTTCTATTAGAACCTAAAACCCTAATACATTGGAGTCTTTTTGCTCCGCTATTATCAGCTACTGTTAAATAAGTTTCTTGTTGAATCATTTTTTAACCTCCTTAGCCTGACTTGTTTTATTGAGAATCTCTTCTATTGCCCATCTTTTATGAGCACTGAGAGGTCTAGTTTCTCTAATTTTAACTCGATCACCTAAAACACACGTATTTTCTGGATCATGAGCCTTATATCGTGTAGTTCTACTTACAATTTTTTTATAAGTGGGATGTGGATATCTGTTAATAACAGCAACAACAACTGTTTTATTCATTTTGTCGCTGACTACAGTACCAATTCTTTCTTTAAGTGCCATAATTAATAATTAATCAGAAGTTGTTTTAGAAGCAGATTGAGTCTTACTGAGAGTGAGTAATTGCGCAACTTGTTTCTTGATAATTTTAAATTTATGAGTTTCATTGAGCTGTCTTGTAGCTTGCTTGAATCTCAAGTCAAAAAGATCTTTTCGTAGTTGGTCAATCTTTTCAGTAATTTGTTCAGAATTTAATTTTTTAAATTCCTTAAGTGATTCTGAGTTTTTCATTGTTTAACCTCCTCTTGAGCTTTTTTACTATTTTTTAAATTTTCTTGGGAGGAATTTTCTAAATTTTTATCAATGGAGATAAATTTAGTTTTTACAGGAAGTTTGTACTGAGCCAAACGCATAGCTTCCTTTGCAATTTCCTCAGTGATATCCTCACCACCCATTTCAAATAATATTCTTCCAGGTTTTACAACTGCGACCCAAAACTCTGGATTACCTTTACCAGAACCCATTCTGGTTTCAGCAGGTCTCATGGTTACGGGTTTATCAGGAAATATTCTTATCCAGATTTGACCACCACGTTTAATATATCTGGTCATAGCTCTTCTGCTTGCTTCAATCTGACGTGCAGTTACCCAGCCACAGTCTTGAGCTTGGAGAGCAAATTGACCGAATGCAATAGTATTACCTTTTGAGGATACACCCCTCATTCTGCCTCTATGTTGTTTACGGAATTTAGTACGTTTTGGACTAAGCATTTTTTTACCTCCTATGAATTCTCATTTGAACGATCCTCAAATTGCTGAGTTCTTCTACTAGCTTTCCTCTTAGGGCTCGCACCCACAGGGATAGTTTGTTCTTCTTTAGGGAGGACTTCACCTTTAAAAACCCAAACTTTAATGCCTAGAACACCGTAAGTTGTATTAGCTTCCCGAGTTGCATAGTCAATTTCAGCTCTCAATGTATGTAATGGAACTCTACCTTCTCTAGTCCATTCAGTTCTAGCTATTTCAGCACCATTCAACCTTCCACCAACTTGAATTTTTAGACCTAATACTCCAGCCCTTTGAGCCCTTTGTAAGGCCATCCTTATAGTTCTCCTAAAGGCGACTCTTTTTTCAAGTTGTTGCGCAATATATTCAGCTAGTAAAAAAGCATCAGCATCTACGCGTTCAACTTCTACGACGTTTATTCTGACTTGCCTTGTTCTATCCCCTATAGTTTTTTGAATACCAGATCTTAATTCTTCAATCCCACTTCCTTGTCTTCCAACTATAACTCCTGGTCTTGCTGTTTTTAATTCAAGTTCTAGTTGGTCAGCTTTTCTAGCTATTAAAACATCGCTAATTCCTGCTGCTCCATATTTTTTTTGAATGAAGGTACGAATTTTAAAATCTTCTTGAAGAAGAATTGGATATGTTTTAGAAGTAGCAAACCACTTAGAGCGATGCTCCTGTGTAATTCCTAATCTTAGTCCGGAAGGATGTATTTTATGTCCCATTAGTTTTGTACCTCCGCATTAGTTTGAATAGGAGCAGATTCAACAGAAATACTGATATGGCAAGTCTGTTTTTTAATTGAGAAAGCTCGACCTTGAGCTCTGGGCCTATACCTTTTCATTACTGGACCACTATTAGCCCATGCAGAGGAAATAACTAAGGTGGATGGATCCATTCCAAGGTTATGTTCTGCATTGGCAACCGCAGATCTTAGAACTTTAGTGATAGGGTCTGTAGATCTGTATGGCATAAATTCCAACATAATCAATGCATCTCTATAAGACCTACCCCTTATCTGATCCAAAACTCTTCTCACTTTAGAGGCTGATCCGCGAACGTAATTCCCATGAGCAATTGCTGTTTTTGTTGTTTCAGGTGTTTTTGTCATGATTTTGCTCCTTTCTTATCTCTTATATGACCTCGGTAAGTACGTGTAGGAGCAAATTCACCAAGTTTATGACCAATCATTTGTTCAGTAATAAATACTGGAATGTGAGTCTTGCCATTATGTACAGCGATTGTATGACCAATCATTAAAGGTAAAATAGTAGAAGATCTCGACCAAGTTTTGATAACTGACTTGTCATTATCAGTATTTTGTTTTTCTACCTTCTTGAGCAGGCTATCTGCTATAAAAGGTCCTTTTTTTAGTGAACGTCCCATAATTATGTAATAGAAATTGAAATAATAAATGAAGTAATCAAGAGTCTCTTCCTCCTCTACTCCTCTTAGAAATGCGACGGCGTCTTCGAACAACTAATTTATTACTTGGTTTGTTCTTTTTACGTGTCTTTAATCCAAGAGCTGGTTTACCCCATGGAGTAACTGGTCCTGCTCTACCAATTGGTGCTTTTCCCTCTCCTCCTCCGTGTGGATGATCACATGGGTTCATTACACTACCTCTTACTTGAGGCCTTCTTCCAAGCCATCTTCTTCTTCCTGCTTTACCTAAGCTAGTATTTCTTATTTCAGAATTACCAACTTCACCAAGAGTTGCGTAGCATTCTTTTCTTACAAGTCTTACCTCGGTAGATGGGAGTTTTAAAGCAACATAATCGCCTTCTTTTGCCATAACTTGAGCACTAGCTCCTGCGGATCTAACCATCTGAGCACCCCTACCTGCATATAATTCAACACAATGAACACTAGATCCTAATGGCATAACAGAAAGTGGCATTGCATTACCATCTTCAATTGGAACACTTTCTCCAGATATAACATTTTGTCCGACTTTTACTCCTGCTGGAGCGATAATATATCTTTTTTCCCCATCTTCGTAGAATAAAAGTGCCAGCCTTGCATTTCTATGAGGATCGTAGTGTATAGCTGCAACTTTAGCGTTGATGTTTCTTTTATCTCTTCTAAAGTCAACTAATCTATATTGCCTTTTGTGACCACCTCCACGGTGACGACAAGTGATAACTCCACGATTATTCCTGCCTTTAACTCTATGTTTTGAAACTATTAATGATCTTTCGGGTTTTGCACTTGTTATTTCACTAAAGTCAGTAACTACTCTCTGCCTAGTACCAGGTGTATAAGGTTTAAATTTACGGATTGCCATGATTAAAACTCCTTAAGATTCTGGAAATAGTTGGATTTTGTCTCCTTCAGCAAGACGCACAATTGCCTTCTTGACCTGAGAACGTTTACCGGAAAATTTCCCGACTCTTCTTGTTCTCCTAGGAGGATTCATAGTGTTAACTCCTATAACTTTAACACTGAATAAGGCTTCAACAGCTGCCTTTATTTGTGGTTTTGCAGCTCTATGATCTACTTCAAAAGTATATTGGTTAAGATCTAGCGCATTTGTAGCTTTCTCTGTAATAACTGGCTTTCTTATTACATCGGCTAAACGAGAATCGAATAATTTACTCATGATGCATAAACCTCCTGAATTTTATCTATCGCTGATTGTCCAATGACCAATTTATTAGCATTGAGAATATCAAATACATTTAATTGATCGGCGGCAATTAATTTTACTTTTTCAATATTATTAATGGATTTTTTTATAACATCGGACGGACTATCAAGAATAACCAAAACTTTTTCAGTTTTTTGTATACCTAATCGAGCAAGGCCATTAATGATATCACTTGTTTTAGGTTGCTTTAAAGTAGATCCAAAATCTTCGACGGCCTTAATATCAGATACTCTAGACATAAGAGCAGTTCTAAGAGCTAACCTACGTTCCTTACGGTTCATATCAAGATTGTAAGAACGTGGCTTCGGTCCAAAAATAATTCCGCCACCGGGTCTCAAGGGTGTCCTTATTGATCCTTGACGGGCTCTTCCTGTACCTTTCTGTTTATAAGGCTTTCTACCGCCCCCACGTACTTCAGATCTTGTCAAAGTTGATGCTGTCCCCTGTCTTTTATTTGCTAACTGCCTTAGGACTGCTCTATGCATTAAGTCTGCAGAAGAAGTTTCTTTAGCAACTGCTAAATCAAGAGAAACTTTGCCAGATTTTTTACCGTCCCACTTAAGAGTTTCAAGTGTTGTCATGATTTTTCACCTCCTTTTTTACCTACAACATTATTTGGCTTAATGTTAATTATTGAGCCTGGCTTCCCAGGGACAGAACCCTTTACCACAAGCAAATTTTTCTGGTCATCAATTTTTAGAACTAACAAACCTTTTGTAGTAATCTGTTTTCCTCCATATCTTCCTGCCATTCTTTTCCCAGGATAAATTCTGCCTGGAGTTGTTCCTGCACCTGTAGATCCAGGAGCTCTATGATTTTTTGAGCCATGACTCATAGGACCTCTGCTAAAACCATGTCTTTTCTGGTAACCAGCAAAACCTCTACCCATAGATTTGCCACTAATATCAACTTTTTGACCAACCTCAAAGTTTTTTACAGTTATTTGATTTCCGATTTCATAAGATGAAGTTTCTTCAACCCTATATTCTTTCAAATGCTTCAAAAGTTCTTCACCTGATTTCAACAAATGTCCCTTTTCAGGTTTACTTATATGCTTATCTTTGGACAACCCATAACCTATTTGAACGGCAGTATACCCATCCAAAGCGGTTGTTTTCAATTGAGTGATACGGCAAGGTCCAGCCTCAATAAGAGTAACTGGCACCGAATTACCTTTCTCGTCGAAAAGTTGGGACATGCCCAATTTCTTTCCTAAAATTCCTATAGACATAAGACTAAATTAGGCTAGCTCGTAATGATTTTTAAATTATCTAAAACCTTCAGTTATTAAGGCAAAGTTAATAAAAAAACAATTAATTAAGGCTGAGACTTATCTGAAAATTTAGATAGTTTCTCCTGGGATAAACCCACCTGTGTTTTTTAACGAAACGCTAAAAAATGTGAAATTTTACAGAGGCTCGGCTAGCTTGCGAGCTTAAAAATTCACTGAGTTACAATTGTACATCATCAAGTACCATAAAATAAAATAAAATAGAAATAAAGGAAATTTTTATGCCATTACTTCTCACAGGAAAAAAGTTTCATAACGATTTAAAAACTAACAAATGTCTTGCAATCTTTGCTCCTCTTGAAGGTGGTTATGAAACTCGTCTTTTGAGGAGAATGAGGGCCAAGGGCTTTAAAACTTTTATAACCTCCGCGAGAGGACTTGGAGATCCAGAAGTCTTCTTGCTCAAATTGCATGGCGTTAGACCACCGCACCTTGGTCATCAAAGCGTAGGAAGAAACGGAGCACTCGGGGAAGTTCAACAAGTTATCCCACAAGCTTCTGAGTTATTTAATGAAAATGATAAAAATAAATTACTTTGGTTATTAGAAGGTCAAGTACTATCTCAATCTGAATTAGAGAGCTTAATAGAGATTTGCACTAACGATAATAAACTAACGATAGTTGTTGAAATGGGGGGCTCTAGAAAACTTGAATGGAAGCCGTTAAGTAATTATATTTTAGATGAATTTGAAAGTTAAATTGTTTGATTTCAACTAAGAATAAAAAAGATAAATGGATTAAATTAATTTGTGGTGCCAGTAATGAAGATATTGTTGCCATAGAAGATTTATGTGCAATTTATTCTGCTGCTGGTGTCGACTACATAGATGTTGCAGCAGAAGAATCTATAGTCCACGCAGCAAAAAAAGGAATAGAGTGGGCAAAAAAAGTCTTTAAAAACTCCCCTGGCTTAATGATAAGCATTAGTGATGGAAATGATATCCACTTTCGTAAAGCAAAATTTGATCCATTGAAATGTCCCCCTAATTGTCCAAGACCGTGCGAAAAAGTATGCCCCACCTTTGCAATTGATAATTCTGGCATCAAAAAAAGTAAATGTTATGGATGTGGAAGATGTTTAAATAGCTGTCCCCTAAATCTAATTAGTGAATATGAATATAATTTGTCAAAAGATGATTTAAGATCAACACTTCAGAAAATAAAGCCTAATGCAGTAGAAATTCATACAGAAATCAATCGCCTAGATTCATTTGCAAAAGTTGTCAGTATCCTTAAAAGTTCTGGAATGAAATTAGACAAGATATCTATCAGTTGTGGATTAAATCAATCTTTCAAAAAATCACAAGAGCCTGAAGATCTTTTGAAAGCGCTTTGGGAAAGATATGAAATTCTTAAAAAACTTGATATTCCCCTTATTTGGCAACTAGATGGAAGGCCAATGTCTGGAGATCTTGCTCCTTCAACAAGTAGAGATGCTGTTAAGTTGTTTGAAAAAATCGGTTCAGATCTTCCACCTGGATTAATTCAACTGGCAGGAGGAACAAATGAAAAAACTCATGAATTTTTGAATTCAAACAATCTCCCAGACGGAATAGCATTTGGAAGTGCTGCAAGAAAAATTATGCAGCCCCTCATTGAATTTGCTCACAAAAATAACAAAAAACTCTATGAGTATCCTGAAAGAATGGCTTTAGCGATTAAAAAAGCTAAGAAATTTCTAGAGCCATGGAAATCAAGCTCATTCAAATAATTTTTTTATTTTTCAAAACTCGTGCCATGTTTATAAAAACTTTCTATTTTTTGGATAGAAAAAAATCTTTTCATGTATTAAAATAAAAAATTAATGGGCCGTCGCCAAGTGGTAAGGCATCGGGTTTTGGTCTCGACATTCCTAGGTTCGAATCCTAGCGGCCCAGTTGTAATATTCAATATGTGTCTTCTCAAAAAATATTTCTATTTGATTTCGATGGAGTAATAATCGATGGAATGCAAGAATATTGGCATAGTTCCTTGTTGGCCTGTGAACGATATTTAAAGCCACCTTGCATCTCTGTTGATCAAAAACTTTATAAGAGAGTACCAAATTCTTTCAAAGAAATTAGGCCTTGGGTTAAATATGGTTGGGAGATGATTCTAATTGTTCACGAAATTATAAAAACAGAAAATCCATTAAAGAATGATAATAAAGTTGATTTCATTAATAATTATCATCAAAATTGCCAAAGGATATTAAATGAAAATTCCTGGATTGCTGAAGATTTACAAAAAATGTTAGATCAGTCGCGCAAGGACCAAATTGATAAAGATTTTAAATCTTGGGTAAATTTACATAATCCTTTTTTTGAAGTTATAAATTTTATGAAAGAATTAAGGAAAAGAGAAATAAAAACTGGAGTTATAACAACTAAAGGTAAAATATTTGCTGAAAAAATTCTTAAACAGTTAAATATTTTTCCAGAATTTATTTTTGGTTATGAATCCGGAACAAAAGTCAAAATAGCTGAGAAGCTTACACAAAATTATGAAATTTTAGGTTTTATAGAAGATAGAAAAAAAACTCTAATAGATATTAAACAAAATTCAGAAACTTCTCATATTCCATGCTACCTAGCAGATTGGGGATATTTGAAAGGATCTGATAAATATACTTTAAGTAATGAAATCAAATTATTAAAATTAGATAACCTTAAGGAATTAGTTGCAATTTAAAGATATTCAGTTAGAGTACAGATGTACTATAGTATGTATTTATGAAGTTTGGTTTAAATAAAAATTTCCAAATTTAGAATAATTACAAGAACTTTAACCGATAAATCAAACAATGAGCCTTGAAGAAAAGAAAAAAATTGAATCAAAAGAAAAAGACAAAGCATTAAGTCTTGTCTTAGGTCAAATAGAAAGAAATTTTGGGCGGGGATCAATAATGAGACTTGGTGACGCCTCAAGAATGAAAGTAGAAACAATATCTACTGGAGCGCTCACCTTAGATTTAGCATTAGGAGGAGGCTATCCAAAAGGAAGAGTAGTAGAAGTTTACGGGCCAGAAAGTTCAGGAAAAACTACATTAACGCTGCACGCGATTGCTGAAGTGCAAAAGAATGGAGGAGTAGCAGCATTTGTAGATGCTGAGCATGCACTCGATCCAGTTTATGCAGCCTCTTTAGGAGTTGATGTTGAAAATTTGTTAGTTTCACAACCAGATACAGGTGAAATGGCTCTGGAAATAGTTGACCAACTTATAAGATCGAGTGCAGTAGATCTTGTAGTTGTTGACTCGGTCGCAGCACTAACCCCAAGAGCTGAGATAGAAGGAGAGATGGGAGATCACGTAATTGGAAGCCAAGCAAGGCTAATGAGCCAAGCAATGAGGAAAATAACAGGAAATATTGGTAAATCTGGATGTACGGTAATATTCCTGAATCAATTACGCCTAAAAATTGGCGTTACATACGGCAATCCAGAAACAACCACGGGAGGTAATGCATTAAAATTTTATGCCTCAGTGAGACTTGATATCAGAAGAATTCAAACTCTTAAAAGAGGTACTGAAGAATATGGCATAAGAGCAAAAGTGAAAGTAGCAAAAAATAAAGTTGCGCCACCATTTAGAATTGCAGAGTTTGATATTCTCTTCGGAAAAGGTATTAGTACAACAGGATGTTTATTAGATTTAGCAGAAGAGACTAATATTATAATAAGAAGAGGTGCTTGGTATAGTTATGAAGGAGAAAATATTGGACAAGGAAGAGATAATACAATTATTTGGCTTGATCAAAACTTAGAAATCAGGAATAAAGTAGAATCTATGGTTAAAGCGAAATTAACAGAAGGAACTGAAGTCAGTTCTAATTCAATGAAAGCATTGAATAGCAATCCCGCTAATACAATCGCTGTTAATGATATAAAAACAGTAGCTTAGATTTATAAAGAATCAGCTAAAGTCCACCACCCAGCAGCAGGGCCTATAAATCTCACTACAATCCATAAGATAACTAACCCTCCGATTCCAAACCAACTGGCCTTAATACTTAATTTAATTAGGTTATCTCTTTGATTGATTGTAAAGGGAAGCCATTCAAATAATCTTGGAGACTCATCAATTTTAGTTTTAGTATTATTTTTTTTTGGAGGTAAACCTAGTGTTTTACGTCTTTTTGCTTCTCCCATATTTATTTAGTTATTTACAAAATCATAACCTAATCAAAAGGTAGCATATAGTTAATTTTTTTTGAGGGTTGAATGTTTTGCAAAAGTAATCTTCCCCAGTTTCTTTTATTTGCTCTTCCATCTAAGATTATTAACTTGCCTGAATTTCTTCTTAAAGGAGAAATAGATCTTTCAAGTTTAATTCTAGCTTGAGGAAGAAAGAAGTCTCTAAACCAATCTTGAGAAAGCTTCTTTTTATGAGAGACTATAATTGCGTTTATAGGTTCTGACATATTCGGAACAGGAAGTAAAGGAATGATAATTTGTTCTGGGATTTGAATTAAATGAGAATTCATAATCCACCAATCAAAACTAGAGCAAAGAATTTCATTTTTACCAGAGGGAATTGTCTCTAGCAATACCCTCTTCCCGTACTTAGAAGCTAATTCTGTAGCAATGTTAGTTTTTAAATCAATATCATCAGACAAAACTAAAGTTAAACCCTTTCTAAAAAGTGTTAACTTTTTGCATTTATCCAAGATTGAATTAGTAAAAAGAGGATTATTAGGAAGCAACTGTTTAGAGGGTATATATAATGAAATCTTTTTCTCTTCAAAATTACTTTTAAAATTTATAACCAAGTCAATATCTAAATTGTGTTTTTTAAGGTACATTTGGAAAAAATTATCTTTTCTCAATGCTGATAAAAAAACAAATTTATTATTTGAAAAAAATTCCTTAATGTGAGAAAGTTCATCTATTGGCTGCAAATACAAAGTCCAATCTAAATTTGTATCATTTAACTTTACCCAGCATGCCCAACCTTTAGATAGTGCTTTATTAACCCTTAAAAATTTATCAGAAAAAAAAGAATTTTCATGAAAAAAATTTGAGAAAAAACTAATTTCTTTTTCATTTAAATTGATATAACTATTTCCTAAAACCTTTCGCATGAAGAACTTTGTCTTCAATGAATCATATACTTTTATAAATTTTTGATTGATTAATTCAAATTCATTAAAATTTTTTGTCCAATCCTTTTTAAGCAAAGAAATTCTAAAATGATTTTTTAAATCCTGTTTTATATCCTCAATTCCAGAATAAACTATTCGATGCTTTTTAAGATTACGAGAATTAGGGTCATTAAGTAAATCTTGGATTGTTATCAAACGAATATGATGATTTGCAAGAATAAGTTGATCATTTTTCAAAATAAAATTAAAACCTAGATTTCTCAATGAATCAATCTGAAATTGGCTTATAAATTGTATTTTTTCTTTAGATAAAATAAAAGTTGAATCCTCTTGCTTTAAGAACAAAGAAATCAAAATTGGAGGTAACCAATCATAGCTAGAGAAAATTTCTGAATTAATAAGATATGTAGAATCATTTTCAATACATTTGGAAATTATTCTCCCAAAAGAATATATGTGTTCCCACCTATTACTTTGATCTCTCAAAAAATTTTTTAAATATTGATGACTTAAAATTTCAAGCATTTATAATTAATTTAATTTCAAATACATACAAAATTTATGAACCTAATATACAAAAAATTGGTATCAATATAAGAGGGTCTGGAATTAATCAATCTATGAAAATTGGAATAGTAGGATTAGGTTTAATTGGCGGTTCTTTAGGATTAAAACTCCAAAGTCTAAATCATACAATTTATGGAATAGCAAATAATGAATTAAATGAAAAAAAAGCTAAGGATAAAAAACTTGCAAATTTTGTTAGCTGTGATCTGAGCTTATTAAAAAAATGTGAGCTAATAATTTTGGCATTGCCTATCAAAGATTTGATCAGTCCGTCTCAACAATTAGTAGCATCAATACCTCAGGAAGCAATACTAACTGATGTAGGCTCTGTAAAAGAACCAATTGTAAAAACATGGGAAAATTTACATCCTCTATTTATTGGATCTCATCCAATGGCAGGAACAGAAAAAAAAGGAGTTGATTCAGGTTTTGAAGGTCTTTTTAAAAATGCAAAATGGATTATTACCCCAACACAAAATAGTGATTTAAATTCAGTCAGAACTATTTCCGAGCTCATAAAATCAATGGATTGTGAAATTTGCCAAGCTTCGCCAAAAGAGCATGATGAAGCAGTATCTCTAATTTCTCATTTGCCTATATTTTTAGCTTCTGCCCTTATAGAAACTGCGCAAACAAAAAATAATCAATCTTTATTGGATCTCACGCAAAAATTAGCAGCTACAGGATTTGCTGACACTTCTAGAGTTGGAGGAGGCAATGAACAACTAGGCTTAGATTTAGCTATTAATAATCAGATTAATGTTTTAAATTCCATAAATAATTTTAAAAAAAAGCTGAATATACTGGAATCTCTTATTAAAGAAAAAAATTGGGAGTTACTTTCTAAAAAACTTGCTGAAGCGAAAAAAAATAGAAAAAATTTTATAAACTAAAATTCTCTAAACCTTTAGAAGCCAAAATTTGCCTTGAAACCATTAATGCAGACTGACTAACACCTGCAGTCCCCTCCCCTGGATAAATCGAGTCTCCACACAGCCATAAACCCTCAAAAGGTGTCCTACTTGATAATCCAAATAAACCAAAAATATCTGGATTTTGACCAAGCCCGCCTACTATTCCATTAGGTCTATTTGTCCATTTTTCAAAACCCAACGGAGTTGCTAATTCCCTATGTAGCCAATTTTCAGGATCAATATCAAATTGACTTTCCAATTCAAGCGATATTTTTTTCATGAAACCATTTTTCTTCTTTAAGTAAGTTTGTCGATCTAAATCAAACCAATCTTTAGTTTTAGTAAAGATACTCGCTATTAAAGTAACCTCACCTTTTGGTGCTCTTCCATCACCATCATCACTAATTGATACAAATAACGAACAAAATTCTTTCGAAACAAATTGATAATGATTAGAGGATATTTTTTTAATGTGTTCTTTTTTTAAAGCTGAATAAAAAACTATAGCTCCACTTGGATCAGGCAAATTATTAAGTCGATTTTTATAATTTTTTTTTCTTTCTAAAGGATCTTTCAAATGCTTTAGCAAAGATTGTGGAGGCGCTGTATAAATCACATCTTTTGCTTGGTAAACAAAAGATTTTTTTTTCGAATTAGCAGATACTTTCCAACACATATTTACGTTGTCAAAAGTTATAGAATTAACTTCTTGCCCAAAAATTAAATTAACTCCAGTTTTAATCAATGAACTTTCTAATGATTCACTTAAAGACTGCATAGATTTTTTAAGATGCCACAGACCATGTGGCTGTTGACACATCTGAAGAACAGTAGATCCATATAATGCTGCGGTATTATAAACGTCCTCTTGAGAATAAAGTTTAAGTTGAAGATTTAAGAATTTAATCAAGCGTTCATTCTTAGATAATCCACATATACGTAATAAATCAAAAATAGTAGATTTAAGTAAAATACCTGTGAAAAGGTTTGAAGGGACTAGTGCTTTAAGAAGTTGAGAAAAATCCCAAAAATTACTTATTGGTAATATAGGATTATTATTAGCAAATGTCCAATTACTTTCATGTATTAGGGTACAAAGTTTCCAAAATCTTTGACTCCCTGGAAACTGCATTTCTCGTTCAGCAATCCATTTACTTTTTTCATACCAAATAGGTATAGGATTACCACCATCATTTAAATCAACAATGCAAGCAGGGTCTAAAATTGTGGCTTCTGGGGATGGAATATCTAAAAAATCAAAAATTCTAGAATGTATTCCTCCCTTCTCTAATCCCGCAACCTGAGTTGCGCCAACATCAAAAATATAATTCTTTCTTTTAAAAGTGCCTGCACATCCTCCAGCTTGAGTATGAGATTCGATTAAAGTTACTGATAAGCCTTGTTTTGATAAAATCGCTGCAGAAGTTAGTCCTGCTATACCGGCGCCTACAACAATAACTTCAGACTTTCTCATTAAAATGCAAAAATTATCCCCTATTGAAATTAACGAAATTTGT
The DNA here is from genome assembly GCA_902535175.1 of uncultured Prochlorococcus sp. Taxonomy (GTDB): domain Bacteria; phylum Cyanobacteriota; class Cyanobacteriia; order PCC-6307; family Cyanobiaceae; genus Prochlorococcus_A. Next base: position 64,408 of record CACASR010000004.1, read on the forward strand.
GAAGAATTAGGTGAAACTTATCCAAAAAGTATTGAGCAAGTACATGGGGGTGATATTCATAGTGCCTGGCGAATAGAATTCTCAAACAAAATATTATTCCTTAAAAGAAACATTAGAAACAAAAAATTTCTTGAATTTGAAAAATATTGTCTCCAAAATTTGAAAAAATATATTAATCAAGAAAATTTAGTTATTCCTGAGGTTATTGCATATAAAAATAAAAAAAATATTGAGATTCTTTTAATTGAATGGATAGATATGCATAACTTTGACCAAAAAAAACTTGGCAAAGGATTAGGTGAATTGCATTTAAAATCAGCTGAATCTAATCCTCAAATGTTTGGGTTTCCAGTTGAGGGTTTTATAGGAACAACAGATCAGAAGAAAGGCTTAGAAGATAATTGGATAGATTGTTTTTTAAACTTAAGGATAATACCTCAACTATTAATTCTTAAATCAACGACTTTAGATAAAGAAATTATAAATAAAGTTAAAGAAAAAATTAAATCAGAATTGCTTGATCACAAACCAATAAATGCGCTAGTTCATGGTGATTTATGGTCAGGCAATACCGGAGTAGATAAAAATGGAAAGGGGGTTATTTTCGACCCAGCATCCTGGTGGGCAGATAATGAAGTAGATATTGCTATGACAAAATTATTTGGAGGTTTTAGAAAAGAATTTTATGAAGAATATCATCGATTTTTTCCTATAAAAAACGGATTTGAAAAAAGAATTATTATCTATAATTTTTATCACATACTGAACCATGCCAATATGTTTGGAGGTGGGTACTTTAACCAAGTTAAAGATTACGTAAAAGCAATACTAAATATGTAATCTTTAACTACCCTAAATATGTCTTTTTAAGATTTTGTACCTTATCTAGAACAGCTTCACGATTTTCACTTGTACGAAGATTTTGCCAGCTCCATTGGCCGACAACAATTACGCCTAGTAGTTCTAGTAAACCAGGGAGAATTGGGAAAAAGTTTATCGTGTCAATGACAACTTTAATTATTATCTGAGCTATTACGACAACAGCAATGATGCCTGCCGCCTTGCCGTACTTACCCATTTGAGTCCAATCAACATTACCAAGGGTTTCATTGACTTTTCCCATAACATCAGAGTACTTCTCTGAAAAACTTTTGGTTTCTGAGCTTGTATCGGAGCCGGAGTCTTGGTTTGACTCTGGAGTGTTATCACTCATGAATTCAGTAAACTTAATATATGAACCAGACAGTATCGGAAAAAACGTCTGTTGACTACCTTTTAGTTATGCAAAATTCCGAACCGAAACATTTTGTATTTTTTTAGAGGCATTGGTATATAAGGTTTTTGAAGATATTTTAACTTAAAATTGATTTATAAAAACTTCACATTATCATCTAGTTCTAACAAAAACATTAATAAATCCCAGTAATAAGAAAAATTTAAAAGGCTAAAATTGTTATTTTAATTATTATGTTTTCATAGTTTAGCTCTCAAACATTAAGGGATCGAAATGTCCAAAGATATCAAATTTAATTTCTTAAACTCCGATGAAGAAGAAAGATATCAAAAACATTTAACCCTCAAAGAGATAGGTTATGAGGGTCAACTATATCTAAAAAACAGCTCAGTATTATGTATTGGTGCAGGTGGGCTTGGGTCTTCCGTTTTGCTTTATTTAGCTGCAGCAGGTATTGGGAGAATTGGAATAGTTGATAACGATCAAGTTGAAAAGTCTAATCTCCAGAGACAAATAATTCATGAAACAAATACTATCGGTAATCTTAAAATTGATTCTGCGAGGGAAAGAATTAAAAAATTCAATCCTAATTGTGAAATATTAACCTTTTCAAAGAGAATTAATCCTAAAAATGCTCTTGAATTAATAGAGGAGTTTGATGTTATTTGTGATTGCTCGGATAACTTTGGCACAAGATATTTAATAAATGATTCATGCCTGATATTAAATAAACCCCTAGTTTTTGGAAGTGTACAAGGCTTTGAAGGGCAAGTGAGTGTTTTCAATTTATATAAAAATAGTCCTAATTTAAGAGACTTACTTCCAGAATCACCTTCAAAAAATGCTGCCCCTAGTTGTACAGAACACGGGGTTGTGGGAGTTTCAACAGGTTTAATAGGAATTCTTCAGGTTAATGAAATTATTAAAATCATTTTAAAAAAAGGTGAAATTTTAGATGGGAAGATTTTAATTTTTAATCTATTGAATATGAATATGAAAAAGTTACATCTAAAAAGTGATCATTTAAATAAACAAATAAAAAATCTGTCTCAGTTTGAGAGCTTTTATAATAGTGATGAATATTGTGAGAAAAACGATAAAATTAACAGTATTAACGCTATTGACTTCAATAGGTTATACAAAGCAAAACCCAACAAAATTCTTTTAATTGATGTTAGAGAAAATGAAGAATTTTCTACTTCTGCAATAGAGGGATCTATTTCAATTCCCTTAAGTCATCTGAACCAAGAATCCGACTTAAAATTTATTCACAAAGAAAGTTTAAGTAAAGAGGTTTTCACTATATGTAAATCGGGAAAACGTTCTGAAAAAGCTTCAAGAATCTTGTCTAAATTTAAAATTAATTCAAGATCTATTGAAGGCGGCATTGAAAAGGTAAAAAAATATCGTGCAATTAATTTTCAAGAATAGTTAGTAATCTACACCTCTTTTCAAATCAACTCCCACATTTGCATAATGCTTATGACAAACCATTTCAGAGTAAACGTCAGCCAGTTCAAAGTATGAAGGTTCATTTTTACACCTCCCAGTAATTACAATTTCTGTATCTGCTGGTTTTTTTAATAGCGTTTGATGTATAGATTCCACAGGTAACAATTCTAAATCAACAGTTGGATTTAATTCATCTAAAATGATTGTTTTATACAAACCAGACAAAATAGCAGCTTTAGCAATTTCCCATGCTCTTTCAGCCTCAACATAATCAATTGGTTGTTGCTGACCTCTCCATACGATGGCATCTCTGCCTGAACGCAAATGATCTACTAAATGAGGGTAACTTTCTCTCAAAGCTTCTATGGCCGCATCTTCGGTATAACCATTTCCACCCTTTAACCACTGTAATATTAAAACTCTATGACTTTTATCTTGAGATATTCCTTTACCGATAGCTTGAAGAGCTTTACCGAGTGCACTTGTGGATTTACCCTTTCCTTCACCCGTATAAATTTCAATTCCACCACTATCACTACTTTTTCTGGTTCGTCCTAATAAGTCTCCTACTAAACGTGGTCTCATTTCAGAATGGAGTTGAGATATTCTTACCAAAGAGGGCGGGGCTGCTCTTCCAGTAATAATTATTTCTAATCCATCTGGACGATTTTGAAGAGCATCAACAACTTCATTGATATCAAGCATTCCTAAATCAAGAACTGGATTCAACTCGTCGAGTACAACTACAGAATAAAGAGAACTAGCAATTGCTCCTTTAGCGATATTCCATCCTCTTTCGGCCTCTCTAACATCAAACTTTGTCACTTGGTCAGCAGTAAAGAATTCAGATCTTCCTGTCCTGACATGGTCAATTAAATGTGGAAAACCTCTTTGTAAAGCCTCTATAGCTGAATCCTCGTCATATGGCCTCTCAGGGCCTTTTAAAAATCTTAGAAGTAAAACTCTTGATTGTCTTTTTTCGCATATTCCTAATCCTATTGTCCTAAGAACTACTCCCAAAGCAGCCTGGCTTTTCCCCTTACCCTCTCCATCATAAATATGTAATTGACCTTTTGATCTCTCTTGACTGTCATTTGCTGTGACAATTCCAATTCCTCTATTTCTACTCGAATTCGTCAATTGAACAAAATTAGTAAATTTAATCTAAGATATAGATAAGAATATTATTAAAGATTTAATAATAAATTCAACCTATTCATAGGTAATTTGAATTTTAAAGTAATTAGCATGTTCAATCAACTAGAAATTCTCTCTGATGAACAAAGTGAAAAGCTTTATACAATTAGAAGATACATAAAAACTCTTGATAGTGTTTGTATTGCTTATTCTGGGGGTGTTGACAGTACATTAGTAGCATCATTAGCATTCGAGCAATTAGGTAGCAAAGCAATTGCTATCACTGGTATTTCTCCTGCATTAGCCAATACTCTTCGTGAAGAAGCAAGAAGGCAAGCAAAATGGATTGGAGTAAAGCATTTAGAAATTAAAACATCAGAATTAGACCAATCAAGTTACAGTGAAAATCCTAAGGATAGGTGCTTTGCATGCAAAAAAGAGCTCCATAAACATACAACCTTCCTCTCTAAAAAACTTAATTACAAGATTGTTTTAGATGGAGTCAATCTGGATGATCTAAAAGATTACAGACCAGGTATACAAGCCTCAAAACAAGCAGGAGTCATCTCTCCCCTTGCAAAATTTAAAGTCTCTAAACAAGACATTAGGGATATATCAAGAGCATTGGGTTTTCCTTGGTGGGATAAACCTGCTCAACCTTGCTTATCATCAAGATTTCCTTATGGCCATGAAATAACTAGTGAAAGGCTAAAAATGGTTGAGACAGCAGAAGAATATCTTAAAGAACGTGGATTATCGGAGGTTAGAGTTAGGTGCCAAGGGTCAACTGCAAGAATAGAAATTCCCCAAGATGAATTAAAGCATTTTTTTAACAACTATAATTTTAGTGAGATAGTTCAATATTTTTCTAATTTAGGATTTAATTGCACAAGTTTAGATCTTGAGGGACTAGTAAGCGGAAAATTAAATAGGTAAATATTGTCAAAAAACGGTTCTGATCTGTTTAGAGACTTTTGAAGGTGGATTTCGCTCAATGACACGCAAAGAATGTTCTTTAGCCATCAAAGACTCAATTAAATATTGACTAGCTAGTTCAGGCATCATATTCTGACCACATGTAAAAATATCGACTGCCGAATAATTAGATTCAGGCCAAGTATGTATTGAAATATGAGATTCTGCCAGTAATGCAATTGCCGTAACCCCCTGAGGCTCAAATTTATTACTTATCAAATTCAAAACCGTTGCATTTGCCAATTTAGCAGCTCTATTTAAAATACAGCGCAAAAAGGATTCGTCATTTAATTTTTCTCGATCACATTTATAAAGTTCCAACAAGAGGTGTTTACTTTGATGACTTAATTTTTGCTCATCACTTAAAGAACTTAAAATTTGACTTTTTTTGTAGATATCCATTTAAGAAATTTCTATAAAATTAAGACTAGCTAAAATCATCCCTTTTTTAAATTATAAGTGAATCATTTGAGACGAGCCTAAGAAAGACTGATTAAATTTATCTAAATGTGTCGCACTTATAAAACATTGACTATCTTTACCAACGGAATTTAATAACAAATTTTGCCTAGTTAAATCTAATTCCGCCAACACATCATCCAATATAAGTATTGGAGGAACATGTAATGTTTTAGTTAATAAATCGAGTTCAGCCATCTTTAAAGCTAAAATAAAAGTCCTTTGCTGTCCTGAGGAACCATATTTTCTAACTGAAACATTATTGATTAGAAACTCAATATCATCACGATGAGGTCCAAAATTACATTTACCAGTCAATGCTTCTATTGAACGCTGATTTAAGAGTTGTTCTGCTATTTTTTCACTAATAACTTCTTCTTCTTCTTCTTCTGGACTTATATTTTGTATCCCCGAAAGATAATTTATACTTATTTGCTCTTGAGATTTACTTAAATGATTATGCCAATATTCAACGTATGGTTTTATCTTTAATAGAGCTCTTCTTCTGCGCCTAAAAATTCTTGTACTTATTATTGACATTTGAATATCAAAGCTTTCAACAATATCTGTGGATTGGGTTTTTAAGAAACTTTCCGAACGCCAAAATTGACTTCTTTGTTTTAAAAGCCTATTAAATCTACTTATCAGGTCAAAATATACTGGTTCAAGCTGAGATACTACTTTATCAATCCATGTTCTTCGATAACTGGGTTCACTTCTAACAATATCTATATCATTTGAACAAAAACACACACTCCGAATATAATTCTTTATTTCACTCTGTTTTTTCAAGATTGATTCATTGACATAAATTCTTTTGGGACCTTTTCGGAATAAATTTAACTTTAGATCATCTTTAAAATTGATCTGTCCTATAACTACAGCCATATCACTTTCGTTCTCTATTAAATCTTTATCGCTTAGTGCTCTATTAGATTTTAATTGACTTAAAAATTCAACCGATTCAAGTAAATTTGACTTGCCAACACCATTACAGCCAAGAACAATTGCTCTTTGCTCATTTAAATCAATTTCAAAACTTTTATGGTTCCGAAAATTTTTAATTTTTAATTTATTTAAAAAAATTTTTTTGTGCATTCATTAATTAAATTAGCTAAGTTTGAAGTATTTAGATTCTCTTTAAAGAAATTGAAAAAATAAAGGGCATGTAGCTCAGTTGGATAGAGCATCAGATTCCGGTTCTGAGAGTCGGGGGTTCGAATCCCTCCATGCTCGTAAAATGATTTTTAAAGTTTATATCCCATTACTCTTATTCCATTTGGATCTATTATGAATCCATTTTCCTCTAAACTCATAAAAGAAGATACTGGAGCCTGTACAGAAATACTGCATCCAGGCATTTCTCTATTTATTTTCTCAAGAGTTACTTGAAGCAATATTGAATAATAAAGTTGCTGATTATTACCTGGCAATGCACTTAAATTCCAAAGGTTAGCATTCAATCCCCTGTCGGAAGTAACCCTTACAAAGCCATATAATTTATTTTTTAATTCATTCTGTATGGTAAAAAAGAAATTACTTTTCTGAATAGCCTCAGAAAGAGGTTTTATTGGAAATGTCTCACAACCACAATTCGCTAAAAGTTTGTTAACTTCTTTAGCTAATGGGATTTGAGAAGAGTTAACAAAATAACCTTCTGGAAGAATAAGTTTTTTTTTAGAAAAATATTGCAATTATCAACCTGTATTTCTCATGCCAGCTGCTATCCCATTAATAGTTAAAAGTGCTCCCCTCAATAGTTCACTTCTGCTGTAAGCTCTTCTAGATTCATCTTTATCTATAATAAATTCGCTTATTGGAGGTTGTCTTGTCTGTTCTCTGAGTCTTCTTAAAAGTGATACCTGTAAAAACCCTAATGGAATAATTGTCTTATTTCTCAAGCTTACTGATGATTTCAAGTCTCTATCAGATTCTAGGAGCTTATTTTTACCAGTAATTTCAAGTACTAAAGCTTTTGTAAGATTATACTCTTTAGATATTACTTCAAAAATATCATCAAAAGAATTTTTATTTTCTTTACTGCCAAGAGTATCAACATAATATCTAGCAACTTCCAAATCCACCTTAGACAATGTCATTTCTACCTTAGATATAAGCATCCTAAAAAATGGCCATCTTTGATGCAGAACTCTTAATAATTCAATTTGTTGTGGATCTGAATTTAATTCAGATGACAATGCAGTGCCTACTCCAAACCAACTTGGCAAAAGAAATCTACTTTGTGTCCAACCAAATACCCATGGAATAGCTCTTAAACTTGATAAATCTTTTGTACCTTTTTTTCTTCTAGCAGGCCTGCTAGATATCTGTAATTTGCTTATTTCTTCTATTGGAGTTACCTCTTGAAAGAAATTTAACAAATCAGGATTATCATGCACTAATTTTCTATAATGAGATCTTGATGTTTCTGCCAACCTAGACATTAATTGATTCCATTCTGGAGTAGCGTCAAGTCTATTATTCACCAAACTATTTTGAATTACCGCTGTAGTGACAGTCTCAAGATTGTATAAAGCAAGTTCGGGAAGACTATATTTAGAAGCTAAAACTTCACCTTGTTCTGTTATTTTTATTCGCCCTTTTAAAGTGCCGCTTGGTTGAGCTAATATTGCCTGATAGGCTGGTCCTCCACCTCTCCCTACAGAACCTCCTCTGCCATGAAATAGTCTTAGCAATATATTGTTTCTACTTGAGAGATTTTGAAGAGCTATTTGGGCTCTATGAATTTCCCAATTACTAGAAACAAACCCCGAATCTTTATTACTATCAGAATATCCAAGCATTAATTCTTGTAGAGGTTTAAAAGATTCTCCTACTTTTGGCAATAATGATCTATAGAAATCTAATTTAAACAACTTTTCCATTACTTCTGGTGCTCTTTTAAGGTCTTCCACAGTTTCAAAAAGAGGCACAACTAATAATTTTGATTTTTGTGAATTTTGATCAATAAGTCCCATTTCTTTTGCCAGTAAGAGAACTTCAAGCAAATCAGATGCACTATGACTCATTGAAATAACATAAGAATGACAAATACGACTTCCAAATTCTTGCTGTAGTCTCTTAACCATTTTAAAAACTGAAAAGGTTTCTTCTGTAGTTTTTTTCCAGTTAATGTCAGATGGAATTAAAGGCCTTTTTGTATTTAATTCCTCTATAAGCCATTTAATTTTCTCTTCCTCGGACATTTGGTCATATTGGACAGATAAATCAAGATGATTTGTAAGCTCTTGTATAGCGTCACTATGCCTTGTACTTTCTTGACGAATATCTAAACTTGCTAAAGAAAATCCAAAAATATGAACTTGAGTAAGTAATGTGTCTACAGACTCACAAGTTAAATCTGTACTAATCAAACTATTTTTAATTAGTTCGAGATCGTAAGTAAATTCGTTTACTGACTTGTAATATAAGTTTTCAACTTTATCTAGATTTTTGTTATCTATTTCTCCCTCTAAGGCAAATTTCCACCCACTTTCAGCTAATAAATTATTTCTCTCTTGTGTAAGCCTTAATTTTTCTAAAATATAACTTAATTTCAATCTGTAAGGTTCTGATCTATACCTTGTAGCTCTAGCTTCATATATTTCAGGGAATTTAACCCTATCAGTTTCGAGTGACTCTAATAGAGAGGAACTGACTTGACTCCATTGCATCGAGACACTTAATTGATCTCTAAGATTAGACGTCGCAATAATATATCTTTCCAACATCAATTGCCTTTGGTAGCAAGCAGTTCTCCATGTTATCTCAGGAGTGACCGATGGATTACCGTCCCTATCAGAGCCTACCCAAGAACCGAAGTTACAAAAAGATTCAGAGGGCATCTGCACATCTGGATAATTTTCGGTGAGTGCTTCAGCGATTCTGCCCCTCAATTGAGGCATCGCATTAAATAAAACTTGCTGAAAATAATGCAATGCATAATCAACCTCATCTAAAACTGAAGGTTTAAATTGATGCAATTCATCTGTTCTCCACCAAAGTCTTACTTCCTCTTTTAATTGGGTCTTTAGAGAATTTTTTTCTTCTTTTGTTAGAAATTGCTCAATCTGAATTTTTTTTAACAAATTTGCTACTCTTGTTTGCTTATGTCTAATCGTATGTCTAACTATCTCCGTCGGATGTGCAGTAAAAACTAAACGAATATCCATTTCCTGTAATAACTCCTCTAATTTTCCTGGTGGTACATTTAATTTCCTCAGCCTGTAAAATAATTCTCTAAAGGTTACTGGAGCATTTTGCCTAGCCAATGCTGGGGCAAAAGGATCAAGATTATCGGGAGATTTTTGAACATCCTTATTTGTAAAGCTTTGTATATATCTATCTTCCTCAACTCTTTGTTCCAAAATATTTACGAGCTGAAAATACAATGAAAATGCCCTTGCTGCTGCTATGGATTCTGCTAAATCCATAGAATTTACAATATCAACTATTTCATTTTTAAAAGTTTTTGAACTATCGCCATCAATTTGTTTTGAATAACTTAATTCTTTAAGCTGTATCAATCTCTCTGCTTGATCATCTGGGCATTCTTCTCTGAGCACAGATTCCCATAGATCTTCAATTAAAAGACGATTTTTATCAAGTGGATCGTTGTTACTTATCAGATCCACATTATTATTTTTTATCTGTCGAAAAGATTCCATATAATCATTATGTCACAAGTGAAAATGTTCAGATCAAATATTTATTTAAATAATCAAACATTATTGGCCTCACTCCTAATCATATCTTCTATAGAAATTTTCATTATCTGCTCAATAGAAAGACCTTTTTCATATTGATTTATCCATATCATAGATTGATTGCCTTCTTCAAGCACTTTATAGATAGGATCTAAAAGATGTCTCATACCAAAATCTTCTGCTGTGGATGATAAATCTGATAATAAGTTTTGAATCCACTCTCTACAATTAATTTTTTTTCCATCTTGCCAGTGAATTAACTCTGAATTCAGACTATCTTTAGCAGCATTAATTTCATTTTGATCACATATTTCTGACAACTTATCCATAGAAAAAATACTAGCTTTCATAGGATCTAAGGTATTAATATTTTCAAACAAATTTAAAATCCTTAGTTCTATCAAGGCCGTTATCCCTAAAAGCAGATTAATGTCGTGAACAAAATCACAAATTCTTAATTCCAACCGATCAAGAATTAAAGGTCTTTGGGGACCATTTGGTCGGATTGACGACCAAAAATGCCTAATATTTTGCATATTTTTATTAGATATATTTTCCTCTATCCAGTCGATATAAGAATTATGATTTACAAAAAAAGGTACCCTACTTGGGGTTTTAGGAAACTGGATCCATCTCTGAGAATGGTTATTAGTAATTTTATTATTTAAAAAAGGTGAACTAGCACTTAATGATAGATATAGAGCAGCCTCCGATCTTATAAGTCTTATAGCTGTAAAAAGTTTATCTAAATCATCTATTCCTACGTTTATATGGACACTTGAAGTTGCAATAGATATTCCATAATTATCTTGAATAAATTGATGATAGACATTGTCAATATCTGATCTTTGAAATTGAACATCGTGTTTAAAACAAAGAGTGGATGAAGGAATGATTGTTAAATTTTTAGTATTTAGCCACTTCCTTAACTTTTTTCTTGGAGTTATTAATTTCTCGTATAAAAACTTATAGTCTTTTTCAGGTGTTGTTATGTATTCAACATTTCTGTTATCTGGCTCTTTTACAAAATCAGAAAATTTTTTCTCAATATCAGCTGAAACACCAATATGAGAATTTAAAGAACCTGTAAAAAGTTCCACCTCAAAACCTTTATAAAGAATATCTTTACTCATTTATTTATTCAAACATGCTAATGCTTTTAGTACTCCTTTAGCTTTGTTAATTGTCTCTTGATATTCATTTTCAGGTGAAGAATCTGCAACTATTCCAGCGCCTGCCTGAACCGATACACTATATTTTCCATCTTTTGAGGGTTTAACTATCATTGTTCTTATTGTAATAGCTGTATTTAATGCACCGTTAATATCAATAGATCCATAAACACCCGCATAAGGTCCTCGAGCGTCTTTTTCAAATTCTTTAATTAATTGCATTGCTCTTATTTTTGGTGCCCCAGTTACTGTTCCAGCGGGAAAGGATGCTTTGAGCAAATCCCATACATCAGAATTGTTTTTTAAGATTCCCTCAACTTGACTAACTATATGCATAACATGTGAATATTTCTCAATAACCATTAAATCTTTGACCTTGACAGTACCAATTTCACAAACTCTTCCAAGATCATTTCTCCCAAGATCAATTAGCATTACATGCTCAGCTATCTCTTTTGGATCTTTTAATAATTCCTTTTCTAATTCCAAGTCTTGCTGATCATCAATACCTCTAGGTCTAGTACCCGCTATTGGTCTTAAGCTTGCAACAATCTGACTATTTTTATTTTTTTCTGCTTTAACCATTACTTCAGGACTTGAACCTATCAGATACCATGAGCCAAAATCAAAAAATGACATGTATGGAGATGGATTAACCATCCTCAAACTTCTATATAAATTAAAGGGATCATTATTGACTTGAGTTTGGAATCTCTGACTAATAACTATTTGAAAGATATCTCCCTTTCTTATGTATTCTTTTGCAGAGAGAACTGCATCCTCAAAATCTTTTTTCTCCCAATTACTTTCTAGATCTAAATTTAAATTCTCATTATCATTCCAATCTAAAAACTCATTTTCTTTTAGAGGAACTCTCATTAAATTTCTAGTTTTCTTAATTTTAGAAATTGAATTTAGATACAATTCTTCAATTTCACACTCTTTTAAAGAAGTTGTATCTGAATAAACCACTGCAGTAATGCATCTTTTTATTTGATCAAAAACAACTAACTGATCAAAAAACATCCAGGAACCATAAGGGATTTTGTTGTCTAGTATTTCATTTATTGGAACACTTGGTTCTATTCGATTTATTAATTCATAACCCCAAGAGCCATATAACTGTCCAATTGATGGTAAATCATCAAGCATAGTTGACTTGTATTCGTTTGTCCAACTTCTCAAAACATCAAAAGGATCACCTTTATGTATTTCAGTTTTGCCATTATTCCAAGTTTTAATTATTTCTTCTCCATAACAAACGGCTTCCCAAAGAGGTTTAGTAGCAACAATGCTCCACCTACCTAAATTCTCCCCACCTTCAACAGATTCAAGAAAAACACCATGGGAATCTTTTGAAGATAATTTTAACCAAGTCGATAATGGAGTCTCTAAATCTGCGGGCCAAGTTTGAACGATAGGTATAAAATTTTTACCTTCTTTGTAAGCCTTTAAAAAACTATCTTTTTGTGAGCTGATCATATTAATAATGTCAGCCCAAATTATAATTATTTTCTTCTTTTATATCAACTTTAAGGAAGTTAATCAAAAGTATTCTTAGTTGTAAATTTCAACCCAGCTGGATTAGGATTCTCACCTATTCTTCTAGGATTATGACCTACTTTCTCTCTGCCTTCATTTACTTTTTCAGGGAAAACACCATCTTTGGGGTGTAAAAATTCAATATCACCACCTGGGAAAATTCGGTAGATTTTAAAATCTTCAATTCTTGGTTTGAAGGCTCTTAATTGTGTCCCTAATGCAAGACATTGTTCTTTTCTTGCAAAATACATTAAATTATCACCTTCATGCATTATAGCCGCTCCACCGGTGGGCAATTCAAATGCTTGTTCCTTGGAACTTTTCCATGCAATAGCATATTTTTCTTCGGTTTCTGCTGAGTTTAATAAACCCCCAGTGCTTCCTATATGCTTTGGAAATTGACCAACTAAAGTTTCAGTCATCCTAGATTTTGAGTTATTTCTAATAAGAAACTAGCATTCATATTTTGCAAAATTCAAAATTAATAGGAAATTTTCTACATTATTTAATATATGGAAAACTTGCTTCTTATTTTATTGTGAATCTGAAATCGGAAAAAATACTGTCAAACCTGTATCACGTCTTTTTGTGACATGCCCTCCTAAACTAACTAACAACTTTTGAGTGGCATTTTGACTAAGCTGTAAACTTCCAGTTTGAGGGTCCCAATTTAAAACAGGACCAATATCAGAACTGTTATCTTTTTTGAGAATTTCTTTTTGATTGTTATCTAATTTTTGTACTTTGAGTTGAAGTTTGAGTTTTTGACCAGCTGGTCTTAATTCTAAAATTAATGTACTACCTTCCTTTAATCCTCTTGTATTTTTATCAATTAATCCTCTTAACATTAATTCTAATTTTTCAGAATCACTCAAAATTTGTGGAAGTTGTTTGGGGACATCTATCTTCAAAGAAATACCACGTCGGTTTAATTGTTTATTCCATAAAGGAGCAAGCTTTTTGAAAATTTCGGCTAAATTAATCTTCGCCAAGTTATTCAATGATGGTACTTCATTACCAACTAATTCTGCTGCATTAAAGATTAACCCAAACCTATCAATTTGTTCATTACATTCATTATCTATTTGAATTAAACGATTTCTCATTGAATCATCCATTTTATATTTTTTTAAAGTAGAACTTATTAAGGTTCTTATTGTTGCCAAAGGAGTTCTTACTTCATGAGAAATTGCACGTAATAATTTTGCTTCAGTTATTTGCACATTTTTTTCATCATTTTTCACAGAATTCTTTATATTGTGATTTGGTGTAATATTTGCTAATTTTGCCGATAATATTGGCCAAAATAATTTTTCAAATTGACTATTGATATTAAGGTTACCTAAATTATTGATTGCATTACGAAATTTTACTCCTTCCTCATGATTTTCTTGATTTAATTTTGCATGCATTAATTCAATTGAAAGTTTAAGGCTCTCTTCATCACACTTCATTAATAGAATTTTTTTATCTTTTTCTCCTACGATTGATAATACACATTGAAAATTTGGAGTAATTATCATCAAAAAAGGTTCATAGCCATCTTCTTGACAAAGATTTAAGACTTTATAATTACTAACTAAATCGAGACCTTTTTTTATCTTTTCTGAACTATTGACTGGTAAAAAACCTGCTTTCTCATTTTGAAAGTATGGAAACCCCTCAGGAGACCAAAGCCATCCATGAAGTTGATTTAAAAATTTTTTATCATTAAAAGTTGGCAAAGGCGAGGCAACCCATATACCTCCCTCTTTATAATTCTGAGAAAGGAAATCTTTTTGAATCACTTCTAAAGAAGCCCACCACATTCTTCTGGATGTATCATCATCCACATATATAGTTTTAACTTCTTTAATCAAAAGCTCTTGAATTTTTTTTATAGTTATTTGTGATTTCATCAACTTCTTAGTGATCTAGAACGTTTCAATATAGATAAAACAAATCCAATAGATATAAAATTAGTTACCAATGACGTTCGACCATAGCTCATAAAAGGAAGGGGAATCCCAGTAACTGGTCCTAATCCAATAGTCATAAATAAGTTAATAATTATTTGAAATAAAAAAGTTGAGGCTATTCCAATAACAATTAGAGATTCAAAGTTAGTCCTAGCAATTATTGCAGTATTAATAAGTTTTTTAATCAAAAAAAAGAACAAAAATAAAACTATAACGCACCCCACAAAACCTAATTCTTCCCCTAAAGCACTAAATATAAAATCAGTATGTTGTTCAGGTATAAATTGCAAATTAGTCAGCTTACCTTGTAGTAAACCAGTCCCAAATAACCCTCCAGAACCAATTGCAATTTTACTCTGTATCAAATGATATCCGCCACCTAATGGATCTCTACTTGGATCTAAAAATAAAATTAATCTATCTTTTTGATATTCTTTTAAGCCATATTGCCACAAAATTGGTGTAAATTTTGCCACTAATAAATGGAACGAAATAGCGAGAGCAGAAGAAATAATTTTATTTTTTGAAGATCTATAAGCAAGATATCCTATAACTGGAATCCAGAAAATAAGAAGAGTTGGTAAGGTTAGATATAATATTGATGTGATAATACAAAACACTAATATCAAAATCCACTCTATGGGCATTTGAGACCAATAGAGCATAACACCTGTCAAAACAATTAAAACTAAAGAGGTACCTAAGTCCGGTTGAAAGAAAATTAATAACCAAGGAATAACTACTAGTAATAAGGGCAATACTAAATCTCTTATTGTTAGAATTATTTTTTTGTCGAGTACTAAAGCAAGAGTTAATACAATACTAAGTTTAGCAACCTCTGAAGGCTGAAAAGAAAATATGCCCAAGTTTAGCCATCTTTGAGCTCCAGAAACTGAAATCCCAAAAAAATAAATAAGTAATAAGGATATAAGAGTACAAAAATAAAATGGAACAACATACTTTCTAAGACTCTCTAGCGGTATATAAGAAATGAAAAATGCTAAGAAATAACCTAAAAAACCGGTTACGATATGACCTAAATAGTTCGATACTAAAAAATCACCCTGAATACTTTTTATCAAAAAACCGGAAATAATAACTAAAAACAGAGGAATAATAAGTAGCGGAGAAAATAAAAAACCTCTATTAAATTTGTCTTTTTTTTGTAAAAATCCTCTTTTATTTAATAAAGAAATTCTCTTAAACATTAATAACTTTTAACAAATTGATTCTTAATTAATTGAGCTAAATTACAAAATAAGACAGAGCTTTCTTTATTGGGCTGGCTTATTGAGATTGGTACACCTTTATTACTATCATCAACGAGAGGGATTTCAATAGGAATTTGAGCTAATAATGGTAAGTCATTTTCGTTAGCTAATGTTTGTCCACCACCTTTACCAAAGATTTCATATTTTTTACCTGGCATATCTGGCGGAATAAATACTGACATATTTTCTACAATTCCCAGTAAAGGTACTCCGAGTTGTTTAAACATTGCTAATCCCCTCCTTGCATCTTGCAAAGATACTTGTTGAGGAGTAGTGACAACTATAGCTCCAGAAATAGGCACAGATTGAGAAAGGGATATTTGAGCGTCTCCTGTTCCAGGAGGTAAATCAATTACCAAAAAATCAAGATTATTCCATTCAACTTGGTATAAAAATTGTCTGATAATACTATTAAGCATTGGACCTCTCCATATAACTGGCTGACCTTCTTCTATGAGGAAACCCATTGATACCAATGAAATTCCATATTTATTAATTGGTATTAACCTTTGATCACTGCCAGTTCCTTCTGTAACCGTTGGATTTTGTTCGGCAACTCCCATCATTGAGGGAGTATTAGGTCCATATATATCCGCGTCCAGCAAACCAGTTTTCAAGCCTAATTTAGCTAGAGAACAAGCGAGATTAACTGCAATGGTACTTTTTCCAACTCCACCTTTACCACTGCTAACAGCTATGATGTGCTGAATTCCCTCAATCTTCTGCAACTCCGGAGCATTACTTTGATTTTGAGATTCTGTTCTGGACGGATTATTATCTACTTCTATTTGAACATCATCAATATCTTCAAAATCCAGTAGTGCGCCTCTAACCTCTTGTACAATTCTATCTCTCTGAGAATTTGCAAACGATGGTAATGATAATGTTACGATTACTCTCGGTATAGTTACTCTTATATTTTTAATCCAAGCTAATTCAATTACATTTTTCTGTGATCCAGCATCTAGAACTTTTTGTAAAGCAAAATTCGCATCTTCTATTGTGGTCATTAAATTTTTAAATATTTTGACAAGGTAGTCGACTGTTTAAAAGATTAAGAACTATGTCGAACTATCAAATAATAGGCAATAAGGACCCCCTAAGAGAAATTATAAAGAGAAACTTATAATTAACCAAAAAATTTTTTTTCTTCAAGATTTACTAAATACATGTTGAAAGAACCTCCTAAAAACTCCAGAGAAAAAACTAAAAATCTCTTATTAACTCTGCAAGACAACATTTGTTCAGGACTTGAGAATGTAGATGGCAAAGGGAAATTTACAGAGGAATCCTGGCTCAGAGACGAAGGTGGCGGTGGAAGATCAAGAGTATTGAAAAATGGTTCTATTTTTGAGCAAGCAGGCGTTAATTTCTCCGAAGTACAGGGAAAAGAATTACCTCAATCTATAATCTCTCAAAGGCCCGAAGCAAAAGGTCATGAATGGTTTGCTACGGGAACTTCTATGGTTTTGCATCCTAAGAATCCATATATTCCTACAGTTCATCTGAATTATCGATATTTCGAAGCTGGTCCTGTTTGGTGGTTTGGGGGAGGTGCAGATTTAACCCCTTTTTATCCTTATCTTTCTGATGTAAGGAATTTTCATAATGAACATAAAAAAGCTTGTGAGAAAGTAGATCAAGATTTGCATAAAGTTTTCAAACCATGGTGTGATGAATATTTCTTCTTAAAGCATAGAAATGAATCTAGAGGCATAGGAGGAATTTTTTATGATTATCAAGATGGTTCAGGAAATATTTATAGAGGAAATAATCAAAATGGAAAAGCATCAAAAGCTTCACAGAATATCAGCAGATCTAATTTGAATTGGGATGATTTATTTTCTTTAGCGGAAAACTGTGGTCAGGCATTCCTCCCTTCATATTTGCCCATTATTGAAAAAAGAGCTTCTCAAATATATTCATCGAAGGAAAGAGAATTCCAGTTATATCGAAGAGGTAGATATGTCGAATTCAATTTAGTTTGGGATAGAGGGACAATTTTTGGACTACAAACAAATGGCAGAACTGAATCTATATTAATGTCCTTGCCGCCTTTAGCTAGATGGGAATATGGATATAAAGCTAGAAAGAATTCTCGAGAGGAATTTCTTACAACAATTTTTACAAAACCCCAAGATTGGTTTAACGATAAAGAGTTAGAGAAATTCTGTATAGAAAATAATATTTTTGATTGAAAATTATCAAAAAAATTTTATGTATCTTAAATAGGTGTTTTAAATAAAGAACCGTCACTTTTCAATTGAAGTTTTTCTCCGAGTTCATTTTCTAAAGAGATTAATTCATCCCTATGTGCTCTAAGTCTCATAAAAGTTGATTCATTTTCATTTTCGTTGATCAACCTTAATTCAAATTTCTCTTCTCTTGCTGATTTTTTAAAATAAACGATTCCAGACAAAGGTCCACCAATTAATCCCAAAAGAATAGGCCACCAACCCAATTCAGGATATATTTGAATAATTACTAATCCCAAAGCACAAGAACCAAAACCGCCAAGAAAACCCAAAAAAATTGCTAAAAATTTACTAGAAACAACTTGACCCTTGAATATTAAAATTCTTTCTTCAAAATCTCCTCCTGTTTGCTTCCATCCCCTCAAATTAAGCCATTCACATAAACCATTTAAAACCTTAATTGGCTGTTGAGAAGATGAAATCTCAACGATGGTTGTTCTATCTTTACTGGAAGCCCTAAGGAAAAAAAATAATCCTATAGCCAAGAGAATTGTCAGCAATAATGTTGAATTTAAAGAATATGACATTAAATAATTTTTTCTAGTAACTCGAGAATAAAAATTAAAGTTACATCATATTATAATTTTTTAGAATTATTCTGTAAAATATTCCTATTAGATAGAAATTCTTAATTAAATAAAATCTTAAGTAATATTCTAAACCTAAAATTTCCTTAAATATTTATAAAAAATGACTATTGAAAATAAAAATATTGATCTTCTTTATAGCGACTTAACAGTAGATTTATACAATCTTTATAAAAAATCATCCTACTTAGCTATTGACACTGAAGCAATGGGTTTAATTCATGGAAGAGATAGGCTCTGTTTAGTACAAATATGCGATGAATTTAAAAGAACATCGTGTATAAAAATTGAACTTAATACGTCTTCTTCACCTCATTTAAAAAAACTTCTTGAAGATGACAAAATTACTAAAATATTTCACTATGCGAGATTTGATGTAGCAGCTCTAAAATGCAACCTTGAAATTAATACAAAAAATATTTTTTGTACAAAAATTGCTAGTAAGTTGGCAAGAACTTATACAAACAAACACGGTTTAAAGGATTTAATTAATGAATTGTTAGGCATAGAACTGGACAAAAGCTCGCAAAGTAGTGATTGGGGTAGCAACGAAGATTTAACAAAAGATCAATTAGATTATGCAGCAAATGATGTTAGATATTTAATTGAAGCTATGCATAAATTAAAAGTTATCTTAGAAAGAGAGAATAGATATGAATTAGCTCAAAAATGTTTCGAAACAGTTTCTGTACATGCTGATTTAGACATACTAAAATTCTCAAATATATTTGAACATTAAGAATCAATCTTCAGTTAAAAAATTATCTTCACCATCGAGAGTTTCCATAAGCTTATCAAGTATTCTTGAAGAACTTAATTTATCTCCATCATTTTTTTCACAAATTTTTAAAACATTTTGCGCAACTTGTATTTTTTCTTGAATAGTTTTCGAGCCTTCTTTTGCAATTTGAATTTCTACTTTCTTTTTAGCAGAAGATAAGCTGATACTCATAAGTTTTGCAATCTCTGCACAAATTTTTAGATATTGCCGATCATTTATTGGATACATAAAAGAATTAATAATTAATAAACTAGTGCCATCTACCAAGATAACAAATGAAGGTTTATGTCATCTACGATTTTCTTACTTGCTCCAGATTCCCCCATTCTTTTTTTTCCAATTTTTGCTTGTTCTAACCTATCAACTTTTCCTTTCAAAAGTAAACTTAAACGTTTTAAAAGAATTTTTTTGTTCTTGCAAACTAAAACACTACCTCCCAATAATCTTGATTGCCTTTTTGCAAATGATTTTGTAAATTGTGGTCCAGGGCCTGGTAGAGAAAGAGATGGGATTCCAAGGCCAGCAATTTGCTCTGTAGCAGTGCCTGCATTAGACAAGCCAACTTCTGCCATATTGGCCCATGAATTGAATTTACCTTTTCCAATCACTACATATTGATCTTTCTTTTTCCATACTGAATCTTCATCAATTAGAAATTTAACTTTACTCTGTTTTATAAAACCATATTTATTTAAATAATTTTGAATTTGTATCACATTCGAATTAAAGCTCAAAGGCAAAAGTATTAGCAAATCCTTTGATAAATCAAAATCTTGCAAACAATTTAAAAAATTATCAAGATTTTTAAGAGCTTCAGGATATCTACTTCCAACTAATAAAATAATCCTTTGAAAAGAAATAATATTTGATATCTTATCGTTTGTTACATTAACAAAATCCATCATTGGATTACCCAAGTATTTTGCATCAATATTTTTTTTATACAAATTATTAGCTGTAATTTTATCTCTCATAATTAAATTTTTACATCTTGGAGATTTCATTAAAAACATTTCCCATGGATCCCATTCAGAACCTTTTAACTTATGATAAAAGTCGCTTAAATCCCAACCTGGCCCACTACTCCAAGTATGATCACTTTTGGGAGTTCCAATGAAACTAAAGTCGCATTCTGAACTCCAAGCATATAGTAATGGCAAGAAATCACCTACTGCGATAATTTTGCAGTTATGTTTTGACTTCTTTTTTACAAGTAGAAAATTTCTTAAATTATCAATTAAAAATCCTGCAAACAAATCAAGCACAAATCCCTTCAGACTTTGATTGCTAAAACCTCCACTAGGCAGCTCTTTTAAATATCCTATTTTACGAAAATTCTTTGATTTTATGGAATCATATACATCTCCATTTCCTACTAACGGCAAAACTTCAATATTTATATTTTTTATTTTTTTAAGTAATCTTTTTATTATCTGCGATGCGATTACATCTTCTCCATGACCATTGCATATAAATAATAGAGAATGAGACACCTTACTGTTAAGATCATAAAAAGACTCAATCGAATCTTTTTCGGCGGCATGGCCAAGTGGTAAGGCAGAGGATTGCAAATCCTTTATCCCCAGTTCGAATCTGGGTGCCGCCTTTCTTAAAACAAGGACAATTTTCCTTGAAATCCCCTCCAAAACCTTGAGTTTTGAATATCTGTTGTTGTATTTCAAGAGTTCAAAACTGGTAGGTGAGTGGTAGGTGAATCGACCTTACTCCTTTTTTAATATTATCCCATGAATTAACTTACAAACTCTTATGTAGAAAAGAAGATGAATTCCTACAGATAATAAAAATTGATTTAAAGAAATTATCTAATTTTTTTTTATCAAAGTAACCATGAAATTAAGATTATTATTTAATTTTTAAAGAGAAATATTTTTAGAAACTTTATCTAGATTCTTATTTTTAACCCTCTAGTGATAAATCATCCAATAGTTCTTTATTCAATTCAGGCATATTACTTTTAAATATTTTTTTGATTCTGCAATAATTTTTTTTGCTTTTTTTAAATTATTCAACATATCTACTTCTGTATTTGGTTTTGTTTGAACCATAGAACTTATTAACGAAAGAGTGATCATTTGTGATGCTTCAATCCTACGTACACCTCTCCATGTTCTTTGAAGAATAATGGCAGCAATAATTAAAGGAAGAAGAGAAAAGAATGCCATAATTTTTTACGTTTTTATCTTTTTTATACCAATCAGATAACTTTTTTTGTAAGGACTAATGATATTTTTAAAATCGTTAATCTTTTTTTTAATATCTGACATTTTCTTAATTTATAACTTAACTAGGATAATATTAATGTTTTAAGTTTAATGCGCAATAATTTGTTCTCATTAAATTGAAATACGCAAATCTTTTTGCGATATTATTCAAAAATTTTTTCATCCAAATCATCCAAAAGACTTTTCGTTAATACAAACTCTGGATCCAAGTGCAGTGAAATTTTAAAATCTTTCACTACTTTTGAATATTCTCCAAGAGATTCATAAGCAAAACCTCTCCAAAAATATAAAAAAAAATTATTATGGTCAATTTTAATTGCTTTAGAAAAATCACTTATTGAATCTCAATAATTACCCATACAAATCTTTGAATTGCCTCTTAATTCATATACATTCACAAGACGATTTTTATTTATTAACTTTTTTCATCAGATTATTATTGTAAGAATTTGAATTATTTTAGTAATCATTATCTGCTACACACATTCCTAAACATCTAACACCGTTAGATGCAGTCCTTTTGCAATGATTACATAAAATGGGATCTTTTTCTGAAGTAAGGTTAATTTTTGAATTATTTTGGTCTTTAAAACTTATTAACTCTTGTTTTGAATCAAATAGAGTCATTCTTGGAATCATCACCTGAGTCGATACTAACAACAAGTGAAGCATTAGTGTTGGAAGCAGGTATATCCATAATTTTTACAGTTTCTTTAGGCTCATCAATAACTTGATTTTCTTCCGTACTTTCATCAACTGCACAAGCTTCAAGAGCCTCTCTGAGTAGTGAATCAAAAGTTGCTCCAGGCAATCTATGTCTTGCGACTTCAAGAAAAGTTCTAGGTAACGATTCAGATGCAGCATCTCGTAAAGCAGGATTATTCTTTCTATGTTCTTGTTCTTCTTCTATTGATTTAATAAACCTCAGTGTAACATCTCTTTTGGTAGAAGCTTTTATCAGCGTATCATTTTCCGGATTACTAACATTAGGTTCATTTTCAAGATCACTTAGTCTTTTTTCCAAACTATTTAAAACTTCATTAGCTTCTTTACTAATATGCGCTAATTGACCATCGGACAAATTAGGTAAATCAGCTACAAAAACTTTTCCATGATCCCTTAGCGTCAAGAAAGTTGGCCTTGGACCTTGACCCTGTCTACCATTTGGTTCAGAATTATTACCTATTGGTCTTTTTGGAGGTGTAGGACCTGCTGAACTACGTCTACGTGTAATTCTTTGATTATTTGCAAAGGGCATTGAATAAAGGTTAAATCTTAATACTTAAACTTCCGATATAATTCGGCGGTAATTACATTATATTACACCTAACTTTTTCATTTGGGTATAAAAAATAATTTTTTAAAAACTCATTTTTAAAAAAAAAAATTTAAGTTAAAATTTCTGGCAAAAATTTACTAATTGTTGAATCATTTTTTCGAACTATCTTTCCAATTTCCCAACTATCTATATCATAATCTTTACAGATACTTAATATCGCATCCTTAAATTGTTTATCAATAATTAAACAAAATCCCACTCCAAGATTGAAAGTATTCCAAAAATCTTTTTCAGGAATAGATCCCTTCTCTTTGAGGAATTTAAATAAAATAGGTATTTGCCAAGAACTGGTATTGATATAAGGAATAAAATCAGAAGGAATACATCTTGGTAAATTTTCTGGAATTCCTCCTCCAGTTATATGAGACATTGCTTTAATTTCTATATCTTCAGATAACATTTGGTTAATCACATTATTGTAAATTTTTGTAGGTTTCAATAACTCATCATAAAAATTTAGGTGAGAAACTTTTTCAAATTCTTTATCTATTTGATTATTATTTTGAATAATTTTTCTTACTAAACTAAAGCCGTTACTATGAACTCCATTACTTTTTAAAGCAATTATTAAGTCATTTTCAGAGACTTTTTTACCATTAATAAGCTTATCCTCATCAACTATTCCAACACAAAATCCTGCAAGATCATACTTATTTTTTGAATAAAATCCAGGCATTTCAGCAGTTTCTCCGCCGAGTAGTGAACAGTTATTTTCTCCGCATCCATGTGAAATTCCCTGAACAACCCTCAATAATTGTTTCTTATCAAGCTTACCGGTAGCAATATAATCTAGAAAAAATAAAGGTTTTGCACCACTAGTAATGATATCGTTCATGCACATAGCAACTAAATCAATACCAACCTCAAAGTGAAAGTTTTTACTTTGAGCTAATTCTAATTTTGTTCCAACACCATCAGTCCCTGAAACAAGAACTGGTTTTTTAAAACTATCGATAGGAATTCTAAACAAACCTCCGAACCCACCAATACCCTCAATAACATTAGATGTATGAGTTCCTTCGACTGCCTGTTTAATTTCGGAAACAAATTCTCGCCCAGCTTCTATATCAACACCTGATGTTTTGTAATCCATGAAATAAAAATGATAGACTTTCCCTATATAGATATTCCTCCTAAGATTGCTTTTGTCCAGTAATTATTTATCAAATAGATTTATTTTTTAAAAACAAAGTGAAGAAGAAAATTATAAGGAAAACTGAAGAAATAGAAAATTGGAGGAGAAATTTAAATAGTGAAATTAACTTCATTCCAACAATGGGTAATCTTCATGATGGTCATATTAAACTAATATCAACAGCAAAAAATGACAATTCTAATGTTAATTTAGTAAGTATTTTTATTAATCCACTTCAATTTGATAACAAGTTAGATTTAGAGAATTACCCTAAAACAATTGATAATGATATAAAAATCTCCTTTTCAAATGGCGCAGACGCTATCTTCATCCCAAGTAATGAAGATATATATCCCCCTAATAATAAAAATATTAAATTCCTAAAAGCTCCAAAAGAATTATCTTCTGCATTATGTGGTTTAAATCGCATTGGACATTTTGATGGCGTTTGTACAGTTGTTTATAGATTAATTAATCTCATCAAGCCAAAAAATCTTTACTTAGGAGAAAAAGATTGGCAACAACTTTTAATTTTAAAAAATCTTGTCCTTAGAAAGAAATTAAATGTTGCTATTAAATCCATTCCTACACAAAGAGATTTTGATGGAATTCCTTTAAGTTCACGTAATGTAAATTTATCAAAAACAGAAAGAAAATTGATTAGATATTTTTCAAGTGAGTTATTAGAAGCAAAAAAAAATTTTCAACAAGATAAAAAGATCAATTTAAACCAAATAATTAAGAAGCTATCAGCAAAAAAAATTTCAATTGAATATTTAGAACATTTAAACCCACATACACTCAAAAAAGCAAGACTTGAGGATAATATTTCGTTATTGGCTGGTGCGATAAGATGTGGAGAGACAAGATTAATTGATCACGTTTTTCTAATGAAAAGAAGGCCGATTATTGCAATTGATGGCCCTGCAGGTTCAGGTAAAAGTACTGTAACAAAGTCAATAGCGAAGAAACTTAAACTTTTATATTTAGATACTGGCGCAATGTATAGGGCATTGAGTTGGATTATGATAAAAGAAAATATTGATTATAAAAAAGAAAAAAAATTACAGAATATTCTTAAAGATATATCTATAGTTTTCAAGTCGAATGCAAATTCACATCAGGATGTATATGTGAATAACTACTGTGTTACTGAAGAAATTAGGTCACAAAAGATAAGTTCCATCGTTTCTAAAATTTCCTCAATAAAAGAAGTAAGAAAATTCTTAGTAGAAGAACAAAGAAAAATTGGAGAATCAGGAGGACTTGTAGCTGAGGGAAGAGATATAGGAACTACTGTTTTTCCTCATGCAGAACTTAAAATATTTTTAACTGCTAGCATCGATGAAAGAGCAAAAAGAAGAAAATCTGACAAACATAGTAAAGACTCACAAGAAATAGACCTTCATACATTAAAAGAACTTATAAAGAAAAGAGATTTTGAAGATTCCAATAGGCAAATTTCACCTCTAATAAAAGCGAATGACGCAATAGAAATTATTACGGACGGATATACAATTAATGAGGTAGTAGATAAAATTATTGACCTTTATAATGACAAGATTCCTAAAGAGACTGAGATCAAATAAATTCAAGAAATACTTTCCAAAAAACCGTTTACAGAGTCTTCTAAAATATCAAGGACATAATCAAAGCCCTCGTCACCTCCAAAATAGGGGTCAGGAACTTCTTGCTCATTAAAAACTGATCTAAAATCTTGTATTTTTTTTATTGATGCACAACCAGTTGAAGCTGTTCTATTTTTAAGATCTTGAATATTTCTAAAATTTGAATCATCCATCGCAAGAATATAGTTAAATTCGTCAAAATCTTTGCTAGTAATTTGACGAGCCCTGCTTAAGATATTTATATCTCTTCTTTCTGCCGCAATTCTCATCCTAGAGTCAGCTTTTTTTCCAATATGCCAACTCCCAGTTCCAGCAGAATCTACAATAAAGCCATCAGTTAATCCCTTATTTTCAAGTAAACTCATAAAGATAGCTTCTGCTGCAGGAGACCTACAAATATTTCCCAAACATACAAAAAGAACAGAAATTTTATTCATATGATTTCAAATTCCAATAAATTATAAGACTTTTAAGTAGTAAATAAAACTTCTTCAATTAAAGATTCAGTAAATTCTTTACCAAACAAACTCGACAACATTGGCCTTGCTGGATCATTATCTCTTCTATAATTCAAATAATTATTTTGACCGTTTATTAATTCTTTTTGCAGTTCAATATTTACTTCTTTGCTTTCGAAAAGAATTTGCAAATACAAATCAAGATATTCCTTAAATGATGTATAAAGCTGATTAGTAATTAAAAAATCACTTCTTTCTTCTTTTGGTAATTTTGACCATACTACTCCTGGAGAAAAAAATCTAGCTACATCCGTAGACATTTTTTCAGCTAATGGGAGTGATGAATGACAATGATTTTTGAGTTTTATAAGTTTTTCTAATAACTCATTATTATATTGATTTTGTATTTTTAATGAAGGCTGAAAATCTAACACTAATAAATAACTATTAGCTAGAGAAACAAAATCTACTCCAAAAAATGGGACGTTATAATTAGTATTAGGAATAATTAAAAAATTTAAAACAGAATAATTTGGACTATTTATACAAACTGCCCTTGCGAATTGAATTCTTTTTTTATGCGTTACACCCCAAGTAGATAGATTCACATTTTTTTTTGATTTTTTTGAACCATAAGTTGAATCTTTATAAGAATATTCCGAGGGTATTGTTTTTTCTAAACAGTGATATTTACTTAAATTATTTGTTAAGTACTTTAAAAAAGTATGCCATCTCCAATCTGGCCTGTAAAAAATAGTGTCTTGTATTAACATTCAATCAATAATCTCATTATTTAATGTAAATAGAAATTTATTAATAAATTTTTTTGTCCATTTTTCTCCAAAAAAAGATTTAAATAATTTATCTGCAGGGTCTTTTTCAAAACTGTATTTATCATATTTAATTTGATTAATCTTTATTTCTTCTACATTTAAAAATTGATTAACAGGATTCAATTTATAAATGTTCAAATAATTATTTACGAATGAATGGAATATATCATTTAAATCTCTATCAAGATTTAATTTATTTCCTCTACATATAATCACCCATGGGGAAAAATACTTTTTTGAATCATATATATTCTTCATTGTATTATTATCAAATGCAGAATATTGTTTCTTAATACTGCCTAAACTTGAACAATATTTTTCAAGATATTTGCTTTCTTGAATTAAAGGTTGATAATCAAGTATCGCTAATAACTTTTGAGAAGTTCCAAACCATAAAACATCAGCTCCTAAAATAGGCAATTCACTATCAAAATGAGGATATGCGACCGTATTAAACACTTGCAGTTTTTTGCCACCATCTAATCTTGTTATTCGCCACTTTCTATATTCGGGAGATGAAAAAAGCCAATTTTTAATAATATATTTTGAGTCTTCATTGTGATGTTCTTTGAATTCACTAGATATTTGTACTTCATGTCCATTTAATTCATCAATATTGGTTTTAAGGAAATCAACTAATGAATCAAACATAAATATTAGGTCTCGGTACTTCCTTTCCTAACTTTTTTTGTAATGTAATTGAATACAATCTTGCCTAAAACAGCAATCAAGTTACCCTCAAGCTCCTTAAACATTTTCATATTATAAGTAAAAGCTTTATTAGCTTCATCAATAATTTGATCAGCCGTCTTTTGATTTATTGGAAGTTGATTCAAAGTAAGAGAATATTCTTCCTTGAATTTCTTTTCATCAGTAATTAATTCAAACTCATAAAAATTTAAACCATCATTACCTTGCAAATTTAAAGCTTTTTTAGCGATCCTTTTCAAGATTTGCCCCCCAGATAAATCTCCTATATAGCGAGTGTAATGGTGACCAACTAAGAGCTCTGGAGATTTTTTTGCGACCTCTCGGATTCTTTCAACATATTCTTTTGCTGAGTGAGAAATATTAATTTCATTCTTCCAGTTTTTACCAAAATAAAATTTAAGATCATTTACAAGAGTTTCTTTCCTGAATAATGATTTAAAACCTATAGGTTTTATTACGGGATGTTCCTCATTGACCAGTCTTTCAATTTCTTCTTCCATAGCTTCATAAACAAAATATAAATCACTAATTAATTTTCTATAAGATTTTTTTTCAACAACTCCTTTTAAAAAACAAGCCACAAAGCCAGTATTTTCTGCCATAGTATGGGATTTTTTTGTCCCTTCTCTTAATTGTCCTGCAAGAGCTACTGCCATATATTTTGATTTATTTTTGTAAGTGTATTTAATCTACAAGGAAAATACATAAAACAGCTAATTTTTGTTACCAGCGGATGTTGTGGAGAATAGCTTATAAAGTTCTTTACAAACCAAAAAAAGGTTATCTTTTTGTTCCTTTTGCGGTAGATGAGTACCAGTCATTTCCCAATCACCGATGGTAGCGACTCTCCACCTCTCGTAGGGAACAATCATACCTCGCATTATTATTCCCAACAATTTCGGCACTCTGCCATTATTATCATTTTCAATTCTTAATTGTAAGAGTATGGCTCTACATTCAATAAGAGGACTCCAACCAGGGAAATGAAACGCAAAATCAATAGTATCTTGCATGGATTCATTATTTGAATTGTCCCAGGGACTAAAGTTTACGCTTGCATCTGGAAAATATTTCCGAAACAAAGCTGCAGTGGAAGCAATTTTATTAGCTATTTCAATATTACTTACATTTGAACTCGCATTCATAAGTAGCTGAGTATTTTTTTGAAAATGACATAATTTGCTTTAACTTGCTTATTAACTACTTTTTCTTTTAATAAAGATGTTGAAATGCTGATCAATAAACTATTCTCTATTCACATTTGAATAATAAATTTCTAGGTTTTAAAGAAAATAACTCATCGCAAATTACAATACGAGGAAATTCAATGAGTTATCTTTTATTAATTCAATGCTATGCCAAAATTTGAAAAATTAACTTTACCTAATGAAGGCGAGATAATAACTTTTAATCAAGGCAAACCTAATGTTCCTAATAATCCAATTGTCCCATTTATTAGGGGTGATGGTACTGGAGTTGATATTTGGCCTGCAACTCAAATCGTTCTTGACTCAGCTATAAAAAAAAGCTATGGAGATGAAAGAAAAATTAATTGGTTCAAAGTCTATGCAGGCGATGAAGCTTGTGAACTTTATGGAACATATAACTACCTCCCTCAAGATACTATTGAAGCAATCAAACACTTTGGTGTAGCCATCAAAGGTCCTTTAACGACTCCCATCGGTGGAGGTATTAGATCTCTTAATGTTGCTTTAAGACAAATATTTGATTTATATAGCTGTGTTAGACCATGCAAATATTATTCAGGAACTCCAAGTCCTCACAAAAATCCACAAAATTTAGACGTTATTGTTTATAGAGAAAATACTGAGGATATCTACATGGGAATTGAATGGGAAGCGGAGGATAATAATTGTCTTGAATTAATTAATCACTTAAATAATGTTGTCATACCAAAAAGTAAAAATTTAAAAAATAGATCTATACCCGACGGATCAGGTATTGGCATAAAACCGGTGAGTAAATCTGGTAGCCAAAGACATATTAGAAAAGCTATTGAACATGCCAAAAGATTATCAGGAGATAAAAGGCATGTGACTCTTGTACATAAAGGGAATATTATGAAATATACAGAAGGTGCATTTAGAGATTGGGGATATGAATTAGCAGTAAATGAATTTAGAGAAGATTGCATTACAGAAAGAGAAAGCTGGATTTTAGATAATATTCAGAAAAATCCAGAAATTACTATTGAAAATAATGCTCGAAAAATTGAACCAGGTTTTGACAAGCTTACAAATAACAAAAAAGCATTCATTTGCGAAGAAATTAAAGAAGTTATTGCATCAATATCAAATTCTCACGGAGATGGAAAATGGAAAGAACTTATTCTTGTTGATGATCGGATAGCTGATAGTATATTTCAACAAATTCAAACTAGACCTCAAGAATATTCAATTCTTGCAACCTTAAATCTCAATGGAGACTATGTTTCTGATGCAGCTGCAGCAATTGTTGGTGGCCTAGGTATGGCTCCTGGTGCAAATATTGGAGATGATGCAGCAATTTTCGAAGCTACGCACGGTACTGCGCCAAAACATGCAGGCTTAAATAAGATTAATCCAGGCTCAGTAATTCTTAGTGGTGTAATGATGCTTGAATATTTTGGTTGGGATGAGGCAGCTAACTTAATTACTAATGGTTTAAGTAAGGCAATAGAGCAAAAAAAAGTTACCTATGATCTAGCACGCTTAATGGAACCAAAAGTAGAACCCTTATCCTGCAGCAGTTTTGCTGAAGAAATTATCTCAAATTTCTAGTTTTATAAATTATTTTTATTTTCAAAAACTTTCCAAATATTAACCAGTGCATCTTGAGTACCAATGTTTCCAGGATGAGTAACAATGGCAAGTTTTTCGCCATTTTTTAGATTGTAAGTCACCACTGAAATGCCAGTTAAAATCTGTCCTTCAAGATAAACATAATCTGCATTAAGTCCTTTACTAAGAATCAAATTTGTTGTTATTCCACCTTTTGAAATCAAATATCCTATTTCATACTTCAAATCTGCAACTAGTTCAGCAATAAAACAAGCAAGTAAATTATAAAAATTAAATAGTTCAGAAGCCTCTAAGGACATTACTTTTCTTGAAGTAAACAAAACGGGAGTTTTTCCCTTCTCAAAAGAAAATCTAATTTCTTTCAAAAATTTATTTTTAAACAAATTCCTTCGCTTCTGATTATTACCTGATGAAGTAATTTTAAAGAATTCAAAAACATCTAATTCAACTGGATTGCAATTACTTATCTCTAATAAATTATTCAATTGTATTGTTGAAAGTTCTACATAAGATCCAACAATTATCAGTCCTGGAAGAAAACTCTTTTCTTTATTTCTTATTCTTAAATTAGAAAAAAATATTTTACTCTGAGAGATACTTTTTTTCTCAGAAATTGAACTGATAAAACTTGCTGCAGTTCGAAAAAGGAATTTTTTTTGTTTAATTAATTTTTTAATTACTAAAGAAATTTTTTTTAGTTGAGAATAATTTTCCACATCTACAACTACATGTTTATTATTCTTCAAGTTTTTTAGTGTTTTAAAAACAATATTATTTTCTTCATCACTTAGCATTTCGATATCTGACAATAAAAGATTTTGAATATCTTCAAAATTTATTTGCGATTTACTCTGCTGAAATAAAAGATTCTTGACATTACTTGTCTCATATCCAAAAATTTTATCTTTTGCAAAAATTGTTTGACTAATAGGAGTTTTATCAACAAAATGAGATCCATTAATTGTTAATCTTTTACCCTCTATGAAAGCTGGGATATGAAAAGTAGCATCAAAAGGACCTAAGCAACTATTTAGAACAATTGGCTCTAAATAGTTATGTCCTCGAAGAGTGGAGTCTCCTCTACTTATAAACATAATTTCTTCTTCATAGGCTTGAGAAGTAATTACAGTCTTAAGATTTTTGCAAATTTCCTCTATTGTTAATTTCGCATCATTTTCCGATAGTGACCTTGTGTTAGCCAAAATAAAAAATAAATTAGATTTAGATTCAAAACCTTTGACTAAAGTTGAGCAGTCCCACTTAAGCAGTAATAAGCAATCGTGCACAGTTTGAGAGCCTGTGGGATCATCATCTATAACGACAAATTTCATAAGTATTGCAAAATTACTCAAGAGATTTTATTTGAATTGAAGCATTTAACCTTTTACTATCATTAGAAGGAATCATGATGTTTCTAAATCCATCTACAAAAGAATTTCGGGGACTAGTCCAAGGTTCTAGACATATCATTCTTCTTGGAGGATCACTCCAAATAACCCCTAAATCAAAAGGATATGGATGATTTAAGGTTACCTCTCTTTTAAAAATCTTATCTTGAAAAGAGCTTCTACCGGAAGTGTACATAAGTAGATCAACTCCTAAATTAATTTTGTTTAATTCGTCCAAAGTATTACTTATAGTATTTCTTTCTTGATCTTGACAATTAAGTGGATTATCAACAAACTCTAAATTGTTGAAATCTGAAACATTAAAATAAGGATGCAAACCAAAATTTATAGGCATAGCAGAATCTGTTTTGTTATTGATTGTAATTTCAAATTCTAAAAAGTTAATTTTTAAGATAACTTCTATTTTTAGTTCGAAATCGAAAGGATAATATTTTTTGGTTTGTTTAGATGCATTTAATAATAAGCATAAAAATTTTTCATTTTCATTGAAGGAATATTGCCATTGCAAATCCCTAGCGAAACCATGTTGTGGTAATTGCAAATAACCATTTCCAAATACTGAACTAGAGGTAATGAGACTTCCACAAATTGGAAACAAGATTGGAATACCTCCCCTAATACTTTTTGTCTTGTCCATAAATCTTATTTCATCGAAATAAAGTATTTCTTTACCATCCGAAACCCAATTTGTAATAATTCCTCCTCTTTCAGGACAAAATTTAATGTAATTATTTTTATCTAATTGAAAGACAAAAATTCCTTGGTCCTTATTAGATAATTCAAGTTTCACGATTATTACTTAAAGAGAATCAACCCAATCCAAAATATGCTGATTAACTAGTTCAGGTATCTCATCATGAGGGCAATGTCCTGCATCAAGAATAATTTCTTTTGTATCCTTTGGTGTAAATTTTTTATATAGATTTCTTTTTTTTGGAGTATTCATCCATGGATCTTTCCCTCCCCATAGAAGTAATAATGGTGCATTTAGTTTTGCGAATAGCTTATCCAACGGTAATCCCTGAGGACCTGATGGGTTAAATACACTTCTAAAAACATTAAAAGCTCCGAAATCTAATGAAGGCTTCCTTATTGACTCAACTAAAAAATCATCAACATTTTTTTTATCAACATAAACTTGATTCAAAGTTTTTTTAATATTTTTTGGATTTCTCATATTCTCAAAAATCAAACGTTGAAGGACAATATTTTTCAAAAATATGCCGGCAACTGTCTCAATTGAAGTTTGCAACATATTCTTTTTGATAATTTTTTCTTCACTAAAATATCCTGCAGCATTCAGTAATATCACTCCTGCATTTAGATCATTTAATTCTGCACCAGCTGCTAATGCTGCATAACCACCTAATGAATTTCCAACAAGAATTGTGGGTTTTTTTATTTTCTCTTGTACATAAGCAACAACCTGATCCTTCCATAAAGATCCTGAGTATTCAACATCTTGGGGCTTAGGACTTTTTCCAAAACCGAGAAGATCCATCGCATGAACTTCATATTTGCTACTCAAAATAGGGATATTGAATCTCCAATGATCCGTAGAGGCCCCGAAACCATGAATTAATAAAATTGCACATTCTTTTGATGTTTGCTCAGGCTTAGCAGATATAGTATGTATTGGGTAATTTAAAAAATTCCAGTCATAATTTACATCACTATCTATCAGAGCTGATTTTTCCATTTAATGAAATTCTATGTTTATCGATTCTAATAAACTTATTTCCTAAAGAAGACCAACAGGATCAGCTGCAACATCATCTGAAATTTTATTGCCATCATTTGGGGGTTTATCTTTTAGAACAATTCTCAAGAGAACAGGTGCAAGAAATGTAGTTCCAATAACCATTAATAAAATAGCTGCTTCAAGTGAAGGAGTTAACAACTTTGCGCTTGTTCCTAATCCAAGGAAAATTAAACCAACCTCTCCTCTAGGCATCATACCTAAACCTACAACTAATCTATTTGTAGGTTTATCACTTGAAAATACCCATCCAGCTGCAATTTTACCAATTATTGCTACAACTAATAAAAATCCTGCAACTACAAGAGCTGACCTACTTGTTGGATCAAGTGGATTTATAACTGATAAATCCATTCCAGCTCCTACTAATACGAAAAAAATAGTTGCGAATAAGGACACTAAAGGTAATACAGATTGTTGAATTGCGTGATTATTTTTAGAACTACTAAGAATTAATCCAGCTGCAAAAGCACCTAAAGCTGCTTCCAGTCCAATGGCTGTTGCGACAAAACAACACAAGACAAGTATCACAAAAGAAGCTACTACAACTGCTCCAGGTGCCTTTAATCTATCTAATAACCAATCAAAACCTGGAGCTGCTGTTCGACTTAATGCGATAGCAGCGATAACAAATACTACAGCTGCAGCTACTAATTTAACGATAGGAGCAATTTCTAAAGAACCTCCGGCGGCAAGGGCTACTACAACTGCAAGAATAACAATACCCAAAATATCATCTAAAACGGCCGCTCCAATAACAATCTGTCCCTCTCTAGTTTTTAAATATCCCAACTCACCAAAAACACTTGCAGTAATTCCTATACTCGTTGCTGTCATAGATGCTCCTGCAAAAACTGCTGGAATTAAATCCACTTGGAAAATAAACATTAATCCCAGAGTTCCAAAGGCAAACGGTAAAATTACACCAGCCATAGCAACAGTGAAAGCCTGAGCCCCGACAGCTACTAATTCCTCTAACTCACTTTCTAATCCTGTTAAAAATAAAAGAGCATATAACCCGAGAGTTGCTACTGCTTGAAGAGATGGAAAACTTTCGAAATAAACATCAGGCACAGCTTCTGGGGGGATTGACGCTAATGAGCTAATAACATTCACAAGACCTTGATTTAACTCGGTTCCAGCTGATGGTGGTATCAATAAATGGAATCCTGATGCCCCTATTACAACCCCTGCAAGAAGCTCACCTACTATTGTTGGCAAACTTAATCTTACTAAGACTTCTGCTAATGCTCTTGCAGCTAAAAATATCAATAGAAACCTTATAACACCTATCAACGTTTCAGCAACTTCTAAATCATGCGCACTTAATTCAGCAAGTAAGGAATACATTTAAAACAAGAGAAAAAATAAACTACCTAATTGGAAGATAGTTTATGGAGGGCCCACTTTAAGAAATATGTAAGAAAAAAGCAAAAATACTCAACAAGTGTGGATCTGAAGTTACAACAAAGAAATTTTCTTAAAAATGGCTATTGTCTGTTATATGACCAATCCAATGAATACCAACGAACCCTTCGATCTACGTTTGCCTACCCCAGGCTGCTATCTAGATCCTGAGAAAGCTGGCATGGATTCTGATGCTGTTTTCCAAGGAATGACAGCCCATCTTTTTTACACACTTGGAAAGTTAGCTACTTCTGCAAGTCCCCACGATTTATACATGGCCTTAAGTTATGCGGTTAAAGATAGGTTAATGACAAGATATTTAGCCAGTCAAGAAGTCATAAGAAAAAAACCACAAAAAACAGTCGCCTACTTATCAGCAGAATTTTTAATAGGCCCTCAACTAAGTAATAATCTTCTTAATCTCGGAATAACTCAAGAAGCAGAAGATGCTTTAAAAAGATTTGGAATTGAATCATTGTCCACAATACTTGAAGTTGAAGAAGAGCCTGGATTAGGTAATGGTGGACTTGGCAGACTTGCAGCCTGTTACATGGAATCATTAGCATCTCTACAAGTTCCAGCAGTTGGTTATGGTATTAGATATGAGTTTGGTATATTTAATCAGTTAATTAGAGATGGTTGGCAAGTTGAAGTAACTGACAAGTGGTTAAAAGGGGGATGGCCATGGGAACTTCCACAGCCGGACGAATCATGTTTCGTTGGTTTTGGAGGTAGAACTGAAAATTATAGAGATGATAAAGGTAACTACAGATCAAGATGGATCCCTTCAGAACATGCAATTGGAGTACCTCATGATGTTCCAGTTTTAGGATACAGAGTCAATACATGTGACAGATTAAGATTATGGAGAGCTGACGCAACTGAAAGTTTTGACTTTTATGCATTCAACATAGGTGATTATTATGGTGCAGTCGAAGAAAAAGTTGCCTCTGAAACTCTTTCCAAAGTTCTATATCCAAATGATGGAACTGACGAAGGTAGAAGATTAAGACTCAAACAACAACACTTTTTTGTAAGTTGTTCTCTTCAGGATATGTTGAGAAGCCTTGAAAAAAGATCAATAGCAATAACAGAATTTCCTAAACATTGGACAGTCCAACTGAATGATACCCATCCTGCTATTGCAGTTGCCGAATTAATGAGACTTCTTATTGACCAATATCAAATAGGTTGGGATAAAGCTTGGAATATAACAACCTCTTCAGTTGCTTATACCAACCATACATTATTACCAGAAGCTTTAGAAAAATGGGATTTAGGTTTATTTAATGATCTTCTTCCTCGTCATCTCGAAATTATTTATGAAATAAATTGGAGATTTCTTCAACAATTAAGGTTACGTTATCCTGGTGATGACAAGATCCTTCAAAAACTCTCAATAATTGATGAGGAAGGCTCCAAATCAGTTAGGATGGCTCATTTAGCTACAATTGGAGCACATCATATAAATGGTGTCGCAGCTCTCCATTCAGATCTAATAAAAAGACAACTTCTGCCTGAATTCGCAGCTCTGTGGCCTGAAAAATTTACAAATGTAACTAATGGAGTTACTCCAAGGAGATGGGTTGCCCTATCTAATCCATCACTATCCAACCTTTTAGAAGAAGAAGTTGGTCCAAACTGGATAACAAACATGGAACTTCTTAAGAAGTTAGAAGAAAAAAAAGATGACAACAATTTTTTGCAAAAATTTGAGGAAACTAAACTAAATGGAAAAAGAAAATTAGCTAGCTTTATCCATTCAAAAACTGGAATACTTGTGGATCCATCTAGTTTGTTTGATGTTCAAGTAAAAAGAATTCATCAATATAAAAGGCAGCATTTAAACGCTCTACAAATTATTGCCCAATATTTAAGAATCAAAAGTGGTATTAACAAGTATGAAGTACCAAGAACAATAATATTCGGAGGTAAAGCTGCACCAGGTTACTTTATGGCAAAGCTGATGATTAGATTCATTAATGGTATTGCTGATGTAGTTAATTCTGATCCAGATATGGATGGCTTATTAAGAGTTGTTTTTCTACCAGACTATAACGTTAAACTTGGTGAAATAGTTTATCCTGCTACTGATCTTTCAGAACAAATCTCAACTGCTGGAAAAGAAGCATCTGGCACAGGAAATATGAAGTTTGCCATGAATGGAGCATTAACGATTGGAACCTTAGATGGAGCAAATGTGGAATTAAGAGATCTTGTGAAAAAAGAGAATTTCTTTCTTTTTGGTAAAACTGAAAGAGAAATTATGGAGTTAAAAAATAATAACTACTCTCCCAAAACTTTTATTGATCAATGTCCAGAGCTCAAAGAGGTTATACGCCTAGTTGAAATTGGCCACTTTAGCAATGGGGATAAAGAATTATTCAAACCCTTATTAAATAGCCTTACAGGACATGATCCATTTTTTGTTATGGCTGACTTTGAAGATTTCTTAAATAAACAGGATGTGGTCAGTGAATGCTGGAATAATAAAAAATCTTGGAATAAAATGGCATTATTAAATACTGCTAGATCAGGATATTTTTCTTCAGATAGATCTATTAGAGAATACTGTAAATCAATTTGGAAAGTATCTCCAATGCCTGTTGAAATTACATGCGACGTCGAAGAATTAACTAATTAATATTTTTCTTATCTGGTGAATCTGGGGTTTGATGAAATAATCTATTCAAAATTAATCTATCCATATTTAATGGATCTGGGGCTAATTCATTTGCAATTTCTTTAAATTTTGATTCAATATTATTTGAAATTTTTGTATCAAATATTCTTTCCATTAGTGCTTCAATTGAATATAAATAGGCATTAACACTTTCAAGTTCATCTAGAGCTTCAGTAATTTCTGTATCAGAAATATGTTTTTCTTTTGGAATAGTATCTTCATCTGATTCTCTTTCAGATAATTTCCTCTGCAACTCATCGGTAACCTTAGTACAAAGAGTTCTGAACGATTGAATAGATGCCCAATTCAATTCTTGTTGCTGCTTAAAAGTAGGAAATTCTCTAATTAGACGATCATGCTCTTTATAAAATCTCTGGCAATCAGAGCATTGACATGGTTCTTCAGTCAAAAGAAAAAATAATTCTTTCTATATCATCTCACTATTTGGGCAAAATTGTCGGGCCATCCAGTAATTCGTCATTTTCATCTAGTGAATCCGGACTATCTGGCAAAGGTATCTCAATACTAGTAACCAAATTAATAACATCTCTTAGTCTCATAGAATCAGCAAACCATCCCATTGCTTGCTCAGCATCGCCTCTTTTTTCTGCATCATTTGCTTGATCTTCGTGAGCTTCGGCCAATAGAGCAAGCCAGCAAAGGCATCTTGCTTGAACTATTGAAAGATCTAAATCATTAGGTTGGGATTTAGAAATGCGTTCATGCTCTTGTTGAATTAAGAGTTTTAAACGCATATCATGCAACTTAGCCATAAAAGATTCACTACTAACTATACGCTAGCTAGAGAGTAGCAAGTTTGCACACATACTACATATAGTTTTTTACTTTTACGGGACTGGCGGGAGTCGAACCCACGACCTACGGTTTAGGAAACCGTTGCTCTATCCTGCTGAGCTACAGCCCCAATAGATGATTTTTGGAGTATTAAGCATTATGCTAAATGAAAGCAGGAGAGGCAATCGCAAGAAAGTTTTATTTTGTTTCCAAAATAAAACTTTCTTGAGGAAAGTCCGGGCTCCCACATGGTCAGGCTTGCTGGGTAATTCCCAGTGCGGGCAACCGTGAGGATAGTGCCACAGAAACATACCGCCTAATACTTTATGTATGGCAAGGGTGCAAGGGTGTGGTAAGAGCGCACCAGCAACATTGAGAAGTGTTGGCTAGGTAAACCCCGGCTGGGAGCAAGGCTTAGTAGATTTATGACCATTACACAATCTACTTATAAGCGCCGCTTGAGACTGTGAAGTAATTCCAGTTCTAGATAGATGATTGCCCATCTTATTAATTAAGATGAACAGAACCCGGCTTATGACCTGCTTTCTAAATTGTTGTGATTATTTAAATCAGATGACAAATATAATTAACGCAAAGAGGATTAATCAAATAACTAATTTTTTAAAGTCTTTAAATATTAAATCAAAAAGATTTTCTGAATTAATTAGAACTCAGAATATTTTAATTATGCAAGATTTTAATCAAGCATTTATCCACTCCTCGGAGGACAAAATATTAAATTATGAAAAATTAGAATTTTTCGGAGATGCAGTCCTCAGATTAGCGGCTTCTAACTTTATTGAAAAAAAATATCCTCAAATGAGTGTTGGAGAAAGATCAGAGCTAAGAGCACAAATTGTAAGTGATGAATGGTTAACTAAGTTAGGGGAAAAAATTGATATAGAAAAATTAATAATTAAAGGACCAAAAGCACTTGGTGATGAAAATTCAAAAAATACTATTATTGGTGAGTCTACGGAAGCTTTAATCGGTGCTGTTTACAAGTGCTTTAATTCCATTAAGGAAGTAAATCTTTGGTTAGATGATGTTTGGGAGGAAGATTCAGAAATATTTTTAGAAGCTCCATATAAATTCAAATCTAAAACAGTATTGCAAGAGTGGTGTCAAAGTAAAGGTTTTGATTTGCCAGTCTATAAAATAATTGAAGTCTCAAAGAAAAATGGAGACCCTAAAAGATTTTCTTGCGATATATTTATCGAAGGATTAAAAGAATCATCTGCATTCGGCAAGTCCCATAAACAAGCCGAAACAAATGCAGCTAGAGTTTTGATAGAAAAATTTATTATTAAAGGTAAAATATAATTTCTACACTATTTCTAAATTAGTTAGCTGAAAAGTTATGAGTTTATCCCAATTACCTCCTTCAAACAAAACCGCTGCTCTTTTTTTTGTAACTCTTTGTACAAACCCTTTATATCCTCTATAGATAGAATTGCAGTCTTTTACAACAACAAAAGATCCAGGGAGTATAGGCTTATTAGATAATTCCATAAAACACTTTCTCTAATACAATATATGATAAATAAAAAAAATTGGTTGACTGTCGGATTGATAACATCATGTCATGGAATCAATGGACAAGTAAAGGTTAAATCTCTAAGTGATTTTGAAGAAAGATTTTCAAAACCGGGAATTAGATGGTTGCAAAAAGAAAATGAACCTCCTTCAAAAATAGAGCTTATATCTGGTTTCAAACAGCCTGGTAAAGAAACCTTCATAGTTAAGTTCCAAGGAATAAATACAAGAAATCATGCAGAACAACTGAAAAAATTTAAAATTCTTGTAAAAGCAGATACACTACCCAAATTACAAAAGGAAGAATTCCACTTGTTAGAACTCGTAAATCTCGAGGTCAAAACTTTAGAAAATGATGAATTAAAAAAAATTGGGAAAGTAATCAATTTAGAAAATGAGAAAAATAATTTACTTGTTATTGAACTATTTAAAAATCAAAAAAAAGTTCTAATACCATTTGTTAAAGAAATAGTCCCATTAGTAGATATAAAAAATAATTTTCTAATCATCAATCCTCCAAATGGACTTTTAGAGCTGTAAATAAAAAAATAAAATTTGCAAGAAACTTATTATTCAACAGTTACACTTTTAGCTAAATTTCTTGGTTGATCCACATCAAGTCCCCTATGAGCTGCAATATGGTAACTCAATAATTGTATAGGCAATATATTTAGTAAAGGTGAAATCCATTCATTAGAGGAAGGAACTTTCATTAAATAATCAAAGATTTCAGTTCCATTACATTCAGGAGCAATCCCAATCAAATATGAATCTCTAGCTTTTGCTTCTTGAGCATTACTGATAACTTTATCAAAAACCTCACCAGGGGAAGCAATAGAAATTACAGGTACTTTTTTATCTAACAAAGCTATTGGACCATGTTTCATTTCACCAGCAGGATATCCAGCTGCATGAATATAACTAATTTCTTTAAGTTTTAATGCGCCTTCAAGGGCAATAGGATAATTTATTCCTCTTCCTAA
This sequence comes from uncultured Prochlorococcus sp., assembly GCA_902535175.1. Taxonomy (GTDB): domain Bacteria; phylum Cyanobacteriota; class Cyanobacteriia; order PCC-6307; family Cyanobiaceae; genus Prochlorococcus_A. The sequence continues at coordinate 105,657 of CACASR010000004.1, forward strand.
AAAAATAACATCTTTTATATTAAAAAAGTCATGTGCTAGCTTTTCTGAAGATTTATTATGTTTCTCTAAGAGATCTTCAAGTAATGGCGGAAGTTTTATAAGTTCTTTTATTAATTTACCTATTTCTTCAGGACTTTGATTGCCTTTAATTTGAGCAAATTTTATGGCTAATCCATAAAAAGAAAGTAATTGAGCAAAAAAAGTTTTTGTAGCTGCAACTCCAACTTCTATTCCTGCACAGATGTCAATTATATTTGAGACTTGCCTTCCTATAGAACTCTCTTTTCTATTAGTTATTGCAATAAGATTGGGTTTAAATTTTTCATTTTCAATTGAAGCACGTCTTTTAATTTCCATATCGACAGCAGCAATTGTATCAGCAGTTTCACCAGATTGAGTGACTCCAATAGTTAATGTATTTGGCAATAGTGGAGGTGGTGAATATCTAAATTCGCTTGCATAAAATACATTTGTAGGGATACCTGAAAATTGTTCTAATAAAAAGCTTCCCACCATTGCAGCATGTTTACTTGTACCACAAGCAATAATTTCAATTCTTTCTATTGATTCAAAATACTCTGTATCAAATGGATAATTGATTTGATATTGACCATTATCTGAGTTCTTAATTAAATAATTTTCTAACCAGTTTTTTGCAGTCTGTGGCTGATCATATATCTCTTTCAACATGTAGTGTTTGAAATTCATCTTATCCATTACCTGCTCTGAGACTTTTAAAGAAAGTGGGTTTCTAAATTGTCTCTCGTTGCTTGAGTCATATATTTCAATTCCAAGCGGAGTCAACAAAGCGATTTCTTCATCCTCCATAGGCAAAATAATATTCGTAAAGTTTGCAATGGCTGGAGTATCACTAGCACAAATAAATTCTCCTTCACCCAAACCAATAATCAAGGGGGCTTGTCTTCTTGCAACTACTAAAGAGGTTGGAGCACCAGACCATAAAACTGCTAAAGCATAAGATCCTTCTAAATCGGATAACACATTTCTCACAGCAACTAATAATGTTGAACCATTATTCTCAAGATTAAGTTTACTTAATGTTTTTAACTCTCTTTGAATTAGATGGGGAATTACCTCGGTATCTGTATCAGAATTAAAAATAATACCCTCTTTCTCTAATTTATTTTTTAAATCTTGGAAATTTTCAATAATGCCATTTTGAACAACTGCTATATTTCCTGTACTGTCTGTATGAGGATGTGCATTTTTAACCTCAGGCTTTCCATGAGTTGCCCATCTGGTGTGTCCTATACCCACAGTTCCAGGAATATTATGGTCATTTAGATTACCTATTAAATTCTTGAGTTTTCCTTCTGCTTTATTACAGGAAATACAATTTGTTTCGGAATTTATTATTGCAATACCTGCAGAATCATAACCTCTGTATTCAAGTTTTTCTAAACCATTAATTAATAATGGTAAAGCTTTTTTATATCCAGTTACAGCGACTATTCCACACATACGAATTTTTTTTTCAATTATATTGAAATAAAATGCGTATTTACTAAAACATGGACTCTCTTAAAACTGCACTATAAAAATTAATATGCTAAACCCATGCTTCTAGAAGTCTCATCTCCTAAATAAACACGAATACTTAAGAAATCTGTGGGGCATGCCGTTTCACATCTTTTACAACCTACACAATCTTCTGTTCTAGGAGATGAAGCTATTTGGCCAGCTTTACAACCGTCCCAGGGAACCATCTCTAAAACATCAAGTGGGCAAGCCCTTACACATTGGGTACAACCAATGCAAGTGTCATAAATTTTAACTGCGTGTGACATGTAAATATTGTCTTTTGAACCTCGCTTTATAATACTATTGTCTTACAAAATAAATTAAAAAAATTAAGATATGCTTCACTCTTGTTAACTCTAGGGCATAAAATCATATAGATAATTAGTAATTTCCATAAACTATGTCACAAGAAATCCTCGAAAAAGTCTGTTCTATTGTTTCAGAACAATTAAGCGTTGAAGCAGGAGAAGTCAAATCAGATTCAAATTTCCAAAATGATTTAGGTGCAGATTCTCTAGATACTGTTGAATTAGTAATGGCTCTTGAAGAAGCATTTGATATTGAAATTCCTGATGAAGCAGCTGAAGGAATAGCAACTGTTGGCGATGCAGTAAAATTCATCGAAGAAAAAAAAGGTTAGTATAGGATGCCAAATTTCCATCGAGTAGTTATTACTGGTATCGGAGCAGTAACTCCAATTGGTAATAACATTGATGAATATTTAGTCGGTCTTCAAACAGGTATTAAT
>CACASR010000005.1 GCA_902535175.1 uncultured Prochlorococcus sp.
AGCTCAAACCTCAATGAAAAGGATGCTAGCTTACAGTTCTATTGGACAAGCCGGATTTGTAATGATTGGAATAGTATCTGGCACACAAGATGGATTATCAGCAGCTGTTTTATATCTGGCTGCATATTTGTTTATGAATTTGGGTGCATTTTCTTGTGTAATACTTTTCTCACTAAGAACTGGTTCTGACAGAATTCTTGATTACTCAGGACTTTACCAAAAAGATCCTCTCATTACATTAGGCTTAAGCCTTTGTCTTCTATCTCTTGGAGGTTTACCTCCAATGTTAGGATTTTTTGGAAAGATATACTTGTTCTTTGCAGGTTGGGCAAATCATCAATATCTATTAGTAATAGTTGGATTAGTAACTTCAGTTATATCTATTTATTACTACATTTCAGTTATAAAAATGATGGTAGTTAAAGAACCGCAGGAAGCTTCTGAAATAGTCAAATCATATCCTGAAATTAATTGGGGAATTGTAGGATTACCTCCCTTGAGAATTGCACTTTATACTTGTGTCGCAGTAACTGCTCTAGGAGGAATCCTGTCTAATCCTCTTTTTAAATTAGCTAATACAGCAGTTTCAGAAACTCCTTTCTTACAAGACATTATTGCTACAGCAAATAATATTTCCTAGAAGAATTCTTCAATAAATGTCTAAGAAAGTCGCGAGTTTAGAAAATATATCTAAAACATATGGGAAAGAAGATCTAATTGTTAAAGCCTTAGACAGCATAAACTTAGAAATTTATAAAGGTGATTATTTAGCTGTAATGGGAGCAAGTGGCTCAGGCAAAAGTACAGCTATGAACATTATTGGATGTCTGGATAGACCATCTGAAGGTATTTATAAATTAAATGGTATTCCTGTTGAGAATTTATCTGATGATGAGCTCGCGGAAATACGCAACCAAAAATTAGGCTTCGTTTTTCAACAATTTCATCTTCTTTCGGACGCAACTGCACTTGAAAACGTAACTTTGCCAATGATTTATGCTGGTATTGAGCCTGAGCAAAGATTAGAGCGAGGTAAGAATGCTTTAAAAAAAGTTGGCCTTTCAGAAAGAATGAATAATCGCCCAAACCAATTATCCGGAGGTCAACAACAACGAGTTGCTATAGCGAGGGCTATTATCAATAACCCCGCAATTTTGTTAGCAGACGAACCTACTGGAGCGCTAGATTCAAAAACCACTGAAGATGTATTAGATCTTTTTGACAAACTGCATGAATCTGGAATAACTATTGTTTTAGTTACGCATGAAGATGAAGTTGCAAATCGCGCAAAAAAAATAGCCAGATTTAAAGATGGAAGAATAGTTGAATTAAAAGTTAATTAAATTCAAAACCTTCTAATTATCTTTAGTTGAGTTTCATTTTCAATTCTTAAATTCCCATTCGAATCAATATCTCTAATTTTCCATGAATGTGTACAATAACCACTAGGTAAAAAACTTTTAGTAAGAAACTTATTTGCAGATTTAATCACATATTCTTTTTTCTTATTACATTCAATTGCATCATTAAAAGCTTTAAGAACTTTGGCTGTCCAAAAATGATGATTAATATTTTTAGTTTGAAGTACTTTTGATAGTGAAATTCCTTCTGATGGAGTGTAATTTAAAACATTCATCCCAAGTCCTATTCTTACATAGATAATTTCTTTGCCTCTTGTTATTACCCTTGGTAAAAATCCAATCAACTTTTTTGAACCAAAAAAAATATCATTTGGCCATTTCAAACAAACATTTATATTCTCTTGTCTAAGCATTTCGCATAACTTAATACCTAAAGATAAATTAAATATTTGAAATTCAAATTCTTTTGAAAATATTGGGTAAGCTGCACTTAACCAAATCCCGCCTTTTGGAGAAAACCAATTTTTTGAGTTTTGGCCAACTCCTGAGAACTGTTCTCTTGCGATTATCGCTACTGGCTGGTTTTTATTTATTTCAGAATATTCAAGTAAGTTTGTTAGCTCATTTTCGGTACTTTTACATTTTATTTTGTAATGAAGTGTCCAGGTTGGATATTGACCCTGAATTTTTTTTAAATAAAAAACTGTCTTAGCTGCAGGTCCAATAACTTTCACAAATTCTTTATTAAAACAACGAGCATCTTTTAAAAGATTAGATTAACTTTAGTCTTAATAAGTAAAAATTACAAATTGGACAAAAAGTATTTGCCAATAGTGAATAGAAGGAATCCACATCCATTAAAAAATTGTCTTGATAATTTTAAAAAATCCTGCGGAGACTTAGATAAACTCACTAAAATCAACGAAAACTGGAAGAACTTAATCGGCTTAGAACTATTTCAAGAATGTAAACCATTAAATATTGAAAAAAAAATACTTACTATTGCAGTAAATCATCCACAGTGGCGCCAAGCTTTAATCTTTAACAAGCATAAATTAAAAGAGAGAATCGAGAAAATTGGAATAACTTTGAATGCAATAAAAATAATACAAAATTATGAAATTAAAAATAAAAATATCAAAGCTACTAATGCAAAGATAGTTTGGGCAAAGCATCCAAGCAGAATCAATCAAAATAATATGCGCATTTGTACTCTTTGTAATTCCCCTACTCCTGAGGGCGAAATCAAAAGATGGGGAAAGTGTTCTTTTTGTTGGAGAAAAAAAATTAAAAACTAAATTCTTCATTTAGTTAAAATTAGTATTCCCATTTGCCCCCCCAAAATAGTCCTATATTCAGCTTTTTTAAATCCAACTTCCTTAGCAATATTTATAAGCACATTTTTCTTTGGAAAATTACTAATACTTTTTTCAATATATGCGTACTCTGGACCTAAATTAAAAAGCCGCGAAATAGTTACTACAATAAATCTCAAATAAATTTTCTGAAAAATATTGGATAAAGAATTTCTTGTTGAGTGATTAAAATCCAAAAATCCTGCCCTTCCCTTATCCTTCAAAAGATCAAAAACTTTTTTTATTCCTCCTTCAACATTATTCAAGTTTCTAAGTCCATATGACATGCAAATCCCATCAAAATTTTTTGAATAATCATTAATTTCTAATACATCTTGAATTTCCCACTGAATAAATTTATTTTTTTTTAGCTCTGATTTTTTCTTTGCAATATTTAAGATCTCCTCTGCACTGTCAATTCCAGTAATTGAGCCCATTGGACTAACTCTCTCAGAAATTAAGAATGCTAAATCTCCAGTTCCACAGCACAAATCAGCCCAATCTTCACCATTCAAAGGTTCCAATAATTTAACTAATTTCCTTTTCCATAATTTGTGCAGCCCAAAACTTAATAAATTATTTAAAAAGTCATATTTATAGGAAATTTTATTAAATATATTTTTGACTTCGATAGTTTTTGTGAATTTCATTTTTAAATTTTAAACTTCTTTTTGGGATTAAATTAAATTTTTTATTCATATGGTCTAATTGGAAGTTTTTTCCCAAGGAGGAAAGTTTTTATTTCTTTTAAAGTAAGTTTCTTATCATGAAGTAATGATGCTAAAAGTGCTGCTGATGCCCTTCCTTCTTTGAAAACATCATAGATATCTTCTAGAGAGCCTGCCCCTCCGGATGCAATTACTGGGATATTAACAATATTTGCAACAGATTCCGTCAAATTCAAATCATATCCGTTCTGTGTTCCATCACCATCCATTGATGTAAGCAATATTTCCCCCGCGCCTAATTCCTCAACTTTCTTTGCCCAACTTAATACATCTATGCCAGTATTTTCTCGACCTCCTTTTACATATACCTCCCACTCACCGACCTTATTAACTTTTCTTCGAGCATCAATTGCTATAACGATGCATTGTGTGCCAAATTCTCTAGAACTTTCAGAAATTAAACCTGGATTTCTTACAGCTGAGGAATTCAAACTCACTTTATCCGCTCCTGCTCTTAAAAGATCATTAATAGAAGAAACAGAATCTATGCCACCACCTACTGTAAAAGGGATTTTTACTGATTTTGCTGTCCTAGAAACAAGGTCAACTAATGTATTCCTATTTTCCACACTTGCTCTAATATCTAAAAATACTAATTCATCTGCGCCTTCATCAGAATATCTACAAGCTAATTCAACAGGATCTCCTGAATCTCTTAGGTTAACAAAATTTACACCTTTAACGACTCTGCCATTGGCGACATCTAAACAAGGAATTAAACGAAGAGCTACCATTTTAGTAAAAATTGTCCAAATGCTGTTAATCTTGCATAATAGCTTCTATTTTACCTCTTATGGCTGAAACAAAATTATTACCCAAAATCGGTAGTAAAATCAAAATTAACATTAACAAAGTAAAAGATAGACTACCAGCGAAATTAATTGATCAAATATCATCTAATCCTAAAGCCGTAATAACAGGCTACAAGATGACAGACGGCAGGAGTATTGGAATCACCGCAAAATTTCAGAATGGTGAGCAAAACTGGTTTTTCCCAGAAGAAATTGAGAAAGGTTAAAGAGTAAAGTGAATGATCCAAAACAACTATTAGGAATTAAGGGTGCATCTGAAACTTCAAGTATATGGAAACTTCGTGTACAGTTAATGAAGCCAATTACGTGGATCCCTTTGATATGGGGAGTTATTTGCGGAGCAGCCGCAAGTGGAAATTTTGAATGGACAATTAGTAATGTTTTAGCTTCACTTGCATGTATGTTAATGAGTGGGCCACTTCTGGCAGGTTATACACAAACAATAAATGATTTTTTTGATAAAGAAATTGATGCAATAAACGAACCAAATAGACCAATTCCCTCTGGAAAAATTTCAATTAAAGACGTAAAAATTCAAATTTGGGTATTACTTATTGCAGGCCTAATAGTTGCTTTTCTATTAGATTTATATGCTAAGCACAGCTTCCCCTCCGTCTTACTTTTGGCATTAGGAGGTTCCTTTGTTAGTTATATATATTCTGCTCCACCACTCAAATTAAAACAGAATGGTTGGCTTGGAAATTATGCATTAGGAGCATCTTATATAGCTTTACCTTGGTGGGCAGGACAAGCCTTGTTTGGTAAATTAACTATCGTAACGGCGATTCTAACACTTGCTTATAGCCTCTCAGGACTTGGAATTGCTGTGATTAATGATTTCAAAAGTGTTGAAGGAGACTCAAAGCTAGGCTTAAATTCTCTACCAGTAGTATTTGGAATTAAAAATGCAAGTAGAATAAGTGCAGGACTGATTGACATTTTTCAATTAGCAATGGTGGTTGTATTAGTCATTATTGGTCAACATTTAGCCTCTGTAATTTTGGTTTTATTGGTAATTCCACAAATTACATTCCAAGATATGTGGTTACTAAGAGATCCTCTAAAGTTTGATGTCAAATATCAAGCGAGTGCCCAACCGTTCCTTATTACTGGAATGTTAGTTACAGCTTTAGCGATAGGACATAGTTTTTTAGTTGCTTAAGGTGCAAAAGATTAAGTTCAAATCTTTTGTTTTAATATTTCCAATATTAATTTTTTCTGGAATATCTTTTTATTTTTTTAGTCTAATATTTAGTACTTTAAAATTTGAATTATCTGAAAATAAAAAGTTTCGGAGAACCAAATATTCTTATGTAATATCATCTTCTGATAATAAGATACTAAGCAAATTAAGCCGCAAATTTGAAATAGAAAATAGTTATCATAAAATTCCAATTTTTCTCAAACATTCTTTTATATCTTCTGAGGATAAAAGATTTTATAAACATAATGGAATAGATTTAAAAAGTATTTCACGAGCGCTTATTCAAAATATTAGAAGTGGTTATGTTAAAGAGGGAGGAAGTACAATTACACAACAAGTTGCTAGATTACTGTTTCTAAATAATGATTTAAGTTTTCAAAGAAAAATCAAAGAAATATTTATATCACTCATACTTGAATTTAGATATGACAAAAATCAAATTTTAAAATTATATTTAAATAATATTTATCTAGGATCAGGAGCATACGGGGTAGACGAGGCTGCCCAAGTTTATTTTGGAAAATTTATAGAAGAATTGACATTATCAGAGATCGCATTAATTACAGGATTAGCTCCAGCGCCATCAATTTATTCACCTTATCAAAATTTAGAACTAGCTATTAAAAATAGAAATAAAGTTCTTGAATCAATGTATATTGATGGATATATTTCTCTTGCAAATAAGAATAAGGCTATTAAAGAAAAAATAAAATTAAATTATCAAACAGCTGATAATTTTCTAGATGATAAATTACTAATAAACTTTATTCTTCAGGAAACAGATAAAAAAATTGGAAGTAAAAATGATTATAAGTTTTTAAGAATTAAATCTTCTATCAACAAAGATTGGCAAGAAAAGGGTCAAAAAATATCAAGATATGCAGGGCCTAAAGAACTTGAATTTAGTCTGTTATCTATCGAATCAAACACAGGACTAATCAGGACAATGATAACCAGCAAAAATCCATCATTTAATGAATACAATAGGGTGATTTCATCTGTAAGACCTTTAGGTTCTACTTTTAAAATAATCCCTTATGCTGCTGCATTAATAGAAGGAATAAAATTAAGCGATAAATTTCAAGACTTACCAATATGCTGGGAAAGTTATTGCCCAAAAAATTTTTCAGAAGATTATAAAGGTTCAATATCGTTGATTGAATCATTTAAAAGTTCATCAAATATTGTTCCAATATCCATAACAAAAAAAATCGGCTTAAAAAATATTATTAATTTAGCGAATTCATTTGGACTTGGTTATGAGCAAGAGCTTGAGGAATTCCCATCGTTAGCTATTGGCTCCTACGGAGATAATCTTTTAAACATCACAAATGCATATTCTGCAATTAACAATAATGGGAAGATTCAAAGCCCTGAAATTATAGAAAAAATAGAATCATTTAAAAAACAAACTATTTGGGAAAAGAAATCTATTTCCAAGAAAATATTAGATTTAAAAATAAACAGGAAAATGAATAAACTTCTTGAAAAATCTGTAAAAGAAGGAACTTCAAAAGCAGCTTCTATTAAAGGAAAGAAAATTTATGGGAAAACAGGAACATCTGATGGAAATAAAGATCTCTGGTTTATTGGTTCCGTTGATAACCTTACAACAGGAATCTGGATAGGTTACGACGATAACAAGGAATCTGAATTATCTAGTGGGAATGCAGCTTATTTATGGAAGAAGTTCATATCTGAAATTTATAAAATTCCAATTAAAAAATAAATTATATTTTTAAGATTTATAAGAAATTATTGCAGAATAAAATCCATCACCGGGATAATCCAAGCTAGGTAAAATTTGCTTTTGGCCAACCAATTTTAAAGTTTTGTTTTTTTCAATAAATCGTTCAATTAATAAATTATTTTCATCGGGACAAATAGTACAAGTTGAATAAACTAAAGTGCCCTCTTTTTTCAAAAGAGGAAAAATACTCTCCAAAAGTTTTTCCTGTAATAAAGTTAAAGATTTTATTTTTTCTTTACTTAAAGACCATCTAGAATCCGGATTTCTGGAAAGAGTTCCAATGCCTGAGCATGGAGCGTCTAATAAAATCTTATCAAAATAAGATATAAATCCAGGATTTAATTCAATCAAACTAGTAGCATCAGCCTTAAGAGTATTAACAGATTTCAAATTTAACCTTTCTAAATTTGATTGCAGTATTTTCAATCTTTTTGCTGATCTATCTACGGCAATGATTTCAGCACTATCATTTGTTAATTCTGCAAGGTGGGTAGACTTACTTCCTGGAGCTGCACAAGCATCTAAAATCTTTTCGCCTTCTTTTGGATTTAAGAGAGGTGCTATCCACTGAGAAGATCTATCTTGAATAGTCCAAAGTCCATCACTAAATCCTGGTAAATTTTTTATAGATCTTGGATTAGATTTTAAAGTAATTCCATTATGTAAATCTTTTATAATTTCAGCATCAATTTTGTTTTCATGAAGTACTTTCAAAAAGTTATCTAAATTAGTTTTTAATTGGTTAATTCTCAAATCAATTGATGGTTTTTTATTAAATGCCTTAATGATATTTTCACCCTCGCTATTGCCGACCCACTTATAAAGATCCTTCACAAGCCATAATGGAAATGATTCAAGATATGAAATTCTTTCTTTTTTATCAGAAGATAATTCCGGAAAGATTTTTTGTTCTAATTTTCTTGATGCATTTCTCAATATCGCATTTACAGTTCCCGCTAAACCATTTAAATCTGTTTTTTTAGCTACTTCTACAGTGGTAGAAATAGCAGCAGAAAATGGGATTTTATCCATTTTCAATAGTTGATACAAACCTATATGTAGAAGCCATCTTAACTTTGGAGGCTGCTTTTTATGAGTAATTTTTGATGTATGATCCGTCCAAAGATCAAGAAATTTTCTATACCTTATGCATCCAAAAGATAATTCCGTAATAAAAGCTATATCAAGAGGATTGAATTGATAATTTTTTAAAACCTTTTCAAGAGCATGATCAGAAAAATCACCAGAACTAACTTTTAATAAAATTTCCCAAGCTGCCTTTCTTTGTAAATATCCTATGCTCAAAATATAATTAATTTTTTTTAAAGATAACTTTAATATACTAAAAATTCAAAAATTTAAACTACTTTTTCAATTGCAGAATTAAACCATATAAAACCCAAGATAGAAATAAGTGAAAGATTAAATCCTAAAAAAAGAAAGATATTTAAAGAATGGATTCTTTCCCGAAAAAATATTTTTTTCTCTTTTTGATACTTCATTATTAAAATAAAAACTTTTTCAGAATTTCAAACGGCAACCAATATTTATAGATCCTGCATCAAGCATTCTGCCTAATTTAATTGCTATGGATTCCTCCAACCTAGTGAAATTAGATTGATGCGTAGTTATCCAATCTAATTCAGAAAAAGTGATAATTCCCGTCGAATTACTTTTTAAAAAAAGTGTTCCAATTTCCATTAGATAAATCTAATTTTTTCTAAATTAACACCCGTACTTAATATTTCTTCATAATATAATATTCTTTTAATTTTTCAAAGACAAATGTAGGTTATTAATCTTAATTTATTGAATATCTCTTAAAAATTTATCGGCCGTTTTTAAGTGATTATTTAATTTTTCCTCTGACATTTTATCGAGATTTCTTGTTAACATCGCCAGACGATATTGCTTTCTAAAAAAGCTTTCATTATCTTTAATAAATTTCCAAAATAAGCCATCCCATATTTCACACCATGGGCCACTTTTAAAATTAGACATTTTTTTTACATAATTAGAGCTTGATATATATGGCTTTGTTGAAAAGATACCACCATCACTAAACTGACTCATTCCATAAACATTTGGGACCATAACCCAATCATAAGAATCAATAAACATTTCCATAAACCATTTATAAACTTGGTTGGGGTGAATTCTACATAGAAGCATAAAGTTGCCAACAATCATTAGCCGCTCAATATGATGACAATAACCAAATTTAATAATATTTTTTATAACAACGTCTACTGGTTCAATTCCTGTATTTCCTTGATAAAAAGATTTTGGAATTGGCTTATCTTCAAAATTCCAAAAATTACTATTTCGCATCTTTGTTCCGTACTTTTTATAGACGAGGCAAATAAATTCTCTCCATCCAATAATTTGACGAATAAAACCCTCTAGAGAGTTGATAGGAACATTATTATTTTTTGCAAAAAGTAATGCTTTATTAACTACTACATCTGGGGTTAATAAGCCGCTATTTAAAAGAGGAGAAAGTAAACTGTGCCATAAAAAAGAATTTTCTTTAGAAATAGCATCCTCATAATCTCCAAATAAGAAAAATTTATGTTTAAAAAAATCATTTAACCATTCATCTGCCTCTTCAAAATTAGTTGGATATAAAAAGTTATTACTTTCTCCAATAAACTCAATATCAAAATCGGCTAATGACCTTTCTGCATTAACTACAAATTTATTTTTATGTAATTTAGGTGTATCGGGTATATTGATTTTTTTTGGTAATTTTTTTCTGTTCATTTCATCGAAACTCCATTTACCACCTTCAGGCGTATCATCAGGATTAACCAATATCTTTTGGCTCTTTCTTTGATTCTCATAAAATCTCCCCATAAGAGGTTTTTTTGCATTTGATGCAAATAAATCTTTTAAATCTTCACTGCTCATAAACATAGGAGAAGGCAAAATATTTAAAGCTAAATTATTACTTTCAACAAAATTATTAATCCTCTTCATTATTAAAAAATCATGAGGGTCAATGAGATTTATTTTCTGATATTTATTTTTAATAAATTCCAATAAGTAATCAACTGTAGAAACATTATTCTTATTTTCGATATATAAAACTTTAAAGCCAGATATTTCTAAATAATTTTTATAAGCGAGCATAGATGCTCTATGAAAAACTAACTTATTTTTATGGTTAATTAATTTATGAAATTTATCATTTCCAAAAAATAATGAGTCTTCCAAAATCAAAACTTCACAATTTATTTTTAAGATTGGACTTTCTCTAAAAAGTTGATTCGGGAAAATAATTGATACTTGTTTCATCTTTGCGACTTCCTGTTACTGCATCTTTTTGAACAGTAGATAACATCATCCCAACAGTTTTTCCATTTTTTTCGCCACTCAAAAGGCCTATTGCAAACAGGACAAGTTTTAGTAGAAAGATTTTTCAAAATTTATAATTTTCTTTTATGAGTAGATTTAAATCTAGTTGAATCTTTAAGGGCCATATGTTTTGTATTTCTTCCCGAAACTCTCTTTCTCCAGACTTTGAAAGATTTGGGTTTAAGATTTTGACGCATAATTTTTATCGCATCTTCCTCTTTTAAACCAAATTGATACTCGATAGCTTCAAAGGGTGTTCTATCTTCCCAACACATTTCTATTATTCTGTCTATATCGATACTTTCCATATTTATTGTTCACATTGTGAGGTACAAAGTTTTTCAATATCGGATCTACCAGTAATTTGAAGTCTATATTTTGCCCAATATCTGTAAACCAATCTCAATAATGGAGATAAAAGCTTAATCTTCAAGGGATAATAAACCCAACCTAAACCAACTAATTCATAAGAATATGAAAGGACATCTAGTCCCCTAATAATTTCACCATTTTCAATAATCCCATGCAGGTTTGACATAGCTTCTGAATATGAGATGTCATTAAAAAGACTTTGATCATAATCCTTACTATTGATATCTATAAATGTAATTTGATTTAAGGTATCTCTTTTTTTAAGAAAATTTGTTTCTCTCAAACAAAGTGGACAACCACCATCGAATAAAAAGGTTAATTTATTTTTCATATTTTTATTCAAATATAGAAATTAAATAACTTTTTTGTGGAATAAAAATTTTTTTTTAGAGTACAAGCTTTATAAAGCCTTAATAATTGCCAGTTCTAATTTAGTGAAATTATATTATCTTATTAATTAATAAGCCATTGATTAAGGGATACATCAATGGTTTAAAAATATTTATTATCAGTCATCTAGAAGATGAACCCCTTCTCCTACGTCAGGAGTAAAATTACAATATTTCTCAAAAATAAGTCCAACACCTCTCATTTTTTCTCCTAATTCATCGTTAAATTTATTCCATTCTTCCGATTCACGATCAGGTAAATCCCACCCTTGTTTTTCTACCATACTTGTTATTACTGTATAGTCCCATTCTATGTATGCCATTGAGTTAATTTAAACTACCCAAATATTATAAACCAAGAGATTTAATAGGTAATCAATATTTTTTGAATATAATTTAAAAGTGTGAAAAATTATAAATGTCAATTTTGCCAAGAAGATTTGAACGAATCAAAAGTGTTTTAGATTGCAGAATGAAAAACTTGACTGTTTTAGTTGAGGATGTCAATAAACCACATAATTTATCTGCGATATTAAGGACATGTGATGCAGCAGGAGTTTTCGAAGCAAATTTTATTAGCAAAACGAATGCCGTTAAGACTTTTAATAGTACTGCCCAAGGAAGTCAAAAATGGGTAAAACTTAATAATCATGAAAACACTATCACGGCAATATCTGATTTAAAGAATAAGGGTTTTATATTATATGGAACGACTCTTAATAGTGAATCAGTAGATTATAGAAATTTTGATTATTCTCAAAATACATGTTTTGTTTTAGGAGCAGAAAAATGGGGACTTAGTAATGAACTTATTTCAATGGTTGATCAATCAATTTTTATACCTATGAGAGGTATGGTTCAATCTCTGAATGTTTCAGTTGCTGCTTCTATATTATTATTTGAAGCTGTTCGTCAAAGAAAAAATAAAGGTATATTGCCCGCTAATGGAGAAGGGTTAAATATGGATGAATATCAAAAAACACTTTTTGAATGGTGTTACCCAGAATTAGCTGCGGTGTATAAAAAATCAGCTAAAGAATATCCAAAGTTGAATGATCAAGGAGAACTTGATCCTATTACAGATAACTAAATTTATTCAGAATTTTGACTATCAAAAATTTCTTCAAGGTCCTCTCCTATAAAAGAAAGACCTAAAACTAAAAAAAACATTGCCAAGCCTGGGAACAAAGCCGTCCACCAGATACCTGTAGGTAAAGCGGCAAGAGCCAGATTTAAATCACTTCCCCACTCAGGGACATCTGCAGGAACGCCAAGGCCTAAAAATCCTAAACTTCCTAATACCAAAACAGCATCTGCAGCATTTAGGGTAAGCAGAATAGGCAATGGTGTTATTACATTTGGGAGAATATATTTAAAAATAATTTTTTTAACATCAGCTCCTGCAACTTGAGCTGCCTCCACATAAGTTTCGGACTTAACCAATATTGTCTGATTTCTGATTAATCTAAAATATTGAGGAGAGTAAACGATACACAAGGCCAAAGCCGCGTTAAGGATACCCTTACCCAATACAAAAGCTACAACAACTGAAAGCAAAATTACAGGTATTGAAAAAATAGTATCCATTATTAGTGATAAGCATTTATCAAAAAAACCACCAAAATATCCACTTAATAATCCCAATGGTAATCCCAAACTTAATGAAAAAAGAATAGCTAAGAATACAACTTCTATCGCTAATGATGATCCTTGCAAAGTTCTTAAGCAAACATCTCTTCCTAATCTATCTGTGCCACAAAAATGATTAAAAGAAGGAGGGGCAAAGATATCATTGCTTAACATTGAAAATGAATAGCCAAAAAAATTATTGGCCTCTAAAAATTTCATTATTAAAACAACAAGAAGATAAAAAAGTACAATTAAAAATCCAGCTTTTCTGATATTTGCGCCGACACGATTAAATGAGTTAATATCCAAAATCTTTTTTTAAGATATAAATGAAATATACCCAATTCTTTTAAAAATAAATAGCTATAAATTTTAAATTAAAAGAAATTACTGGTTTAATTTCAAGACTGCCATAAAAGCTTCTTGAGGGACTTCAACTTTACCCATTGCCTTCATCCTCTTTTTACCTTTGGCTTGTTTTTTTAAAAGTTTCTTTTTCCTAGAAATATCCCCTCCATAACATTTAGATAAAACATCTTTTCGTAGGGCACTTATGCTTTCACTTGCAATAATCCTACTACCGATTGATGCTTGAATAGGTATTTTAAATTGTTGTTTTGGAATAAGTTCTTTTAATTTCTCAACTAAACTTCTGCCAATTCCATAAGCCTTATCTTTATGAACAATAGAAGTTAATGGATCTGCTCTTTCTGAATTTATTAGAACATCTAATCTAACAAGGTCATTTTTTCTATAGCCAATCAAATGATATTCCATTGATGCATAACCTTGGGTTCTACTTTTCATTTGATCAAAGAAATCTGTAACAACTTCTGCTAATGGAATTTCATAAATCAAGGTAACTCGATCTGTTGTTATGTATTTCATATCTATAAATACTCCCCTTCTTTCCTGACATAAACCCATTAATGTTCCATTAAATTCATTGGGAGCATAAATTTCCATTTTCACATAAGGCTCTTCTATTGATTCTCTAAGTTGTGGATCAGGAATTGTAGAAGGATTATCAATAAAGATATGTTCCTGCTGATTTAAATTAACTTTATAAATAACTGATGGTGCCGTTACGATTAGATCCAAGTCATATTCTCTTTCTAATCTTTCTTGAACAATTTCCATATGTAGAAGTCCTAGGAATCCGCACCTAAATCCGAAGCCCATTGCGCTACTGGTTTCGGGCTCATATTTTAAAGCTGCATCAGATAATTGTAATTTTTCTAGTGATACTCTTAAATCTGGGAATTGATCAGCATCAGTCGGAAATAAGCCACAAAAAACCATAGGATTTGCTGTCTTATATCCAGGTAAAGGATCATTGGCAGGTGAATTTAAAAGAGTAATCGTATCTCCCACTCTCGCATCAGCAACTGATTTTATAGAAGCAGCTAAATAACCAACTTCTCCTGCATGTAATTCATCAACTTCCTGCTGATCAGGCGCCATTATTCCTATCTCATCTAGTTCATAATTTTTTTTACTTGCCATTAATAATATTTTTTCTCTCTTATTTAGAGACCCAGATATCACCCTGAAATAAACAATAACTCCCCTGTACGGATCATAATAAGAATCAAAAATCAGTGCCTTTGTAGGTAGTTTAATTTCATCTTGAGGAGGAGGTACTCTTCTTACGATTGCTTCCAAAATATCTTTAATACCAACTCCAGTTTTTGCTGAACAGCTTATTGCATTAGATGTATCAAGTCCAATAATTTCCTCTATTTCTTGTTTTATTTTTTCAGCATCAGCCCCTGGTAAATCAACTTTATTTAAAACAGGAATTATTTCAAGATTATTTTCTAAGGCAAGATAAACATTAGCTAAGGTTTGAGCTTCTACACCTTGACTTGCATCAACAACAAGTAAGGCGCCTTCACAAGCTTGAAGAGATCTACTAACCTCATAAGAGAAATCAACATGCCCTGGAGTATCTATTAAGTTCAAAACATATTCTTGGGAATCGTCAGCTTTATATTTCATCCTAGCGGCCTGTAACTTGATAGTAATTCCTCTCTCTCTTTCAAGATCCATACTGTCCAAAAATTGTTCTTGCATATCCCTTTGCTGCACAGTTCCAGTATCTTGAAGCAACCTATCTGCAAGGGTAGATTTACCATGGTCAATATGAGCGATTATGCAGAAATTTCTAATTTTTGAAACCGATATATCAGTCATATAGAAAAAAAAATTCTCCTCTTATTACATCTTGATTAATATTAGCTAATTAGAATTATGGATGGAAACCAAAAATGGAATTATTTCTTTTTTTAATTTCTTTTATGAAGGTACTGTAATTTTCAGAAACTGATAGTTCTGGATAAATTAAATCATTTATTTTTTTCTGAAGATTATGCTTATCGTTTAAAAATAAATTAGATTTTTTTAGAACCTCAACCATAATTGAAACCGCAGTACTTGCTCCCGGAGAGGCTCCCAACAAAGCAGATAATGATCCATCAGATGAATTTACAATCTCAGTTCCAAATTTCAAAGAACCACCACCTTTAGTTTTTTTAATTATTTGTACTCTTTGACCAGCATTCTTTAAATACCAATCAGAAGGATTAGCTGATGGCATCATATTCTTTAAATTCTCAACTCTTGAGTTATGGTTCTTTAATGATTGTGATATTAGATAATTAATTAAATCGTTGTTCTTGAAACCAACGTCTAACATAGAAAAAATATTATTCTTTTTAATTGAACTAAATAAGTCAAAGTATGAACTTTGTTTTAGAAATTTCGTTGTAAATCCAGCAAAAGGTCCATATAAAAGAAGTTTTTTATTATGAATCCATCTGGTGTCTAAATGAGGCACAGACATTGGTGGCGATCCAATATCAGCTTTACCATAAACTTTTGAGTTATGTTTTTCTGTTAGATCTTTTTTCTCGCAAATAAGCCATTTCCCACTAACAGGAAATCCACCATAACTTTTTGCTTCTGGAATTTTTGATTTTTGTAAATAATTAATTGTTTTTCCACCAGCACCAAGAAAAACGTAGCCAGCTCTAATTGAAGTTTTTCTACCTTCAGAACTGATTTCTAGTTCCCATTGTTTTTTATCAATTTTCTTTAAATCTACTAATTCTGTTTTGTATCTAATTTCAACATTTTTGTTTAAGGAAACTAAATACAAATACTCTTTAGTTAAAGCCTCAAAATTAATATCTGTTCCTCTACCAATTCTGGTAGCAGCAATTTGAGTAGATGGATTTCTATCTTTTGTTATTAGAGGAGCCCATGATGAAATTTCATCAAAAGATGTAGAAAATTCCATATCGATAAATTCAGGATTTTCGGTCATTTTCTGAAATCTTTTTTTTAAAAAAGAAATATTATCCTGACCAGACACAAAGCTAATATGAGGTATAAATTTTAGAAACTTCTTAATATCAATTTTCCCTGCTTCATACAATGAGGCCCATAAAGACATGGATGTTTCAAAAGAACGATTTATTGAGAGCGCTTTATCTATTTTTAGATTTCCTTTTTCATCTAAAGGGGTATAGTTTAATTCGCAATTAGCCGCATGTCCTGTACCTGCATTATTAAAAGCACCGGTACTTTCACTTCCTGGAGCATTTAATTTTTCTATAATAAGAAATTTTATATCTGGTAAAACTTCTGAAATTAGGAGGGCTAAAGTACTACTCATTATCCCTGCTCCTACTAAGACTGCATCAAAGTAGCTATTGTCATTAGTGGGATTTTTAGATGAAGTCACAACAGAAAATTATCTTTTTTGCAATTAATCAGATTTCTTTCTAGGCTTATTATAAAGTTAAACCAAAATTATGAGTACTGAAACACTCTCTCTGACAAACGAAAATGTAGAAAAAGTCCTTGACGAGCTAAGACCTTTTTTAATTTCTGATGGAGGTAATGTAGAGATTGCAGAAATAGATGGTCCAATTGTCAAAGTTAGACTTCAAGGAGCATGTGGTAGTTGCCCAAGTAGCACTATGACTCTCAAAATGGGTATTGAAAGAAAGTTAAAAGAAATGATTCCTGAAATAAGCGAAGTTGTCCAGGTTTTATAAAAATTTTAACTGAAATATATATTATTTAGTTTTTAATTCCTTCAACAAAGATGATTCCATATCAAGGCAATCGATTGGAAGTCCTTGACCAATAGCGATTAAAAGAGGTGCAAGAATTCCTAAAGTAAAAACTAAATTTGATTGGCTTACATCATATTTACTCAAAGTAAAAGTTATCAAATAAATAATTGAAAAATAAGCATGTAGCGAAAAAAATTCTTTTGGCTTTAAAACTGGCCACCTTAAAGTATTTCCCAAGAAATATAAAAAACCTGTCATAAATAAATAGTCAAATAGAAGATTAAACCAAATATAAACATAAACCTTTTTAGAGACTATTTATAAAAAAATTTACCTAAGATAATAATTAAAAAAACATTAAATCTTCGTTTCTATTTGTAAAAGCTAGACATGCAGTTAAAAATAAGCTTATAATAATTTGGTAGCAATTGCTACTTTTTCGTTCACCCTCATTAGAGGGCGCAGTTCGAGTCATACCATGGAACGGGGGATGGCCGTGTTGTCACATCGAAACATGACTACTTTAACTTACAGAGGTAAAAACTACGTTCAAAATAAAGAAGCTGCTAAAAAGCAACTTGTTGAACTTACCTACAGAAGAAACGTATACACCAACAGAATGGATGACGCTTCTTCAAGTAATGAAAAAGCAGAATTAAATTACAGAGGTGTTAATTACACTAAATAATTTAATTAAACAAATTAAAAGCCCCTTTTTCAGGGGCTTTTTTTTTGGCTATATTTATCAAGAGTCCTTTAAAAAATATGTCTGAAAGTTGCTGTAATAAAAACGCATCGAATAAAGCACCTAATCAATTCGATCACAAAGATGCGATTCAAGAAAGATATGGCTCAGCCGCACAAGAAAAAGAAAGTTGTCTTTGTACACCAGTTGGGTTTAATCCCGTTTTACTTGAAGCAATTCCTCAAGAGGTTATAGAAAGAGACTACGGGTGTGGTGATCCAACAAAATATGTTCAAAAAAATGATATAGTCTTAGACCTTGGAAGTGGTAGCGGCAAAAATGCTTTCATTTGTGCCCAAATTGTTGGTAAAGAAGGGAAAGTTATTGGAGTTGATCAGAATCCTGACATGCTTTCTTTATCAAGATCAGCCTCGAAAGAAGTTACAAAAAATATTGGTTTCAACAACACAGAATTTCTAGAAGGTTCAATTGAAAAACTTGATGAATTAGATAAAGATTTTAATCCATTAATCGCAGATAAATCAGTTGATATTATTTTAAGTAATTGCGTTTTAAACTTGGTAAGTCCAGAATCTAGAAATAAACTTCTAAATAACATAAAAAGAGTTTTAAACGTTAATGGAAGAATTGCAATTAGCGATATCGTCTCTAACAAAAAAGTTCCTTTAAGATTGCAAAATGATCATGATTTATGGACAGGATGTATTAGTGGAGCATGGTATGAGCCAGAGTTTATAAGTGATTTTAAAGAACTAGGATTTAAAAATTTAAAATTTGCAGAAAGGAGTGCTGAACCTTGGAAAGTAATTGAGGATATTGAATTTAGAACAGTAACTTTAGTGGGCAATATTTAAAAAAATTTAAGAGTTGAAAAAATAATATAAATTTCCATGAGAAATAATCTACGAGATCAAATACCCGCATTAAAAAATAAGTATTATTTCAACTATGGCGGTCAAGGACCATTACCAAAATCTTCTCTAGAAGCAATAGTTAAAACTTGGGAAATTATCCAAGATTTAGGACCATTTACCAATGATATGTGGCCTTATATTTACAAAGAAATATTGACCACAAAAAGAATCATTGCGCAAAAATTAGGTGTCAATTCAAAGAATATAGCTCTTACCGAAAATATCTCTTCTGGTATGATTTTGCCCTTTTGGGGAATAAAAGTAGAAGAGGGAGAAGAGTTGTTAATAAGTGACTGCGAACATCCTGGAGTAGTGGCTGCAAGTCGAGAATTTTGCAGAAGAAATAAATTAATATTCAAAATTTTGCCAATCCAAAAAATTAAAAATCTAAACGATGAAAATATAATTTTAGAGATTTTGAAAAATCTTAATAGTAAGACTAAGATCCTTATTATTTCTCATATCTTATGGAACTTTGGATATAAAATTCCTTTAAAAAAAATTTCTATCGAATTAAAAAATAATCGAGAAGATTCATATTTACTTGTTGATGGTGCTCAAACCTTTGGGCACATAAATATTGAAAAAGAAGTTTTTTATTCTGATTTATATTCAATAACTTCTCATAAATGGGCATGTGGACCAGAAGGACTTGGAGCCATTTTTGTCTCAGATAGATTTATTCATGAAACAGATCCAACAATAATTGGTTGGAAATCATTAAAAAAAGAACAAGGCATTTATGAGCCTTCAGATAATCTTTTTCATGATGATGCAAGGAAATTTGAAATAGCTACCTCTTGTATTCCTTTACTTGCTGGGCTCAGGAATTCTTTACATCTTTTGGATAAAGACTGTCATGAAAAAGAAAAAACCAAAAATATCAAAAAATTAAGTGGAAAACTTTGGGATGAATTAAATCGATCAAAGGGTGTTAAATTAGTTTTAGAAAAAAAATATTTAAATGGGATTGTTAGTTTTAATATCGAAAATATTAAAGATAAGGATAAATTTGTAAAGAAACTTGGAGAAAAGAAAATTTGGATTAGAGTTTTAGAAGATCCAAAATGGTTTAGAGCATGCGTACATCAAATGACTACAGAAGCTGAAATTGATTTACTTGCTAGAGAAATAAAAAAAATATTGACTTAAAGATCTTTTGATATAAAAAAATTTAGTTTACCAAGGTATCTCCGAGTTGTCCCAGGCAACAAATTTTCCTGTAGATTCTGGTGATTGATTTTTAATAATGTTAATCAAGAATTGGGAGGATTTTTTCGCACTAAATAATTTATGTTCTGGAACAAATTTATGAAAAGGTCTAGATAAATCAGTATCTACTGTTCCTGGATGAAGCAAAGTGATAGTAGCCTTTGGGAAACGTCTAGCCCATTCAATACTTAAAGATTTAAAAAACTGATTTTGCGCAGATTTTGCAGCTCTATATGAATACCAACCTCCAGTTTGATTATCTCCAATGCTACCAACTCTTGCACTTATACTTGCAAAATTAAAATCAAAATCTTTTGGTATAAATTCTTCAATCGCTTTAGCTAATAAAATAGGAGAAAAGGCATTTATTGAAAAACTTTCCATCATATTATTTTTATCAAGATGTTGTAATCTTTTTTCTGGTTGAAGAGAATCACTATGAAGTCTACCTGTAGCATTTACAACTAGCCTTAATTTTGAAGGATGACTTGATATTTTATTTTTTAAATTCAAAAGGGATTGAGAATCCTCTATATCTAATTCCCAAAAAGGATTAAATTCACTTTTTCTTCCACACAAAACAACATCTAAATCTTTTTCAATTTCATTCAGATCTTTAGCTAGTTGTGTTCCAATTCCACCTGCACCTACAACTAAGGCTAAGCCTTCCATTTTATTAAAAATAACTCTATTAATTTTAAGAAACTTTTCTTGTGATTTGCGTAAATATCTTTCTTAATTTGATTAGGAAATTTTATTGAGATTTATTTTTTTCTTTTAATAATTTATAAGCTATTTTTCTATCATCAAAATTAATAACTTTATCATTGAGAATTTGGTAGTCTTCATGTCCTTTTCCTGCAATTAAAACAATATCTTTTTTATTGGCAAATTTAATAGATTCATTTATTGCTTTAAATCTATCAATTTCAATTGTTATTTTTTCTCTTTTTTTTATACCCATTAAAATATCATTTACTATCTTTTGGGGCTCTTCTGATCTTGGATTATCTGAAGTTATAAAAATTTGATCAGACAACTCTTCAGCTATTGATCCCATTAAAGGCCTTTTACTACGATCACGATCTCCGCCACAGCCAAAAACAGTTATTAGTTTCCCTTCACAAAGTTTCTTAATTGATTGCAAAACTTTTTTTAATCCATCAGGAGTGTGGGCATAATCAACAATTACTGTTGGAAGAGATCTTGAAACTGCATTATTATCAATTTGTATTTTCTCCATTCTCCCAGGAGCACCAGGGAAAGATTGTATTAACTTTGATAGATCTTTTAAAGAAAAATTAAGTTTATACAAAATTGTTATTGCTTGAATCGCATTCATTAAATTAAATTCACCAACAAGTGGAACAAAAAGTTGAATTTTCTCCCTAGGTGTATGAAAAATACAGGTGGATCCATTTTCAGTAAATTTTTTATCTGTTACGAAAAAAAAATCATCATTTTCAAATTCACTTTCAGTAATCTTTGTAGAGACAAATAAAGATCTTTTTTCAAGATCAGATGATAATTTAGATATCCAATAGTCATCATGATTTAATACACAAATCCCATTTTTTTCTTTTAAGTAAGGTGGGAAAAATAATTTTCTTTTTGTTTGAAAATATGATTCCATATCTAAGTGATAATCAAGATGATCTTGAGTTAAATTAGTAAAAATAGCCGCCTCAAATTCGCATCCTGATATTCTGTTTTGAGCAATAGAATGAGAACTTACCTCTAATATCGCATATTCAGATTTTGCCTCAGCAGCAGCATTTAATTTCTTTTGGAGTTTATCGGCGAAGTCAGTTGTATGAAGAGCCACTTCTGAAAAGCCAGGCCATCTATTAAGCAAGGTCCCAAATAATGCAGTCTTTTTCCCTAATTTTTTTAAAAGATATTCCAATAAAAAAGTAATTGTCGTTTTTCCATTTGTACCCGTAACACCAATAAGTTTAAGTTTTCTTGAAGGCCTATTCCAAAACTCAGCGACTATTTGACCAAAAATATAATCTAAATTATCCTCTATAACCAAAATCCTTTCTCGATCAATAGATCCAATTTTCTCTTGTGCAGCAGGCCCAATAATGGCAGCCTCTGCACCATTTTCAATTGCCTCAATACAATATTTTCCTCCATCAACTTTTAAACCAGGCATACCTAAAAATAAAGTTCCTTTTTGTACTTCTTTAGAGTTAAAAGAAATATTATTTATTTCATGATCGATTAAATCTAATGAAGGAATAATTCCTACCAAATCTAAAAGTTTATGTAATTTTATAGATCTCATATGAAAAATTATTTTTCCAGAATGGTACTAATATTTTTTTGAAACCAATTCTTTAATTGATCATCTTTTAATCTTGGAGAAATGCGTGGCAATTCTATAATCTCCTCATACCTAATTCCTTCAACAGCAATAACAGGTACTTCATAATCATATTTTTTATATTTATCTTTATATAAATCGACCCTATCAATATCAATTTCTTTAAGCTCCTCCAGATTAGGGAATAACTCATTAAGATTTATTTTTGCCAGTTTATTTTTTAATGAATCACAAAGGCAACATCCCTGCCTAACAAAAATAAATATTTTCATTCATTTAGTCAGGCACAGGGTCACATCCACAGGGCGTTAAAGGATGACATCTGCTTAATCTTCTTAAAGTTAGCCACCCTCCCTTCCAAGGACCATGTCTATTAATTGCCTCATATCCATAAGAGCTGCAACTTGGAATGAATCTACATCTGGGTCCGAAAAAAGGAGAAAACCACTTTTGATAGAACGAAATCATAAAAAGAAGTATAGAAGTAATTGATTTATTAATAGTTTTGAACACTTTAATGATGTAAAATAATATATCAGTAGTAATTAGTTTAATTGAATTTAATCAATTATCCAATTTATTGCAAATTTCTATTTAATTTAAAATTATGTCAAGATACCGCGGCCCCAGATTAAGGGTTACGCGTCGCTTGGGAGAACTACCAGGTCTCACCAGGAAAGCTTCAAAGAAGTCTAATCCTCCAGGTCAGCACGGCCAAGCCCGTCG
Organism: uncultured Prochlorococcus sp.; assembly: GCA_902535175.1. Classification (GTDB taxonomy): domain Bacteria; phylum Cyanobacteriota; class Cyanobacteriia; order PCC-6307; family Cyanobiaceae; genus Prochlorococcus_A. Next base: position 22,930 of record CACASR010000005.1, read on the forward strand.
CAAGCGATCAGAATATGCTATTCGTCTAGAAGAAAAGCAGAAACTTAGGTTTAATTATGGAGTTTCTGAAAAACAACTAGTTCGTTATGTAAAAAAAGCTAGAGCTCAAGAAGGATCTACAGGAACTAACCTACTAAGACTTTTAGAAAATAGACTTGATAATGTTTGTTTTAGATTAGGTTTTGGAGGTACCATTCCAGGCTCAAGACAATTAGTAAATCATGGCCATGTAACCGTTAATGGAAAAGTTCTTGATATTGCTGGTTATCAATGCAAATCAGGCGATATAATCGGAATTAAAGAAAATAAAGCAAGCAAAAAACTTGTAGAAGGTAATATAGAATTCCCTGGTTTAGCAAATGTCCCACCTCATCTTGATTTAGACAAACCTAAATTAACGGGGAAAATAAATGGGAAATGCGATAGAGAGTGGGTGGCTCTTGAAATAAACGAACTACTAGTTGTTGAATATTATTCAAGAAAAGTTTAATACTACTTTTCTTTGGATTATTAAATCTCTCATTAAAAAAAATGAGAGATTTAATTTAATTCTTATTTTTAAAATTAATGGGAAATAAGGAAAATAATATAAAAAAACCAGGTTTTAAGACCTTATCCATTCACCATGGGGAAACATTTGCAGAAAAAACCGGATGCGTTATGCCTCCTATTTTTTCTACATCTACTTTCAAACATGGAAATGAAGATAATTTCGACTACACAAGATCAGGCAATCCAAACTTTAGAATTCTAGAAAGCGTCCTTAAATCAATAGAAGATTCAAAATACTGTACAGTTTTTGGATCTGGAATTAGCGCGGTAACTGCAATTTCATCAACACTAAAATCAGGTGACAAGATACTCTGCGAGTCAAATCTTTATGGTTGTACAGTGAGGATGTTCGAAAAAGTTTTCAAAAAATTTGGACTAGAAGTTTTATACACAGATTTTACAAACGAAAATAATATCAAAAAGATTTCATACTTTGAGCCAACCTTGATATGGCTAGAAAGTCCAACTAATCCACTTTTGAAGGTACTTGATATTAAGGCGATTTGTGATGAAGCGAATAAACTACAAGTCCCAGTAGTTGTAGACAACACCTTTTCTACGGCACTTATTCAAAAACCATTGGACCTTGGCGCAACACTATCACTCGTAAGCACAACAAAATTCATTAATGGACATAGTGATGCACTTGGTGGAGCAGTACTGACAAATAATGAGGTATGGAATAGTAAGATGCTTTTCTCTCAAAAAGCTCTAGGGCTTCAACCATCTCCTTTTGATAGTTGGCTTATTACGAGAGGAGTAAAAACTCTTCCTTTAAGAATCGAACAACAAACGCAAAGTGCAAAATTAATTTCTGAAGAATTAGAAAATCATAAAATAATTAATAAAGTAATTTATCCTTTTAATCAAAAACATCCGCAATTTAATTTAGCAAAAGCGCAAATGAGATCTGGAGGTTCGATGATCACCCTAAAATTAAATCTTAAGAAAGATGATACTTTTAAATTTTGCAAATCTCTCAAATATTTCTCGCTAGCAGAAAGCCTTGGAGGGGTTGAAAGTTTAATTTGTCACCCCGCAACAATGACTCATGCTTCTGTTGATGATGAAACAAAAAATCTTTTAGGGATAGATGATGCTCTTGTCAGATTATCGATTGGATGTGAAGAAACAAACGACTTAATTTCAGACATATTATTTGCTTTAAATCAATTCTGAAAATTGAGAGATTTACTAAAAAACCCTATATGGAAAAATTTAGAGTTGGGATATTCTATTCCTGATAGTATTCATGCTGTTTCTGTAGCATTACCAACTTGGAATGATGTAATAAATTACGAGGAAAAAAATCAAGAATGCATGAATTTATTGAAGTCAATTTACCCACGGTTCGGGCTAAACCCCATAGTGAAAAAATTATGCGAAAAAGTAAAAAAGGAAAATTACTACAACAATAAAAGTATCTGGCCATATCCGAATGAAAGCATAGCTTTCAAAGCTAAGAAATACATTGATAGAAATACTTCTGAACAATTCTCATTAATAGAAAAAAGAGATAATTTAGCTTTCTTGATAACTGAAAAAGAAGGAAGTATTTATGCAAAATCTTTTTGGCAACATACTGGTCTTGGCATATCTTCAAGGGCTGCTGCTATAGAACTAGGTCTTGAAGATTGCCCTCCAAAATCTTACGTAAATGAATGTTTTCAAAGAATAAAAAATAGAATTTCTAAATCTACAAAAATCAACTCTAATGATATTCACTTAACTTCATCTGGAATGTCTGCATTGCATACATCATTAGAAATCATATATAAATTATTTCCAGCTAAACCTACACTCCAAATTGGTTTTCCATATGTAGATGTACTTAAATTACCAATGAATATCTTTCATGGAGCCAAGTTAATTACAGAAGAAAATTGCGAGGATATTGAATTTGAAATCAAAAGAATAAATCCATCAGCATTAATCATTGAACTACCAAGTAATCCAATGCTCAAATGTGTAAACATTCAAAAAATTTCAAAAATAGCAAAAAAGTTAAATATTCCCTTAATTGTTGACGATACAATTGGTTCGAATTTAAATATAAATTCACTAGAACATGCAGATATAGTTTTTACTTCACTCACAAAAATTTTTTCAGGTAGTGGTGATATTCTTGCCGGATCATTAATACTAAATCCAAAAAGTAAATGGATTGATCAATTTAGAAATGCATTAAACGAGATTAATCTTCCAACACTTTCCGATGGAGATACAGTTTATCTAGAGAAAGTTAGTAGAGATGTAAATCAAAGAGTTTTTGAACAAAATAAAGCATGTTTAGAATTAAAAAAAAGATTAGAGACCCATAGCGAGATTAAAAATATTTTCCATCCTGAAAATTGTCCAAATTTTAATTCTTTGCTCACTTCTGATGGAGGATATGGCTGCTTATTATCGTTTGAATTAAATGGAGGATTGAACAAAGCTAAGAAATTTTATGATTCTCTAAAAGTATCTAAAGGACCTAGTTTAGGTACAAAATTTACTCTAGTTTGTCCTTATGTTTTACTAGCTCATTATGACGAGTTGGATTGGGCTGAAAGTTTTGGTATACCCTCGCACCTTATTAGAGTATCAGTTGGATTAGAAGACCAAGATCAATTATGGAAAAGCTTTTCTGAAGCACTAAATAATTTCTAAATACCTAGTATTTACCGTATAGAAACTTATATACTCTTTTTCTGAATAATAGTTAGTATTAATATATATTTTCTCAATATATAAATGGCAAAAATTTATGAGGACAACAGCTTTGCTATTGGAAACACTCCATTAGTAAGATTAAAATCAGTTACTAAAAACGCGAAAGCTACAGTACTTGCAAAAATTGAAGGTAGAAACCCTGCTTACAGTGTCAAATGTAGGATTGGCGCAAACATGATCTGGGATGCAGAGAAAAGCGGGAAGCTTACAAAAGACAAAACTATTGTTGAGCCAACTTCTGGAAATACAGGAATTGCTCTAGCTTTTACTGCTTCAGCAAGAGGTTATAAACTGATCCTTACAATGCCAGAATCCATGTCAATTGAAAGAAGAAGGGTTATGGCAGTGTTAGGTGCTGAAATTGTTTTAACAGAGGCATCTAAAGGCATGCCTGGAGCAATAGCTAAGGCTAAAGAAATTGCGGAAAGTAATCCTTCTCAATATTTCATGCCAGGTCAATTTGATAATCCAGCAAACCCTGAAATTCATTTCAAAACTACTGGACCAGAAATCTGGGATGATTGCGATGGTGAAATTGATGTTTTAGTCGCAGGGGTTGGAACTGGCGGCACAATTACAGGAGTTTCAAGATACATTAAGCAAGAGAAGGGCAAAAATATTACTTCTGTAGCTGTAGAACCCTCACATAGTCCTGTTATTACACAGACAATGAATGGAGAAGAGGTTAAATCTGGACCACATAAAATTCAAGGAATTGGAGCAGGATTTATTCCTAAGAACCTTGACTTGTCAATTGTTGATAAGGTTGAACAGGTAACAAATGACGAGTCAATCGAGATGGCTCTCAGATTAGCAAAAGAAGAAGGTCTATTAGTTGGAATATCTTGTGGAGCTGCTGCTGCGGCTGCTGTTAGATTAGCTGAACAAGATGAATATGCGGGGAAAACTATTGTAGTTGTTCTACCTGATTTAGCAGAGAGATATTTATCATCAATTATGTTTACTGAAGTTCCAAGCGGAATCATTCAAGAACCAGTCAAAGCCTAAATCTATTTTTTCTCCAGTAATGAATCTGGTGAAATATACATAGCATCGCCATAAGAGAAAAATCTAAATTTTTCTCTTATGGCTTTTTTATACAAATCCAATAATCTTTCTCTACCAATCATTGCACTCACTAATAGTAATAATGAACTTTTAGGAAGATGAAAATTAGTTAATAATCCATCAACTACCTTAAATTTATAACCTGGCTTAATTACTAAATCCACGTATTTCGCTATGGGAATAAAGTCATTAATTTCGGGAGAATAACAACTTTCAAGAGCTCTCACACTAGTTGTCCCAATAGCAATTATTCTTCTATCTGTTTTCTTAATTTTTTTTATTTCCTCCACTACTTCCTTATTAACGCTTACCCATTCTTTATGAAGTTTTAAGTCACTTAGATCTTCTTGATCAATTGGTTTGAATGTTCCATAGCCCACGTGCAAAGTTATCGGTAAAATTATTACTCCTTTTTTTTTTAAATTGGAAATAAGACTTTTGCTTAAGTGTAAACCAGCAGTTGGCGCAGCAACGGCACCTGGATTAGTTGCATACTCAGTTTGATAACTATTCTCATGAAAAGATTCTTCTTCGGAATTTTTTATATAAGGCGGGAGAGGGATTTCCCCGTATTTATCAAGAAGGTCATTCATTGAATTGAGATCAGTTATATTTTCAGGAAATTTGATAAATCGCCCTCCAGTTTCTTCATCAATCCCATCAACCATCAAATTAATATCTTTTGCAGAAGGAGATTTTAATATTATTTTTCTATTTATTTTTAACTTTTTCGCTGGCTTTGCCAAACATAACCAAACACATTCATGGGACCTTTCTAAGACTAATAATTCGACTAACGTCCTATTTTCTAATTCAACCTTTAACCTTGCCTTCATAACTTTAGTATTATTTACGACCACAAGATCGCCTTTTCTAAATTCATCTAAAAGATTCTTGGTAAATTTATTAGTTAAGCAATTCTCTTCTAAAACACTATTTCTAACTATCATCAATCTTGATTCATGCCTTATTGCAGAAGGTTTACTAGCAATTAATGAAGGATCTAGAAAGTAATCATAAGCTTCGAGCTTATAATCTCTTCCTTCATTATTAATTTGAGAAATCAATTAAATTTAAGAGACAAGTGTCTCTGGCTCATTTTCAATCAGGTTAGCCAAGTCTTTCAAGAATGAAGCACCATCAGCTCCATAGATCACTCTGTGATCAGCTGTAAGATTTACTTGCATTATTTTTTTAACAGATATTGAACCATCACTATTAGCTACAACAGTCGCTTTCGACGATGCTATCGCTAAGATCGCACCGGTCCCTGGGGGTAATATTGCGTCAAATCTATCAACACCAAACATACCAAGGTTAGATAAGGTAAATGTCCCCGTTGAGTATTCATCTGGTTCTAATTGTTTTGATCTAGATCTTTTTACGAGATCTTTCCATTCCCTAGATAATTCAAATAAATCGGTATTGCATGGTTCTTTTAATACTGGAGTTATTAGTCCCCCATCTTCCATCGCAACAGCAACAGCAATATTTATATTTTCTGGATAAGAAATTCCATTTTCTGAAAAGCTTGAGTTAACTTGAGGATGATTCTTTAGTATCTTTGCAACTGCCTTTACAAGTAAAGCAGTCATAGTCACTCCATTCTGTTTTACCTTTTTGTAGAAATTATCCAGTTTATCTGTATTGATTGAGTATCCCACCCTAAAACATGGAACATCTAAACTAGATTCCATATTTTTATTTACCGCTTTTTGGAGAGTATTAAATTGAACTGTTTCTCCAGGATTACCAAAACTATTTCCTGAATTTAATGGTTTACTTTCAACTTCCAAATTTGAACCAGGAATACTTGCAGGAGAAGCACTTTCGCCTATCCATGGTATGGAGACAGGTTGGCCATTAGCTTTTAAAATATCATCGGCTTGAATCCTTCCGTGAGGCCCAGATCCATGGACCTTTGCTAAATCAACACCCATTTGAGAGGCTAGTTTTTTAGCTCTTGGAGATGCAATTATTCTCGAAGAAACATTACTTGTAGCGGCATTAATTTGATCGCTATTAAAAGAGGGTAATGGCTTTTCACTCCTTAAGACTACTGCTTGTTCTTCTTTTTTGAAATTTTCAGTTTGGACTACTCGTTTTTCTTCAGTTTTATTGCTGACCAATTCAAGTTGACTTGAAGTAGTTACTTCAGGTTGATTTCCTTTATTTTGTTCTTGAACAGAAGCTATCTCATCCTCATTTTCGACAATGAGTCCGATAGTTTCTCCAACAGGTGCAGTACTGCCTGCAGGCATTAAAACAGCTGCAAGATATCCATCTTGAAAAGATTCAACATCCATATCTGCCTTGTCAGATTCAACAACCAAGACAGATTCACCTCTTTCAACTTTATCTCCTGGATTTTTCAACCATTCCACAATCTTGCCCTCCGTCATAGTAGAACTCAAGGCAGGCATGAATATTTCGTGAGACATAAGAAAAACGTTATTACATAAGTTTCAAGGGATTTTTACCAAACTTTCAAAAGTTTTTATGATTAAGAACCCTATGAACCCTTAATCTAATTATACGAAATCATGTTCACAGTGGGAACTCTTAAAACTTAAGAAAGTAATAATTTAGATCGATAAGAATTTAAAATTTTTCGCAATTTAGATTTACTTATTTTTATCAAAAATACTAAATCTTTTTATTTAATTATTATCTATAGATTGAATAACTCCATCTTTAACAGTAATTGAGACTTGCATTTTTTCAATAAGATTGTCTCCCACAGTGACCTCACAGAAACTATCCACTTGTCCTTGATCAACAATTTCGTCCATTTTTAATTCGCGAACTTGACTCTGTTGTTGAAGTAAATTTCTTTTTTGTTCTTCAATTTCATTTCGTTTTGCTGCGACTTGTTGTTGCACCTGACTAACCTGTTCTTGAACTCTTGGATCTAGAGGATTAACAGATTGGGATCTAATATTACTTACTATTTGCTGCCCCTCCTGCTCAAGTTGAGATAATTGCTGGTCAATGTTTGAAATTGCTTTACTTAATTCTTTTTCAGCATCTTCCTTCCAAGTTGGTGTAACTACAGCTTTAATAGCTATTGAGCGCTTTATAGATATTGAGTTTTTTGTTTCCATAAAAAATTAAATTACCTTTTTAATATAGGTAGAACAAATCAAATTTTCTTACTAAATTTATTTTCATACATATTTTCTATTTGTAAAGAATACTTTTTTTCTATTTCTTTTCTTTTTTGTTTAAGAGTTTGTGTTAACAAACCATTTTCCAAAGTAAAGGCCTCAACAAAATAACAATCTAATATTTGCTCTTCTGATCTAGCTCCTAATCTACTTTTAAGCAAATTATTAATTTGTGATTTAAAAAATGTACCAATATTCTTATTAAGGTTTAATTTCGAAAGGTTTTCTTCCTTATACTTGTTTTTAACCAATTCGAAATTAGGCACCACAAGGGCTGTTAAACATTTCTTATCTTGTCCTACTAGTTGAATCTGATTAATAAATTCAGAACTAAGGATTTCGGTCTCAAGCGGATTCGGTTCTATATTTTCACCACTTGAGAGCACTATTGTATCCTTGGCTCTTCCTGTTATAAAAAGAGAACCATTTGGTATTAGAAAACCTAAATCACCAGTATCAAACCAACCATCCTTGGTCAAAACATCTTTTGTAGCTAATTCATTATTAAGATAACCTTTCATTACTTGTGGTCCCTTAACAAGAATTTTTCCGACTTCTCTAAACTTCAGAATCTTTTTTTTATTATCATTCACTATTTTGATTTCTGTAAATGCTAGAGGCTGACCTGATGATCCTCTAACATTTAATTCTCTCCTCCTACAAGTTAATACTGGACTAGTTTCTGTAAGTCCATAGCCCACTAAAACATCTACACCTAAAGATTCAAAAAAAAGATCTACATGTTCTGGCAATGCACCTCCGCCGTTAATAGGAAATTTCAGTTTCTCTCCGCATAGTTGTCTGAGAATATTCGGCCATAAAAAAGTAGTAGATAATTTATGTAGAGGGTATCGGCCAATAACAGAAACCAGTAAGGGAATTTTTGATTTTAAAGTTATTTGATTGATATCTAAATTTCTTATCTTTCTTAGACTTCTTTTGAAAACTGAACTATTACTTATCAAAAACTTAATCAGTTTTTGCTTATTGGAAGTCATTCTTTTCAACGCCTGAAAAAAACCATCATGTATAGCTTCCCATAATCTTGGTACAGTCGCCATTACAACAGGTTTTATTTGTGTAATATCATCTTTCAGGAATTTTGGAATTGTATAGTATTGAGTACAACCACATGAAAAAAAGAAGTATTCAGCACTTCTCTCATAAGAATGCCAGATAGGTAATACGCTTAATACAGAAGTTCCAGGTTCTGGATCAGCAATGTAGGCTAAATTAATTATTTGATGTAAAAAATTTGCATGAGTCAAGGGCACGCCTTTAGGTTTTCCAGTTGTGCCTGAGGTGTAAAGAATAGTAGCAACATCATCAATTTTTGGATTAAATTTTTTAATCATATTATTTTTTGAATTTTCTTTTTCTCCTGCACTTATAAATTGATTCCAACTTATTAAACTGTCAAATTGTTCATCTTCTAAATTGATTATAAATTTCAGTCTTTTTTTTATATCTTCTTTGTTGTTCAACTTTAGCCAAATTTCCTTAGATTGAACTATTAGACCTACTGAATTAGAGTGCTCAATAATATATTCTAATTCTACGGAAGGTGAATTAATACCTCTTACTGCATTTATAGCTCCTAAACGCATTAAGCCTTGATCTGCTGCTAGCCATCTTGGAGAATTTTCAGATATTATAGTGACCACATCCCCTTTTACTAAGCCATAATTTTTAAAAGAAAAAGAGACTTTAGTTATTAAATCAGCTAGTTCAGAATAAGAGAATTTTTCTTTATATTTTCCTCTTAAATCGGAAACCGCCAAAGTATCTCCACATTTAATTTTTAAATTTTCCCAAATTTGATCTATATGATTAAGATTCTCAACAAAATCTCTATTTTTAGCAAATTTATTCTTTTTAGACAGAGGTTGAGCTGAAGGCCAATACGCTAAATCATCCATATTAATTTGATTTTGAAATTTTAATTTCTATTTTGATATAAAATCAAAATTAAATTCTTCCTGTATGATTTTTTTAACAATTCTCTTGACTTCCTGGATATTTAAATTTTTGTTGTAATCAATCATATTTGCCATAAGACAATTTTCTATTCCGCAAGGAACAATTTTATTAAAGTTTTCTAATTCGCAGTCAATATTGATTGAAAATCCATTAATAGTAATCCATCTTTTACACCCAATTCCAATTGATGCAATCTTCTTATTTCCTATCCAAACGCCAGTAAACCCTTTTCTAGAGTGACAATTTATATTAAAAGTTCCAAGGATTTTTATAATAATTTCTTCAATTTTTCTTAAATACCAATTTAAATCTTTATTAAAATTTTTCAAATCTAAAACCAAGTAAGTTACTAATTGTCCAGGCATATGACAAGTAACCTCACCACCTCTATTAATCTTAAAAACATCATATTTATCATCATCCAAAGAAAATAGTAAATTATCGTAATTAGATCCTTTACCTAACGTATAACAGAGTTGGTGCTCCCCTATCCAAATAAAGTCAGGGTTAGAATTATCTAAAATCAATGCCTCCTGATATTCTTTTTGTAATTTATAAACATCATTAAAAGAAGAAATATTATCAGGTTGTTTAATTATTGCTGTTCTATTATCCATATTTAAGTAGATTAAGAAAGTAAGTAAATATTTTTAGATTTGTTATGAAAATTTTAATCCATGGAAAGAATCTTGAGCTCACTGGAGCATTAAAAGAATATACTGAGGCAAAGATAGAAAAAGCAACGCATCACTATAAGGATATCGTTAAAGAAGCTGACATACACCTTTCAATTGAAAAGAACCCAAGAGTCTCGTTCCAAACTGCAGAAGTTACTATTTTTGCAAATGGTACCGTAATTAGAGCTGAAGAAAAAACTGAAAATCTATACTCAAGCATTGATTTAGTTTCAAATAAACTTTGTAGAAAATTGCGTAAATACAAAGAAAGAAACAATAAAACAATTCATAATAAACAATTTAAAAATAAAGATTCTTTACCAATTGAAAGTATGGAATTAAGTTTTTTAAATAAAGCTTTATTTAAAGAAGGAACTGAAGCAAGTCTGCCTGAACCATCTATTAAAAATAAATACTTTGAAATGACTCCAATTTCATCAGAAGAAGCAAGAAAACAATTAGATCTAATTGATCATGATTTTTATGTTTTTCGAAACAAGAAAAATAATGAACTTCAAGTTATATATAAAAGGAATCATGGAGGTTATGGACTGATTCAATCTAAATAAGCTTTAAATGCCCAATATTGAATATAAATTAAATGAGAAAATTCATGCGATTATTATTAACCCTTATCTATCCTGGGAAGATTTCTGTGTGAATTGCGATTTTATAAAAAAATATAATATCAAAAATATTTCTACCTCACTAAATTATTTAACTGATCTTAAAAACTATTTGGGTAATCACAGTGCGGATATAAACGCACTTATTTCTTACCCTTTAGCAGATTTACCAGTTTCATTTATTGAAGAATTTGTTTGTTTTGCAAAAGATAAAGGTGCAAAAGGAATTGAATATATTCCGAACTTTATCAATTTATCCAAAAGAAATTTAGAAACTTTCGCTGATGAAATTGAGCAAGTTAAATTATCTGGATTACCAGTTTCAATAATCATAAACAAATCAAAATTACAAGAAGAAGTTTTTATTAATGCTATAGAAATATGTTTGGAATTAGGAATAAAAAATTTTCAATTCGGGGACGGGTTTGGGCCTCCTCTTACTTCTAATGATGTCCCCAAAATACTAAAAATAATAGGCTCACAAAATCAAATCAAAGTTGTAGGTGGCATAAAAAAACTGACGCAAGTAATTGATTTGTTTGATAATGGAATTAGTTGCGTAGGAACTTCCAATTTTTGTGAAATTTTTGAAGAATTAAAATTTATTTAAATGTCTGGTTCTGGGGAGTGCAGATTAAAAGGTCTCTGTATTAAAGCTTCTCCATTAGGAGAGAATGATAGATTAATAACTATCCTTACCGATGAGCAAGGGATTATTAGGTTAGCGGTACCCGGTGCTAGGCGTCCCAAAAGTAGTCTTGCCGCAGCTACTCCTTTAACATATTTAAGTCTGCAGATTTTTGGGAAAAGAAATCTTAAATCTGTACGGCAAATTAAAATATTAAAAAGCTATTCTGGTTTAGGAAAAAATATTGAATGTCTTGCAGCCGCACAAGCAATAACTGAATTAACATTTTTATTAGTAGGTAATAATGATAAGCAACAAGACTATTTATCTTGCGTTCTTGCACATCTTGATAGGATTTATTTATATAAAGAGTCTCAAGAAGAAGATATTAAAATGCTCTCAATGAGTATTCAATCTTTAATCCATCTATTAGCCATAGGGGGCATCAATTTACCAATTCATCATTGTTGTAAAACTGGAGAACCTATTATTCCACCTTTAGGAAATTGGGAATGGGGTTGTTATTATTTGCCAAGTGAAGGGTTTTCATCCATAGAAGATTCGCAAAGTAATCTAAAAATAAATGCATCTGAAGTTGCTCTATTACAGAGACTTCTTTTCCCAGAATTACCAATAAAATCTAATGGAGAATTGTTGGGTCCAAAAAAAGTCTGGCTTAAAATATTATTCATTATTGAGACATGGATCTCTACTCAATTAGAGAAAGATCTATCTTCACTAAAAATGTTGAAAGAAATATATAGTTAGCACTTTCATGAAGTATTAAAAAATTAAAAAAATATGATCATGGCGTCTTTGCCTGTTAATTTAATAAATAGTTAATTCAATTAATGTGGTTCATATTGCCTGGTTGGGAAAAAAATCGCCTTTTTGTGGAAATGTAACTTACGGAAATTCAACTACTAAGGAATTGAAGGCCAGAGGACATAAAATTAGTTTTATTCATTTCGACAATCCCTCTGGTTCAAATTCATCAAACCCATTATTTCTTGCAAATGATCCTGATGTAAGTCTCCCATATTTAATTAAATCTCAAGTTTATACAATACCCTCGCCAAGGGCAGAAAAAGAGCTAAGGCTATCATTGGAAAGATTAAAACCTGACATAGTACATGCAAGCCTAACTTTATCTCCTTTAGACTTTAGACTTCCAGAGCTTTGTAATGAAATTAATGTTCCTCTTATAGGAACATTTCATCCACCATTTGATGCAAATAATAGAAATCTAACTGCGAGCACTCAACAATTAACGTATCAACTTTATGCTCCATCTTTGGCAAAGTTCGATAAGATAATTGTTTTTTCTGAACCTCAAAAAAATGTTCTTGAGAAATTAGGAGTACCTAAAGAAAAACAAATAATTATTCCAAACGGCGTTGATGAAAATATTTGGAAACCTTTTAGCGAAAAAAGTAAAAAATATTATCAGGTAAAAAACAAACTTGGAAATGAAAGAATCTTTTTATATATGGGAAGGATTGCTAATGAGAAAAATATCGAGGCACTTTTACGTTCTTGGCGCCAAACAAAAACTCAAAATTGCAAATTAGTTATTGTTGGGGATGGACCAATGAAGCCAACACTTGAAAATAGTTTTTCTAACCTTGGTAATGAGAAATTAATTTGGTGGGGTGCGGAATTAGATTTAGAAAATAGGATAGCTATAATGCAAATAGCAGAAGTGTTTTTCTTACCAAGCTTAGTAGAGGGTTTATCATTATCACTTTTAGAGGCAATGTCTGCTGGTACTGCTTGTGTAGCTACAGATGCCGGAGCTGATGGTGAAGTTTTAGATAATGGAGCAGGAATCGTAATTTCAACTGATAATGTGGCTGCACAATTAAAAACTATCATCCCAATTCTTGTAGAACACTCTTCATTTACAAAAGATCTTGGAGAAAAAGCTAGAGAACGTATACTTGAGAGATACACAATTGCTAAAAATATAAATTCACTTGAAAAAGTTTATATGAACTTAAAAGATAATTGAAAAACCTAACGAAACTCTTTACTTCGATTACTAGCTGAAACTACTGATTCAATTAATGCTGACCTTACACTCTTTTTTTCTAAAACCCTTAGAGCAGAAATAGTTGTTCCACCTGGAGAGGTTACTAAATTTTTAAGCTCAGAAGTGGTAAGTTTATTTTCCTTTATTAGACAAATAGTCCCTAGTATCATTTCCATAACAAGTTCCTCTGAAATTATTTTTGGTAATCCCCCGCTTAATCCTCCATCACTTAATGCTTCTATAATTAAGGCAATAATTGCAGGTCCTGATGAAGTTAAAGCTAAAAATATATCAAGGTAATCTTCAGTAAATTCATAAATTTTACTAGTATTTTGAAATAATTTTTTTGTAAATTGTTTCTGATCTTCTGTGATTTCTTCTCCCCAAGAAATCCCTGTTAAACCTTTTCCAATAGTTATTGGAATATTTGTAACCACTCTCACACATTTATGATTAGGAAACTTTTGAGTAAGTCTATTTATTGAAACCCCCGCAAGAATTGAAACTATTAAATTGTCCTTGTTTTTTATATGATTCGCCTCACCTATATCATTAAATTGTTGGGGTTTAATCGAAAGAAGTTTATATTGACAATCCCAAATTATATTTGAATCTTTAGAACCTGATCTATACACGTTTATATTATGTTTATAATTTTTTTTTATATTTTCTAAACTTTTTTCTGTGTTTACAACACAAAAAACATTCTCTGGCTGAATTAATTTGTTATCTAATAGAGGAGTTACTATAGCACTTGCAATATTTCCAAAACCAATAATCGCAATTTTATCAGTCACAGATTAGTCATGAATAAGCACTTAATTTAGAATTACCCCATGCTGGTTCAGGAGTAGTATTTCTGCCCAAACTATATTGTGGAGTGTTTTCTGTAGACACAGACGAAGGAGAAGCTTCTTCTGGGGAAGAACTAGTTACATTTACACAACTTGGAGCAAAAAGAAAAATACTTTCACCGACTCTCTCTTGATGTCCATCAATTGCATAAGTGCCCCCAGCAATAAAATCAACCGCTCTTTGAGCTTGATCAGGATCCATCATAGTTAAATTTAGAATTACTGTTTTTCTCTCTCTTAATGCTTGTATAGCTTGAGGCATCTCATCAAAACTTCTTGGTTCCATTAAGCTTACTTCCGAGGATGAATTTGAAATCCCAGGCATACCAACCACTTTTGATGATCTGTTGTTATTCATAAAATCGAATGGATTTGAATTTGAAAGGGCATTTGCATTCCTGGGATTTTGTTTGAAATTACTAATATCATTTAATTCATCCTCTGACGCATAATCCAATTCATCAAAATCATCATCGAGATACTCATCCCCTGCAACAACTGCCTTTAATTTAGAAATAAGTGACACCTTTAAAATCCTCTTGAAATTGATTACTAAGGTTTAAGAACCTTAAGTAATAGATTCATTAATTAAATGAATAAACTACCTATACTTAAATAACGTTAGTTGTACTTTACTGCAAGTTTATAGATAAGATTTTTATAAAAAAATAACTAATTAAGTTCTGCCTCCAAAAATCAATGATCCTAATCTTAACCAAGTTGATCCAGCGTCAATAGCTTCCTCCCAATCACCTGACATCCCCATGGAACAATCTGGTAGTTGAAGAGAATCAGCCAGAGCACGACATTTTTTGAACAACCCTGAATTTTCTTTAGAGCTAAGTCCTTTAGGATTTATAGTCATCAATCCAGTTAATGAGATATTTTTCAACTCTTGAATTTCTCTCCATTTCAAAATTAAAAATTCAGGATTAAAGCCTCCTTTAGTAGGGTCATCACACAACTTAACTTGCAACATTATTGACGGATTTTTCTTCTCTTCACGTGAAATATTAGAAATCTTTTGCAACTTTTCAAATGAATCTACTGAATGAATATATTTAAAATTTTGAACTATTTTTCTAATTTTATTACTCTGTATTCTTCCAATAAAGTGCCAATTTATTTGTTTAAGATCTTTTAAGGTTAATTGTTTTTCAAACGCCTCTTGAACCTTACTTTCACCAAAATCATTCTGACCTATATTTTGAATAGTCATGATTTCTTGACTTTTAAATCCTTTACTTACAGCAAGAATATTTACATTTGATGGTATTTTATTTTTTATTTTTAAATAATTTGCAGGGTTCACCTTTTATAAGAAAGTTTGCGTAAATAAATTCTCCCATTTAGATAGTTCTTCAGATCCTTTTCTTCTAGCTTTTTGAAGGTTTAATTCGGCCTGATTACGGGCATCTAAATAAGGTATAACTTCAAAAAAAACTTCTCTCTGTCGAACTTCTACCAAAAAAAACATTTTTTGAGCATATAAAGTCGCATAGATATCTCTCCCATCATTTCCAGGAGAAACTTGGTATAGCATGCCAAATGTTGGATGGTTTAAATAACGCTCAGAACTCAAACCTAAAATATTGTGTTATTTATAATGCACCATACAGTTTTCTAAGAAAAATTGCTATGCAAATAAAACAAATCGATAATGTATTAACAATTACATTGAGAGAAGTTGAAGGATAAAGAGTTCTAAATCTGTTGGTTTTTATAATAATTTTTTTCTTTGAGAGTAATGATTCTGCTCCATGATCAATTCTCAGAAATATATTTTGAAATAACCTTTCTATTAAAGTTAATAAAACATTAAAGGATTTCTTTAATCCTAAATTTCGAAAATTTATTGATCTTACTGACACTGATTTAATAATATTTTGAAATTCTTCCTGCACTAGAGGAATAAAACGTAATGCAATTAACAACTGAAAAAGCCACTTACTAATTGGCAATCCAATCTTTCTTAATGGATACATAAACCAACTTAATCCCCATACAATATCTTCCTGCAATGTGGTTAAAAGCATCAAATTCACACTATGAATAACGGTAAATATCAAAGTGGAGGTTTTTATTCCTAGTTCAAATGCTTTTCTTGACAAGTTGTAGGGACCAAAATTAATAAACCATATCTTCTGCGAAGGAATTTGCAAAATATTCCATTCTTTTTGGCTTTCCAGTACTACTTGCAACTCATTGGGATTTCTTAAGTAACCATCAAGAGATTGAATATCAGACGAGGCAAGTATTGATATACATCCAATTAATAGTGATAAAGACGAGAGAAAAAATAATGATCGCCACCATACCCTTGATGGCAATAAACTTAAAAAAGTAATTAATAGTAAAAAACCAACTAAACTCAATCTCCATATTGGACCTGCCCAAATTGGAGTGATTAAAAATATCATTACGATAATTATTTTTAATCTACTATCTATAATTCTTAGCCAACTTCTATTACCATGAACGTATTGACCAACAGAAAATTTGGTTAGCAAATTCATTAATCTTTTTGAATTAACTCAATATTTTCTCTTTCGACTTCTTTATTTAAAACTCTTTGCTGTTTCCCTCTCCAAAGTAAAATGAGGGGTGTGCCTTCAAAGCCTAAATTTACCCTAATTTGTTTTTCAATATATCTTCTATAAGTTATTCCGAATAATTTAGGGTCATTTACAAAAAGAGTAAAAGTGGGAGGCTTGTTCTTTACTTGAGTACCGTAATAAACCCTACCTTGCTTGCCGCTTCTCTTCGTTGGAGGACTTTTCCAACTTATTGATTCTTTAAGTACTTCATTAACTACAGATGTTGTAACTCTTCTTCTATGTTGATTTACAGCATTAAGAGCATGCTCAAAAATATTATCAACTCTTTGACCAGTTAGAGCAGATATAAAAATCATTTTTGACCAGTGTAAAAAATAAAGTTTAGATCTAAGTTCTTTTTCAACTTGATAAATTGTTGAACTATTTTTTTCTACAAGATCCCATTTATTAACAACAATTATGCAAGCTCTACCTTGTTCTTCTATACGCCCAGCCAGCTTCTGGTCTTGATCAGTTACTCCATCTATAGCGTCTATAACTAAAACACAAACATCGCTTCTATCTATAGATTTAAAAGCCCTATTAATACCAAAGAATTCAGTACCATATTTAACATTTTTCTTTCTTCTAATTCCAGCAGTATCAATAATTTTCCAATGATTATCATTTTTTTTAATAAGCGTATCTATTGAATCAGTTGTCGTGCCACTAATATCACTAACTATTGCTCTTTTTTCTCCACAGATTGAATTTAACAAACTAGATTTACCAACATTAGGCCTACCTATAATTGACATCAAAATCTTTTCTTCATCATCCTGGATATTATTTTCAGGAAGTTCGCCAATAACGAGATCTAAAAGATCTCCAGTACCTGAACCATGAATAGCAGAAACAGGGTTAGGTTCGCCTAGTCCTAATTTCCAGAACTCCGAAGCTAGGGATATTCCTAAATTAGTCGATTCGCATTTATTAACAGCAACAATTGTTTTACAGTTTGAGTTTCTTAACCATTTTGCTATTGATAAATCACCATCAGTAACGCCTTGATTCCCATCTACCACCAGTAACGCGAGTGAAGCCTCTTCTAGAGCCAAGAAGACTTGTGTCCTTATCTCTGGGAGAAATTCACTATCATCATCAAAAACTAAACCTCCAGTATCAACTATTTGAAATTCCTTACCTCCCCATGAAGCATTTTGATAAGTTCTATCTCTTGTAACACCAGGCTTATCAAAAACTATTGCATCATTACTTTGGCAAAGACGATTAACTAAGGTAGATTTCCCAACGTTAGGTCGTCCGATAATTGCTATTGTAGGAAGAATCAATTCTTCTCTCCAAAGAAAGTAGTATCCATTACAACTATACCTTTAATAAAATCATTTACCTTTTTCAAAAAAATTTATTTAATTTCTGGATCACCGAAATGTCCTTTAACTGGATTTACAGGTGGTGAATTAGGACTTGGCAATAATCCACTATCTTTTGAAAAACAATCATTTTCAATCGCCCAATAAATCAACCAATTGACTGCCGTCGCTCTTCTAGTTCTTCTTGGATAGAGTTCATTAATCTTATAACCTTTAAAATTAAGAAAATTTTTTAATCCTTGTTTATGGTCTTTTGGAATTGATCGAGTCAAATGTACTGAGGCTGGTCGCTCTGAAATGATTTGAGGAGCTTTTTCAAATTTTTCTGACCAATAAGAAGGAGTTAATGCGCTAAAAAACCAATCATTTATAGAGAGTTCTTTAGTATAAAAAAGTCTTTCCCAAACCAATTCACAAACAAAAATATCACTTACCCTATCTTCGAGAACAAGAAATAATAGATCCTTACATATTGGCCATGTAAATTGATTTTTAACTAATTTTACTTTTTTATACATTAATCGAACCTTATCAAAATCAAAGAAAAATAAGGCATAAATTCCTTTTTATATTGTGATGCGTATTGAATAATTTGATCAGGCATCCCAACACTTAAAGCTATTAATGATGTATTGATAATATCCTCTTTTTTTAAAATTGCCCTGACTAAATTCCATCTTTTGCCAACTTTCATAATTGCCAATACCGTTTTATTTGCCTTACTTTCCCTGATTAGGGTTGTTAATTCCGATTCTGAAGAAGGGCATTCTTTGATAATCAATGTCTCGCCTTTTTTTACCAAATCAAAATCATTCAAAGCTGCTGCTGCTGAAATAGAGGAAATCCCAGGTATTGTTTTGGTAATAATTTCAGCATGATTATTTTTTATTAACCTCAAAATATTAGAAGAACTTGCAAATAGTGAAGTATCTCCAAGACAAAGTAAAACAACTGATTCGCCATTTTGTATAAATTTCACAATTTTTTCTACAGCATTAGACCATATTTCATCTGGATCAAAATCCTTCCTAGCCATTGGAAAGATGATAGGAATATTTTTTTTAAATTTGGTGTACTTCTTAACTATTTCCGCAGCGAAACTCTTTTTATTATCATCTGATATTGGGAAAACTATAACTTTTGCTTTTTTTATTGCATCCACAGCAGCAATTGTTAAAAGCGATGGATCTCCAGGGCCTACACCAACGATAGTGAATGTTGGTAAATCAGTTTTATATCGATTAAGTAAACTTAAGAACTTGTTTATTATCATTTTTATTTTATTAACTTTAGCTATGTACCCTTGGCAATACAAAAGTTTCAGCTAGTATTGATGACTCAATTTCAGACAATTCCTCTAACCTTTTGAAAGTTTGATTTTTAGAGAATTTAGTTTGCGCTAGTTTCCAGTAAACTCCAAAATGTCTTGCCTCACTCTCAAGCAAAGACTCATAAAGGGATTTAAAGGATTTTTCTTTAGAATTCAGCGCAAGCAAGCTTAATCTTTCATGACTTCTTGCTTCAATAAGTCCCGCTATTAAGAAACTATCTAGCATTCTATTGGGCTCTTCCTTTCTTATATTCTTGGACAATTCAGCTCCATATGGAGGCGGTTTTAAGGACTCAAGAGAATGTCCAAGGTCCTTTAAAAAATAAAGTATTTTTTCAAAATGCTCTAATTCCTCTCTCGCTATTGGACTTAGAACTTCTGCTAGATTTGGTTCTGATGGATATCTAAACATCAATTGAATAGCTACTCCTGCTGCTTTTCTTTCACAATGAGCATGGTCAATAAGAATATCGATTGGATTAGATAATGCGAGTTTGATCCACACATCTGAGGTAAATGACGATAAATATTTAATATGTGAAGTGGGTCTTTTGAAATCGACTAGCATTTAATCTTTACTACTTAAATATCCAATGATTCCTTCAAGAGCTAAGGAATAACTTGATATGCCAAATCCACTAATAATTCCTATAGCTTTATCTGTAAGAAAAGATTCTTTGCGAAAATCTTCTCTACTGAAAATATTTGAAATATGTAACTCTACAAACGGAATTTTCGATCCAATTAAAGCATCACGAATAGAAATCGAGGTATGAGTAAAAGCGCCAGCATTTATAAGAATACCTTGGATACTTTTTACAGACGCCTGAATTTTATCTACTATTTCTCCTTCATGATTGCTTTGAAAACATTCAAGATTAATACTTTTTTCTTTAGCAACTTTAGTTAAATCTTTTTCTATATCACTCAATGTTTTATTACCATATATTTCAGGTTCTCTAGTACCCAAAAGATTTAAATTTGGTCCATTTATCAATAAAATATTCATCATCAATAAAGTCTTTTCTTTACAAATGCTATCTAGAAAGAAACAAAAAAACCAAAACAATTTCACACAAAGTGTCCATTAACTGATAAGTTCAAATAGTGGGGGTCGGTGCCCGAGTGGTTAAAGGGGGCGGACTGTAAATCCGCTGGCTCTGCCTACGTTGGTTCAAATCCAACCCGGCCCACTTAAAAATTGCCCTTGTAGCTCAGCGGTAGAGCACTCCCTTGGTAAGGGAGAGGTCTCGGGTTCAAGTCCCGACGAGGGCATGGCCAAAAGTATTGCTACGAGGAAAAGGTAAGTAGTAAAAAAGTATAAATCTTGTTTTTTTGATTCGACAGGGGATCCTTGCAGAATTGATCAATAAAAATGGGATCTCGTAGATCAGCAATTTATCCAAAATTCAGATATATTTGATAAAACTTGTATTCAGTAATGTCACTGTCGTCATACCGTATGCATAGAATTTATCTTGCAGCGACTATGAATTATAATCTTGGTTCTAATGATCCTGAAGAGTTGGCATACTACAACAAAATCATAAAAGAGATGGATGATATGAAAAAAGAACCCTTTAAAAGAGGGATACCTCTTAATTGGGATAACCCTGGCAAAATAGATAAATGAATCTTAATGCTTTTTTATTAATTGATGGAAGTCTTATGCTTATTGGTTTGCCTTTACTGATGATTTTTAAAGGGAAAAACAATAATCGAAATCTCCCAAGATTTTAACCATATTTAAATTCAATTGTTGATCCTTTATCCGTATAAGGGAGTTCCTCAAACCGTACATATTTATTAGACGGATAGCTTGCCTGACTAGTTAGAACATAATTGTAGTCGTCATGAGCAAATGTCTACCAAATTCCCCCTAAAAGAAGATCATAAATCTGAGATTGAAGAAAGATCAGAAGAAGAACTTCTTGAGGAAAAAATCAGGAATCAGCAAACATTGGATAGCTTTGTTGAGTCTGATAAAAACTGGAGCTGACCAAGACTCATTTATTAGGAGAAAGTTATGAACTTAAAAAGATCACCATTCTCAATCTTGAGTAAAGAAATTAGAGAAATTGACTATATCAAAGGAGTTTACAAGAGAAAAATTCAAGCTGAAATTGAATCTTATAAAGACCCCGAAGATGAAGATAAGAGAGATACAATCCAAGTTCAAGATATATTGATGCTTGATAGGATTTCAATCTAGTTATTCTTTTTTTCTTCTTTACCTTTTCATAAACCTCATCAGCCTTCTTTTCAATATTATCCAGCTTATTTGAAAGTTCCTTTAAAGTTTCTGCTTTTCCCTCTTTAACTACAATATTTTTTTAGCTCAAAAATTTTAAAAGGCTCTTCTTTAACTACAGTATCTTTTGTATCTTAAGTTTTAATTCCAAACTTACCTTTTATAAAATTTGCTATAAAGATAAGAACAGGTACATGGTCTAGACCACCTATTACTATCCTTGTTTCTGAATAAGCCATCTAATAGTTAAAAGTTCTGAGATATTTAAGCATAAATTTAATTTTTAAATTCGTTTTTATTAACACAATAAATATTAGTAATAATTTCTTTATTCGTAGATCAAAAATCTTGCTATTAATTAAGTAGAGACTTTTTATTAAATGCCATTAGACGTATTTCTAATGAATATGTGTGTTGTAGTTATAGCATTGCTTATCAGAAGAGAAATCAAACTTAAAAAGGCGAGATAAATTATGAAAACACAAATTCTAAAAGAGCATTACATTCCAAATATCCATGCTATTACTATTTTACTAATGCTTCTTCTATGTCTATGGTTACCTCTAGCACTCAGATTCCTTTTAATAATTTAGTCTAATTAATTAATTTATACTCTTATCCTTAAACTCTGCTATATCCTAATTTTGTTTTAAAGATCTTATATGGAACTCCTGTACCGTTTATGGCTTCAATAACTTTATCTCCCACAGTTCCGAAAATTCAATAGAAAGATCAGTCCCCAGTTCAGCATGATCGTCAAGATAAGCACCTAATGCTTGATTAGCTAAATGAGCTAGCAAAGCATCATCATTTTTATAAACTTTTGACCATACAAATAGTAATAATATAATTGTTTGGGAATAATGGAGGTAATCAAAATAAACTTGCCCTGAAATACCAGTTCAAATACAATGTTGTGAAAGTAGTTAATTTATTAAACATTTCAAACTATAACTTTAAAGTTCCTGAAATTTTTTATTAGAATTTCATTTTTTAAACATTTCAAAATAGAGCTTCATATTTTTTTATAGTGAGATATAGATTAATTATTTATAAAACTATTTTAAGAAATACTTTTTTTGATGATGTTAATAGTTCAAAAAATAATAAAACAATTTAAAAAGAAGATTTTTTATTTAGGAAGATCTTCTCTCTTAATTATATTTTTTTTATCAAACAAATTAGTTAACCAAACTGCAAAACATAAGAGAATAATTGATAATCCTGCATTTAAACTTTCTTCCTTTTATAAAAATAAAGATAGAGTTTTTACCGATACTACTTTCTTACCATATGAGCATATAAATATATTTACAAGATTAGGTTTTAATAGATCTTATGAAGGTATTAAGACAACATTTTTACTATCAAGAAATTCTAAAGTTATAAAATTTAAACGATCTAAATCAATACTACTGCCCATAGCAATATTGGATAACAAATCTTTCGGGCGTAGCTCAAGCAGAATTATTAATTTGTTTTTTGATAAAAATGAACATCCCATAGAAATTGCTCATACCAATAGATACTATTACATACCAATAAAAACTAAAAATGAAATTGATGAAATAAAAGTTTATTCCAATACTTCAAATATTGTTATAGGAAAACCTGTACCAAATAACTTTTCAGATAATAAACCAAATTTAATTGTTCATTTAATAATTGATTCACTACCACAATCACTTATTGATATTCATGGCTTTGATTTGATGCCTAACACAAAAAGGTATTTTGAAAAATCAGGCATTAAATTTTTAAATACTTATGCGCAATCTGAATGGACGTTACCCTCCATAGCAGGAATATTCACAGGACTATATACAAATGAGCATTTTTTATATCACCCTAAATACAAAAATGTTATTTCACAGAATACCTTGGCTAATCATCTTTCAAAGGGAGGTTATCACACCTGTTGTATTACAGCTATGCCAAGAATTAGTCCCAAACATGGCCTTCATAAAGGATTTGATAAATTCATATATGCGCCAGATCATGATTCTAATTACATTTTAAATCAAGCTTTAGAACATATTGATACATATAAATGCAAAAAATACTTATTTCTTGGAATTTTTGACTTACATCAAATAGACCATTTGCAAAGTATCTCAATACAAGCTTCTGCAAATCTTGAAGATTTTAAATTGATAGGGAAAAATCCAAAAAGCAAAAGCAAAGTTGCTCCATTTTATGATAAAAAAAAGATCAAATTTCTAGAACACACAATACGATCATTAGATAAGAAATTGTTATCACTATATAAGGCTATTGATAAGCATGATAAAAATGCTTTTGTAATTTTGCATTCAGATCATGGTGTAAGTTGCATGACAAAAACGAAAGAGGAACTCTCAAAGGAGAAAGCGAAAGTCATTTTTTTATACAGAAATAATTCTTCTTTGGGAGATGTGAGTGAGATAAAAGAAATAAGAGAACTTCCATACATGTTATGCAATGATATAAATGATGTTGAAAAATTTAATTACAAAAAAAATAAATTCTCAATAACAGAATCTCTTTACCCTAATAGAGATTATCAAATCGCTGTAAGATCTAATATACATGTGTTATTTCAAAAAATAAAATGGGCAAATGTTATCAAAGGAGAATATTTACCTTTTTCAACTACCCTTCATGATATTGAAAATGAAGCTTTCACATTAGGAAACTCTAATCCTGCATATAAAGAGCTTTGTGAAGTTGCTAAAGATCATTTTATTAAGATGCAAAAAAATAGGAATGTTATGACAAAAGACCTACTAATTAAAGGAACCCCGCTTTGACATGATGGTCTAATAATGGGGAAACTAAAAACTACTTATAATGTGACGCTTATAGTTCGTTCTTTGCTGCTAATTTTTAAAAGCAAAACATAAATAACATAATTAAGAGGGAAGCGCAAAATTCCCCTTGGTATAGAACCTCAATGGATGCAAATTAAATCAAAATCCTAAGATTGCTTCATAAAAATCAGCATCTTAGAGACTTTCTTAAAGTGGTTCGATTTCATTGTTTTTCCTTGTTCACATACTTAAATACCAACTACTTCAAGGATTTAGGATCATTTATCTAATATTCTTGAGATTCAAAAATGCTGCAACTCTTTTTTATATCCCACTTTGAAATAACCTTATCTGATTCAAATTTAGTGATGTTGAAGAAAAAATAGTTAGGTTAATCTGCGTGATTACTAATATTTATTCGAGAAAAGCTATACACTAATCTACCTGCCATACTTCCTTATAAAGTAAAGATACGGCGAGATCATCTTTCTATCAAGAAACATATATTTCCAAATTTTACGCTTATCTTTTTAGCAACTTATCTTTTTGAATATCTTAAAAATATCTATTGATCAATAAAAAATTTCATTTGGTATCGCATATACCTTTTTTATATTTTTTGGTGGCTATTAATTAGATATGAGTTATTTTGCTGAACCAAACCATATTGAATATGATGCATGGTTTGATGAAAATATCGACCCTTTAGACCTTGTGAATTACTCAGATGAAAAGGAGTTCAGTGATTCGGTACACTTTAAATTCCATCATATGTCCACTAGAAATTTAACGATTGGTTCTTCCGACAATTACCACTGGTGAGTAAAATATTTTTAACTCCATAGATATTAATGAATCTTATGCAGAATATGTTCCATCACTTTCTCTTCTTGCCTTAGCTAATATAATTTCATCTACAATTTTTTCGATCATGTAAGTACTCTTTTTACCATAACATTTTTCTTTTTTAATACTCTCTAAATTATTTGGGATTAAATCATTATGTTCACAACAGTCGCATTTAATATCAATTTTCTTACCTCTGAAAACCTCCAAAGCTCTAGAAAAAATCCATTGCTGAACTGAAATACTTTCCCAACTATCAAAATTTGACCATTCATCAAAATCCCTATTAAGGATGCCTTTTAATCCATCAGCCTGATTTACACACACTATAATTGAATCTTTTCTTGGTTCATCATTAATACCAATTGTTTTGACAAAATTTTGATTCATTAAATATAGATCGATTAAGTAGCCTTATAAATCTAGAGGATAATTTCAAAAATATAAACAAAAAAATGTCTCAAATAAGATCATTAATTGCTTTATCCAATCTAGAAGTATGATTTGTATTTCTGAGTAATTCAAAATCCTTAAAATCAAAGCCCGGGCCAACACAACAACTCATTAAAGTAAATTCGCCTGTACTTTTTGCAGCTTGCCAATATCCAGATGGGATCATTTCTACTGGATTATTGGAATCTAAAATTAAATTTTTTTTTAACTTATTATCATTATCTAGGCACCATAAATTCAGAGGATCGCCCCTAAGATAAATCCAAATTTCATCAGCATTTTTTACTCTGTGCCAAGCGCTTTTTGCATCTCTCTCCAAAAGATAATAAATTCCCGTAATAAAGTTTCTACTTTGGCCATCTTCCCTTATAAGAGAATTCTCACTCCTTACAATCTCTCTAAACCATCCACCCTCAGGATGAGGAGATAAATTGAATTGTTTAATTATTTCTATGTTTTTTTTATTAGGATTCACATCACCAAAATATTTTTTATATTTTTCTTATACTTAAAAGGTAACTGAAAATAAATCAAAAAAATATATTTTCTTAAAAATTAAGCGCAAATAACTGACAAATCTACAAAATTTTTATTTTCATCTGCCAGTTCAGTAATGATTCTATTGAGCCATTCAGAGGTAGTTTCACAATAGCCTACATTTAAAATAGTTTTTTGCTTTGCTGTTTCTTCTTTTTTCATGGTTAAAGTATTTTTATATAAATTAGTATTTAATCAAATCTATGTGAATAAGTCTTAATTACTATCTATTTTAAAAAGTTGTAATTAATACATATTTAAGAACTTCTAGTAATCAAATAAAATTAAATTGTTGACAAGAAAATGTATACAAGTGAGAGTAGAAAAAATTTATTGTTTAACCTATGAATAACATCAAGATTGAGGAATTGATGAAAGTAAGGTTCGATGGTATTGCTAATAGAATTGGGCAATTAAGCAAAAGGGAAAGTGAGTCTTTATTACTTGAGCATCTTGAGTGGTTAGAGGGAGGATGGGAGACTGAAGAAATCTTATTTTTAAAAAAGCCCTATAGAAAATGGTGGTTCTAACTCCACTTCTATAAATAATTAATGATGACCTAAGGGACCAGGGCCAGATCCTATTTTGTAAGAATTTTCTAAAGATTTCTCAACAAATAATTTCGCTTTTTGTATGGAATTAATCAGATCAAAACCTAGAGCCTTGTAACCACAAATAGCAGCACTCAAAGTACAGCCGCTACCATGGGTATTTTCTGTATTTATAAAATTATTAAAGAGCCAATCTTTTCTACCATTTATGTCAAGGAAAAAATCCTTCCCTTTCATATCTGTTAAACCTCCACCTTTTATAAGTACCGCTTTAGCTCCAAGACCAATAATATTTCTTGCGGAATTTTCGATATCTTCTTCACTACTTATTTCTAAACCAGAAAGTAGATTTGCTTCATAAATATTTGGAGTTACCAAATCTGCAATTGGTAATAAAAGTTTTTTATAAGCATTTATTGCAGAATCTTCCAGTAATTTAGAACCAGTTCTTGTAACCATTACTGGGTCAATAATTTTGGTTATTGTATAGGTATTTAATTTTGAGGCAGTATCATTAATTATCCTTTCATTTAATAACATTCCAGTTTTTAAGGCATCAATACCAAAATCAGAAAATAAAGTATCTAACTGACTTAATAAAGTATTCTTCTCTACTGGTTCAACGCATGTAACTTCTAAACTATTTTGTGCAGTGATACATGTAATAACAGAACATCCATGTACTTTAAGAGCCATAAAAGTTCTCAAATCAGCCTGTATACCTGCTCCACCACCGGAGTCACTACCCCCTATTGAAAGTGCAATTTTTGAATACATGATTTATAAATTCGTCTTTGAAAGTACTATAGATAAATTCTAATTAAAATTAGAAGTCTGAATACGCATTAAAAAAATCCAACTCTAATTCCATTGCTGTTTTGTATAAATATTTTGCTTGATTAATATCATATGTTTCGTTATTGGTCTCAATAAGATTTTCGAGTGAATTTGCTAAATTTTCAAAGCTCTCATCAGAGTAGGTAATTATCCATTCTTTATATTTAATGTCAAAATCCTCCTTACACAAACTTTTTCCTATCCAAGAATAAAGTCGCATACATGGCGTCATTGCAAACAATATTTCAACGGAGGTAAGCCTTTTGGAAGTATCATCAAGGAAATCTGTATAATTTTTTGTAGTTTTTTTTATATAGTTATTAGACAAATCAATATCCCATTCTTTTGCATAAGTTTCATGAAGTATTAACTCCTCTGAAACGCCCATTAAAAGTTCACTCAACTTCCTTATTGTGTACTTGTCTTTTGATTTAGAAACTGCAAGACCATATGCCTTAGCAAAAGTCTCTAAAAAGAAATAATCTTGAGCTAAATACTCTTTAAATATGTTTTTAGGGAGGCTTCCATTCTTTAACCCTTGAACAAATTTTGTATTTAAACTTAGTAAAGCAATCTCATAATTATCCTCCCAAAGTTGTTTTGTAATTGACATAGATATTTCTCGAAAAGTTAAAAAATTTTTCTTTCTTAAATTTTAATACCTAAGAAATTATTTACTTTAAAATTAGTCAAATTATGAGTTTTTTTTTTAAAATTCCCATTTTACTTCGCAATAAGATCTTTTTAGAATTATTGGGAATTTTTTCTGGTATTAATCCTCAAGACTTGAAAATGGAAATATATTAAATTCCAATATCAAGTGGCATTATTTTTTATCCATTTTATTTTAATCCTTATAATTTTTTGGGGTCATTAAATAAAACTTTTTTTAAACCTAAAATATATAAACAAACCCCAAAAAAACTCAAAATAAAATCAATATAAAGGTAATGATTCATAGTAATTTGATCTTTAATTATTTTTAGCTGATTAAGAAAAATCAAGATGTGATTAATTAAACGCAAACGCAGAAAATAATGATCAATAACAGAGTAAATTTGCATATATATAATGCATTATTTTAAATATTTATAAATATCAAATATCTCAAAAGCAATGCAATAGTTTTCTAAATATTCATTGAGTAAATTTTTCTTAAAAATTGATATTATTTTATACATCAAAAGACGTCAATCTTAGCTATGTGTATATTAAAAAACTATGTGGTCTAAGATCAGGCTTGCCATTTACGGAACTACCGCTTTAGCGGGAATTATTTGGCCATTTTATTTTATTAATCAGTTTATTAATTTGGTAAGAAATGGAAATATTCAAGGGTCAGCGATAGATATAGGAAACGCCTTTTTTGATGATGCATGGATAACACCTACATCAGGATTTATATCCGCTGATACAGCGGTTCTTCTCATAGCTATTTTTGTTTTTTATGCTGCAGAAGGGAGGAGACTAAAATTACGTTTGTGGGGTATTTATTTCCCGCTAACATTTATTATTTCGCTTGCTTTTTCATTTGGGGCATTTATGTTTATTCGTGAACTAAAAACTAATAAAGAACTAAATGAAATTAATTGACAATTTTGTAGAAAAATTCCACAATTATTCTCTTCCTACGCCAGAAAAATGCTTTGTATTAGAAGAGGGAGATGAACTATACATAAATAAATGGATAAAAAATGGAAAAATTAATGGAAAAATGAAAGATATATTTGAATGGATTGAAAAAAAATATTTATCTAATAAAAAGCAACTAGAGAGAACTGATAAAAAAAAATTTGATGAATTAATAAGAAGATTTTATTTAAAAAATTGGAGGATTATCTTATTAATGTGTAATTACCAAACTAAATATAGATATTATTCAAAAGTTATAATTTCAATTAAAGATAAAAGTTTTCCTGAAATGAAAAATAAAGATTTTCTGAAATTATTTGAAAATAATTAGTTATTTAATAAATTCATATACAAATTAAAATTTTATTTTTTAGTATGAAACAAAAAATTAATGAAGGATATAAATATTTTATGGTTCAAAAAGGATCTAAGAATACATGATAATGAAGCACTTTATGAATCTTTAAAAAATAATGAGATCTTACCCATATATATATTTGAAATTGAGTTATGGAATCAAAAAACTCATTCAAGAAGGCAATGGGAATTTTGTAAGGAAAGTGTATTAGATTTAAGAAATTCACTTAAAGAAAAAGGTCAACCACTAGTTATAAGAACAGGAAGTGTAATTGAAATCTTTGAAGAAATTAGTTCCAAATTTAATATAATGGGTATATATAGTCACCAAGAAACTGGAGATTGGCTTACTTTTAAAAGAGATCAAGAAGTTAAATTATGGGCTTCAAATAAAAAAATAATTTGGAAAGAATATTTACAGTTTTCTGTATTTAGAGGAAATATAAATAGGGATGAATGGTCAAAGAAATGGGCAAAAAATATATCCAGGGGATTAATTAAAGGCCCATTAAAAATTAATCCAATTGATTTTGATACTGGGGCAATACCCGACGAAAAAATATTTTCTTTTAAAAAAGACGAATGTAAAGGTAGATTAAAGGGAGGAAGAAAAAAAGGTCTTGAAAGGATGGAATATTTTTTTAAAGAAAAATTAAATTCATATTCAAAAGATATTTCAAGCCCAGAAAAATCTTTTGACAGCTGCTCAAGATTATCTCCTTACATTAGTTGGGGATGTCTTTCATTGAAAGAGATTTTTTATGAAGCAAATATATATAAAAATAATAACTCAAGAATGTTGAAGAGTAGATTAACTTGGCATTGTCATTTTATTCAGAAACTTGAAAGCGAACCAGAATTAGAATTCCAAGATTTCCACCCTTATTTTCAAAATATTAGAACGAATAAAACTGAATTACTTGTTTTATGGAGTCAAGGCAATACTGGTTTTCCTTTTATAGATGCTTGTATGCGTTCATTAAACTTTAATGGATGGATTAACTTTAGAATGCGCGCAATGCTCATGTCTTTTGCAAGTTATAATTTGTGGTTACCTTGGCAAGATTCAGGCTCAGAATTAGCAAAAAAGTTTATAGATTATGAGCCTGGAATACATTGGAATCAATGTCAAATGCAGTCTGGCACAACCTCTATAAATACCAATAGAATTTACAATCCTATTAAACAGGGAAAAGATCACGACCCTAAGGGTGAATTTATAAAAAAATGGGTACCAGAATTAAAAAAAGTAACTGATAATTTTATTCATGAGCCTTGGTTACTAAGCGAATTTAATAATGAAGAATACTCAAAATTAGAATACATTAAACCAATAGTTGATATTTCTAAAACATCTAGAGAAGCTAGGGAAAAAATTCAAGAAATCACACAAAAAAAAGGCTACTGGGATATATCAAAAAAAATATATTTAAAGCATGGCTCAAGGAAAAAAACAGTAATCAATAAAAGACCTAAAAAAAGTAATAAAAACAAACAAATTCAATATGAATTAAATCTAGAGCTATAAAATCTATTTGGTTATTTTATTTTCCATGGAAATTATCATTCTTAAAAAAATTATAAAATGCTTTAAGTAAACCAATTACACATAAAATCCACAGTCATAATATACAAGCTTTAACCTAGGAAGATAAAATAAAAATTATGACAAAACCTACTAACGAGCTTAAATCAACTCCTTTTACAGAAGTAATTGAATTAGAAAGGATTGTAACTCCTGATGAAGAAAAGAGAGTTGATCATATTTTTGTCAGAAGGAAGAAAATATGTAAACGTCATCCTGAGGGTTTTGCAACTGAAGAAATTGCAAGATTTGATATTGCTTGGCCAGAAGAACCTAAAGAGGAATCAAAAGAGTCAACTGAAGAAAAAGAAGAGATTAAAATTACTACTAATTAATTATGTCCGATAGATTTGATTGGGACGATACCAATAGTTCTGGAATTTGGTGGAGTACCAATGTGAGTATTAGAGATGAGTGTATTTTGCTAAAAGAGGATACTAACTGTAAAGATTCTGATGTTGTGGAATTACTCAGAAGCATTGCAAAAAATATTGAGGATAATGGGCTTTAGTTTTTATATATTTGATTGAAATCCTTTTATAAATAATTAATTCAAAATTTCAAAGATTATATCATTGCTTTTCTGTTGATATACCTACTTTTAAATTCTCTATCTTTCTTAATTCATCAAGTAAATTTATAATTAATCCATGTTTGACTGAAGTATCTGCTCTCAATATAACTATAGGTTCTTCAAGATTTTCTATATTTGTTCGGATTATTGCGTAGATGTTTTTTAAAGAAATTTCATTTGAGTTAAAGTAAATTCTTTCATTACTATCTACTGTAATTATTTGAGGTTTATTTTGCTCTCTAACTGCTGTAGATGACTTTGGAAGATTAACTTTAATTGAATCTATTCTTGTAAGATATAAACTAGAAATAATAAAAAAAGACAAAATCGCAAAAATAATATCTATCATTGGAAGAATATTAATTGAATTTCCAGTCTCATTTTTTTCTTTAAAGTACATTTAACTAATTAAAATTTTTAAGTGCAAAAAAAGTCTCAAATCTTCCACAAAATTCATTTATTAATTTTATTTTTTTATTTTTAATAGATTTAAAATAATTAGAAAATACAAGTGTAAAAATAGCAATAATCAGACCAGCTGCAGTAGAAACAAGAGCTTCACTAATACCTCCAGTTACTTCATTCGCATTCACACCTACGTTGCCAATCTCAATAAAAGAAAATGAATTAATTAATCCAAAGACTGTTCCTAGCAATCCTAAAAGGGGAGCAATAGAGATAGTTGTAGCAAAAAAATTATTAAACTTTTCAAACTCATATTGTAAAGATTGTATTGATATTGATAGTGCTATTGAAAGATTTCTTTGACTACTTAAATCAAAATCCTTTATTTTGAATAATAATTTTTTATAAGGATTATTATCAATATCTTTCTTTTTAAGAGACTTCAAATAAGAAATATCGGTAAGCTGATTAATCTGAAAATCATTGCTTACTTTTAGATAATTATTAAGTTTATTCCAAAAAATTATCCTTTCAATTATACAAGAAACAGATAAGATTGAGAATAGTAATAGGGGCCACATAACGACCCCTCCTGATTTAAATAAACTAATCAATTCAATTACAAAATTAAATTTATGATAGTTCTTAATCTCAAAAATTACATTAAATGATTTAATGAAAAATGATTATATACTTTTA
This sequence comes from uncultured Prochlorococcus sp., assembly GCA_902535175.1. Taxonomy (GTDB): domain Bacteria; phylum Cyanobacteriota; class Cyanobacteriia; order PCC-6307; family Cyanobiaceae; genus Prochlorococcus_A. The sequence goes on from CACASR010000005.1 coordinate 56,006, forward strand.
AATGTATTTAAAGATAAGGGATTACTTAAAGGTTTAACTATTTCTTTATTAATTCACTTTCTTTTGTTCAGTTTCTTCCCAATTAAAGAGGATAAATTATTAGGAGATAAATATATCCCAATAGAAATTCTAGATATCAAATCTCCTACTATTAAGGGAGATTCTATAAATGAATCAGAAAAAGCAATAAAAAAAATTTTTTCAAATAAAGAAAATAATTTCAAACAAAAATCAAAAGAAAAATTAGAAAAAAAAATAGATGACAAAAAAACAGAGAATTTTCAAAATGAGATTAAAAATAAACAGATTGAAGAGTCATCAATAAAAAAAACAACTTCACAGCAAACTCAATTAGAAAATGATAATAAAATAAGAGGAATAGAAAATGGAATAAAATCTAACTTAACTGAAGCTGGAAGTATTCAGGGTAAAGGTTATCAAAAGGTAACTTGTTTAAAATGTGTAGAACCTAAATACCCTAAATTAGCTATAAAAAGAGGATACGAAGGTATTCTTAAACTAGAAATATTAATCCTTAAAAGTGGAATAGTTAAAGAAGTATTTATTAAAAAATCAACAGGTTATGACATTTTAGACAAAGCGGGTGTTAGTGCGGCATTTGAGTCAAAATTTTATCCCCTAACTAAAAAAACAAACTTGAATATTGAATATACATTAAAGTTAAATCAAAGATAATTTTTGGCATGCTTTATTTATTGCATTTATTCCACCGGCATTTATTAAACCATAATAATCAAAAGTATAAATTTTATTATTTTTTACTGCATCAAGTTTGTTCCAAATATTTATAGATTGATATTGAGAAATATCACTGCCTGGTGTTTTAATTACTAATATATTTTCTGGTTGAGATTTTAAAAGCCATTCTGGACTGAGATTTACGTAACCCTTAAATTCTGTTTTATTTGATATCTCTGAAGCTAAATTATTTAATTTAAAAAAGGAAATTAAACTTCCAGCCCAACTATCATTATTTGGAGAAAGTATGGGTTTTGAACTAACTAAAACTACAAGATTTTTGTTTTTATTTTTTTTCTTTGAGTAACAACTTCCAAGTATTTCTTTTAAGGATTTAGTCTTAGTATTTAATTTTAAAGCGAGATTTTTATTTAAATTATCTAAATCATCTAAATTAGAAATTGATGTAGATAATGTACTAATTCCTAAATTGTTTAGTTTTGAAAGAGGCCTATCATGAAAACCTTTGGCTCCAATAACAAGATCAGGTTTAAGACTTAATATCTTTTCCAAATCAGGAGGCATCCTACCACTTGAAACTATTGGGATAGAATCAAAATCTTTATTATTTTTTAAAATAGAAGACCCTGGTATTCCTACTAATGAATCTTTTGAAATTGTATTTATGAGATCAGCAGTTAGAGAAGTTAAAGCTACAACTCTTATATTATTTTTTTGAGAATTTGCTAGAACTTTATTTACTAAAACAAAAGAGAATGAAAAAATTAGTAAGATGCTTAATTTATTTAAAAAATTATTTTTCATTAAATCCTAAAAACGAATTGTTGCTCCTACTTTTACGTGTCTTTCAGGTTGAGTGAATCTGGTCAAATTAGACAAATCAGTGGCTTTACCTTTTACATCCTGATAGTTATAGTATGCTTTATCGAACAAATTATAAATACCTGCTGAAAGTTCTAATGTTTCCTTAGGTTTATAACTAACTAAAAGATCCGAAACGGTATATGCTCCTGGAACGAATGTAGATGTTCCTGAAGCCACTCTTGCCTTCCCTACAAAAGTATTAGTTAATTTTGATTCCCACTTCTTATTATTACTTCTATATTTGATTCCATATTTGGCCTCAAATGGATTTACAGTATCTAAAGGTGTATTATCTGTTAAGTTGTCACCACTAGCATAAGCGATATTAGAAAATAAGCTGAATCCATCTCTATCTTCATTTCTATAGAGATTCAATGCCAATTCATATCCACTTATCTCTGCCTCATCAACGTTTTGTGTTTGATAAGTAGCAAGAGAATCAATAACACCTATATATGCCAACTGATTTATGAAGTTATCATATTTGTTATAAAACCCAGCTAAATTAAAATCAAATTTAGGATATCTTCCTCTTAATCCAACTTCGTAACTATCACTAGTTTCAGGTTTAAGATTAGGATTAGAGATAGTTGTATAACCAAATCTAGGGTTGGAGAAATTAGCATTTACTTCATAATAAGCTGGAGCCCTGAATCCTTTAGAGTATGAGGTATAACCAGTGAATTTATCAGTGAAATTATATGTTGCTGCAATTTTAGGAGTCAATTCATCTGCACTTAAATCTTTTGCCACAGATTCACTAACAAGCGAATCTCTTTTGGCATCCAAATCATAATTATCAAATCTTAAACCTGCTATAAAATCAAATTTACCGACAGAAACTTCGTCCTGCAAATAAGCGCCCAACCTTTTGATTTTTGTATCAGGGGTATCTTTAGCCTCTGATGTTGAACCTCCGATTGTTTTTGTTGTTCTTAATCTTGAGGTATCTACTTCTGAGAAATCAAAACCATAAGTGAGTTTATTGCCATTAAAATCTGATTGAAATTCTAAATCACCACCAATAGAATCATTTTTTAGATAATAATCATGATTTCTTGTAGTTGAACTTCCCCTGGATAGTGTAACTCTATCAAAATTATCATTAGCCCTTGCATACTGGCTATAAATTTTAGCCCTAAATAATTTAAATAATTTATCATTATCTGGATTATCGTATTTATATTCAAAACTTACTCTATCCCTATTATTTGTATCATTGGAAACTAAGCTAGTGTAGGTAGTTCTTGAACTACTCATCGCCTCCAAATTAGCATCAGAAACAGTTGCCTTAGCTTCTCTTGAAAGATTTTCATAAACTATAGAACCTTGGGTATAGTCATCAAAATCCCTTGTTAAATTTATCAGGTAGTTATTACCTGAATTTGATTCATCATCTAAAAATTTTGAATCAGCTTTGACTTTCAATTCTGATGAATCTTCTTTTGTATAAACGATAGCTATCGAGTCCTTATCGCTTAATCTTTTTGCAACCTTTATAGACCCTGTTAAACCATTATTAGAAGAATCATAATTTACAGGAATTTCACTAGCAAAATTTTCGTTTTTATCTAATAAATCACTTGGTTTTATCGTTCTATAAGAAATTAAGCCTCCTAAAGCATCAGCACCATACAAAGCTGATGCAGGCCCTTTAATTATTTCAACAGATGAAAGAGTATTGAAGTCGACATAAGAACCTAAATCTAAATTGTAATAACTGCCAAATTTGTACGGTTCAGGCAATCTTATTCCATCAACAAGAAATAGTATTCTTTGAAAATCAAGGCCCCTAATATTTACATTTCCAGTTCCACTAGGACCAACAACACCACTCCTCTTGGTATTTCTAACTGTAACACCAGGAATATCATCCGTTAGTTCTTTTATGGATGAACCACTTTTAATAGAGAGATCCTCTTGATCTATCACTTCAATACTTCCAGGAAAAGCATCAACAGGCTTAGGAGCACGAGTACCAGTTACTGTTATTTTTAAAGTATCTTGAGCTAATACAGGAACGGCCAATATAGCTGATGCTGATGTAATCAGCAGCTTCTGAAATAGTTTCAATTTTTCCCTCACACTAATGGGTTACAGTTTCAGTATTGATTTTTTAAATTAATAACGCTTTTAAAAATTGTAATTTTATTTCTAGTTATCTGTATTAGATAATACATTTATTATTTATGTAATATCTAACCGAAATTTTTTAAATATTTGAATGAGTCAATTGTTACATTTTTCTCAATTTTATTTTTTGATCAGAATAAATATCATGCTTTGCTAACAGGAAATATTTGTATGCCTACGGGTGTATCAATAATATGAGAATCAATTTCGAATCCTCTCAAAAAATTTTGTTTATTTAAAACTTTTTCAGGAGTATTTATATCTATTAATTTACCTTCTTTTAAAATAGCTATCCGATCGCAAAATCTTGCTGCTAAATTAACGTCATGAAGAACTGTGATAATAGAAATCTTTTTTATTTTTATAAGATTTTTTAGTGATTCTAAGAACTTAATTTGATAATTTATATCTAGAAATGTAGTAGGTTCATCCAATAAAAGAATATTAGTGTTTTGAGCAATTGTCATAGCTAAGAAAGCTCTTTGAGATTGTCCTCCAGATAGTTCACTGATAAATTTATTTTTTAATGTATTAAGATCCATAATTTGAATTGCGTCATCAATAATTTTCAAATCCTCTTTATTTAAATCAAAATCCCAAAAGTTTTTATAGGGTGATCTTCCAAGAGAGATAAGATCCTTAACTGTAATATTTAAACTATTATTCAATTTCTGAGGTAGGTAACCTATTCTCCTGGAAAGTTTATTTCTTGAGTAATTTTTTAAAGAAATATCTTCAAAAAAAACATCTCCATAAAGTGTAGGAATAAATTTTAAAACTCCCTTCAGTAAGGTAGATTTACCAGAGCCATTAGCTCCAATTATTCCAATCCATTCATTATGTTTTAGCTTAAAATTTATTTTATTGATAACATCTTTTTTCGAATATCCTGTTGAGAAATCTTTTAAAATTAATTCCATTAATTCATCCTGAATTTTTTTGATGATCTTCTATAAAGAATAGTTATAAAAATTGGAGCACCTAAAAGAGAAGTAACTATACCAACTGGGACTTCAATTGGTCCTGATCTAGCGATTAAATCTGCTGTACTTAAAGTTAAACCTCCAATTAAAGCTGAAAAAGGAAGTACATATTTATAATCATTACCAATCAATAATCTTGAAAAATGAGGCACTATCAATCCTATAAAACCTATTAAGCCTCCTATGGATACTGCACTTGCTGCCAATAATGTAGCAACCGCACCAATGATACATCTTGATCTAAATAGAGAATTACCAAGGCTCATTGATAATTCCTCCCCTAAAGATAATAAATTTAATTGCCTTGCCAGCAAAAGACTTATTAATAATGCTATTAATATCGGAATCCAAGTGATTCTTATTTCATTCCATCCTCTAGAATTTAAGCTTCCTATTAGCCATGTTAAAGCTGCTTGTATTCTTCCATCTTCAGATTGTAATAGTAAGGTTGCTTGAATTGCGCCAAATAAACTGCTTATCGCAACACCTCCTAAAATCAATCTTTCTATAGATATTTTATTGGCACTTTTTGCAAGTATAAAGACTAATAATGTAGTCAAAATAGCCCCAGACCACGATGCTATTGGAATTAATAATTGTGAAAGCCCGAATGTAATAAATGTGACTATTACCAAACCAGAACCTGCTGATATTCCCAAAAGATATGGACTTGCTAAGCCATTTTTAAGCATTCCCTGTAAAAGGGCGCCTGACATACCTAAAGATGATCCAACTAATAAAGATGCTATTAATCGAGGCAATCTTAGTTCCCAAATTATTGTTTGATTAAGTTCCTCACCTTTTTGAAAAATTGCAAGCCAAATATCATTATTATTTATAGGAACTGTCCCCTTAGATAAAGATAAGATAGAAATAGTAACTAAAAGAAATAAAAGAATTACTAAGAAAAGTATAAATTTAATTTTCTGGAATTTAATTGTTCAGCCTCATCTACTTGTTGATAATTATTATTCAAAATTTAGAATTTACAAGTTTAAATTGAACATTAATAAGTCTTATTTTATATGTTGTTCAACTTTTAAAATCATTTTTTTAAGAGCTACCATATCTAAAAAAAAATTTTTATTTTTTAGAGATTCGATCAAAGGATTTAATAAATTTTTGTAGGTAATTTATTAAGGTAAGTATTAATTCATCTCTTAAAGTTTTTTTACAGCCTCAACTAATTTTATAGTTATTCCTTCCTCACTCATTGAATGACCAGCGTCATTAACAATAATTAATTCAGAATTTTTTAATTTCTTATTTAGATCCCAAGCACTCCTTACAGGACATACAACGTCATATCTCCCCTGAATTATTTTTGTTGGTATCGATTCTATTGTCTTTATATTTTTCAAAATAAAATCATCCTCTAAGAAAATATTATTAATAAAATAATGACATTCGATCCTTGCAAAGGCATCTGAAAAAGAATTAACTTGGGACTTATCAAAATCGAATTTTTTATTTATTAAATGACTAGTAGAGAGTTCCCATTTTGTCCAAGCTGCTGCTGCTTTTGATCTAAGATTTTCATCTGAAGATGTGAGATATTTATAAAAAGAACTTATCAAATCTTTTCTTTCTTCTTTTGGTATTACAGAGATATATTCTTCAAATTCATCGGGGAATATCTCACTTGCACCATATTGATAGAACCATAACAATTCAAACTTTCTACATAAAAATATTCCTCGCAAAGTTAAGCTGATAACTCTTGAGGGATTTTTAATCGCATATATAAGTGAAAGTGTTGAGCCCCAAGATCCACCAAACAAATGCCAAGTATCTATTTTTAAAAGAATCCTTAATTTCTCAATATCATCAACCAAATGATTAGTCGTATTTTCTTTTAATTCGGAGAAAGGAGTTGAAGATCCGCAACCTCTTTGGTCAAATTGAACAATATCGAATTTATCTGGGTCAAAGTATCTTCTATATCTTGGTTGACTTCCTCCTCCTGGACCTCCATGAATAACAAGGATTTTTTTTCCATTTGGATTACCAGATCTTTCCCAATAAATAGTATGAATATCACTTACTTGTAAAAAACCCTTTTCTCGAACTTCAATTTTTGGAAACAAGACTTGATCTTTCATTTTGAAATATTTTTAATCACTTTATTAATCCATATTATCCATAAAGAAGTCTAGTTTAGAAATTTGTTAAAAAAAAAAGGACTGTATATACAGTCCTTTTTAATATTTGATTTCCTTCTTACAGGATATAAAATTACATATTTTAAAGTTTATTTACTCATAAACCTAGAATACGTGAATTCGGGGATTTCTCTCGATAATTTCAGTCCCTATTGTCGCTAGTAATTATAAAGCGAAGTCTTATCAGACTAATTGATTGAACTTTAATCTTCGAATAATCCCATTCTCAGGAATACGCTTCCTATATTTTGGAATTTGCTAAATTTCAGGCGGACTATCAATCATTTAGATTGCCTCCGAACTCAACATTTATAAATTACTCCTTTTTATATTTTCAGTAAATCCGTAAATATGCTGATTTACTTTTTTCTTAATTTGTAAGAGGATTTTAATGATCCTTTGTTTTTTTTAGATAAATATAAAAATTAAATTCTATTATCCCTCATTTATGCAGATTCATAGAGCAAAATAGATTCAATTATTCTTTTATCACTATCAGAAAGTTTATAATCCTTTAATTTCCACTGAACAAATTTTACACACTCATCAATAGAAGGATTCTTATCCCGGCACTTACGCCACTCTCTAATCCAATCTGCCAAGGCAAAAGTTATTTTTGTAGTAAGCATATTTACCAATCAGGGTAATTAAAATCTCCTCCAATAGGTTCTTCATAAAATTCCCCTTCTTTTATACCTTTATCATATTTTTCAATTATCTTTTTATAAGAAGCTATTGAGGGAACTAAATCTCCTATATATATGGGTTCCATTGTAATTGTTATAATAATTTTAATTATTTATTATTTTATATAAGAATTTAATAAATAGATTATTAATATGCATTATGGATTTTATCAAAAAGAACAAGATCTTAACACTAATGGCTGTAATTGCAGTTTTATCATTTGCATTAGAAAAAGTAGGTATAATACACCCTTAAAATGATTAAGTTTATTTGTAAATACTTCCTAATGAAATAAGTAAACCGAAACTATTACTGCAAAAATAAGCAATGGAGATAATAATGTAAAAACTAAAGTTGAAAGATTAATCAGCATAAATTTTAAATAAATACACAAATTTAATAAACACCACTTTTAAGCATTTGCAATAAGTAAAATTTAAATTATTACGATATAAAAAAAATTTGAATAAAGAAAGATATAAAGAAGAATATGAAGAGGGCTCAGACTTACTATGGCCTAGTGATAAAGAAGATAAAATAACTCGGCAATTTTATAAAGATTTATCTAATCTTTCAAAAAACATAAATTATAGTAAAAAGAAAAAGTTAAAACTTTTTGAACAAATTGTTAGAATAATAAAAGGCAAAGGCTGGGGTTAATTAATATTCAAACTAAAATGAAAAATATAATAATACTAATTAGAAGTTTTTTTCTTATAAGGCCAAGATTTTTATCCACTATATTTTTTATTCCTATTCTTTATGGAATTGGCTGGGCTTTATCTCAGCCACTTTTGTTGTTTAATTTTGAAAAAGATAATTTATCCTTAATTGGTACTATTATTACTTTTTTACTTTTTATCTTTTTACTCCCATATTGGTTTTATATCAAAAGAAATAAATCAAATGCTTGGATTATTCTTGGGATAACAAAAGACAAATTCTTGAAAAACTTTTTCAATTTTTCTCAAGGTATTTTATTTGCTTTAGTTTTAATAATTCTAATTCTGGTACCACTATTGCAAAAAAATTATATTTCTTGGATAGGTGAATTATCGCCAATAATATTGTTAAATTCTATTGTACTGGGATTAGGTGTTGGATTCGCAGAGGAAATAATTTTTAGAGGCTGGTTACTAGAAGAATTAAAATTTGAATATGGTACAAAAATATCAATAGCTTTACAAGCTATAATTTTTAGCTTTGTTCATAATTTATCAAATGAGATCTTTTGGAACATAGTAGTATTACGTTTGGGACTTATTTTACTTGGGATATTTCTATCATTAGTAAAAATTAGAGATAAAGGTTCTTTATGGAATTGCATAGGAATTCATGGAGGACTAGTGGGTATTTGGTTTTTATTAAATAACGGATTAATAGAATTCAAAGAAAATACACCTTCTTTTTTAGCAGGGCCTTTTACACAAAATATTTCAAACCCAATCGGAAGCTTTAGTGCAATTTTAATATTACTTTTATTATGTATTTTTTATACCTTACAATCAAAAAAGATTTTTACTAGACGTTTTAATTAGATATAAATACCGATTGATTTTTGATTAGTAATTGTCAGATTAAAATAAAGCTTATATTCATATGAACTTTGATGCAGGAATAAGATTTATTTTGTTTTTAATAATTTTTGGAGTTACAAACTATCTAATGATGTTGAGAAGATATGAAAACGACGTCAAAAAAAAGAAATATTTACAACAGGAAAAAATTTCCAGGCTATACCCTAAAGGTTCATTTATTATCTGAAATTAAAAAAAGTTTTTGTAGAATTTCCTCACCATTTTTTATTAGTTTTTTACCAGCCTTCATCTAACATTTTTTGCCATAATAATCTTGCTTCTTCAATAACAATTTTTTTTCTAGTTTTCATTAATGGAGGATTTTCTCCATGAATTCCCATAATAATTCCTTCTTCAATAAACATATAATCAATAGATTTATCAGAATAATCTCTATCTTTGTAGAAACGAATCACCCCTACAAAATTAGAGTCAATTAACCAGAGAGCATTAGTTGAATTCAATAAACCAAAATAAAATTAAATTTATCAAATGCTTTACTTGCAATCTGCGAGGAAAATATTTATTTAGTTTATTCATATTTGATATATTTTTTATTTTTGTCTACTTTTTTTCAATTCCCCGCGTTTTTTCTTAACCTCAACTCTTTTCTTTTGTGATGCTTTAGTAGGTTGTGTAGATTTTCTTAATTTTAATGGTTTATTTAAAGCATTTTTTATGATTTAACTAAATTTCATTAAAGCTAGCTACCTATTTAATAATTGATTTCTGTGTTCTTGAACCGCTAAACGCAAGCTATTATTTACTAATTTGTTTTTCAAGTTTCTTTTAAGAATTTCTTTCTGATAATCATTTAATACTTTGGAATCTTCTAAATCAAAAATAATCTCTACTCTGCTTTCAATTTTATTTACATTTTGTCCTCCAGGACCGGAGGATCTGGAAAATCGCCACTTAATTTCATTTGATGGGATTACTAATGTTTTAGTAATTTTTAAATCCATTTTTAATTCTTTTTAATTTAAATTTTTAGAATCATCTCCTTACTACTTAAAACATACCTTAAAATTCGATCGGTAAATACTGGGCGGTTATGTTAGGTAAACCGAAATTCGGTGTATTTGCCGTATCAATATCTTCGGTATTTATCCTTTCATATTCCAAAGAATTATCAGATATTGAATTTGTACTAATTCAAAGGTCACTTATGTATTCAATGTTTGATCTTCTTTTTGAAACACCTTCATATCGTCCTGTATATGTTATTTCCGATAGTAAAATGAAGGAGCTAAAGAAAAACCAACATCAAGAAGAGCTTGATGAAATTACAACACAAAAAGTAAGACTTGAAGATGCTTTTAAAGCTCAACTAAAACATCTTGAAGAGAGAGAAAAAGAAGTAAAAAAACAACTTAAAGTACTCTCAGGCTCAAAAGATAAATAATTTATTTTTAGAGAAATTACTTTTTCAAAGACGGTTAAAAACCGTCTTTTTTAATTCTTCTAGTTTTAAGGTATCTATTAAATCCACAGATTTTAAAAATATTTTCCATAATTAAAAAATGAATAACAATAAAGAAAAAATAAGAATGTTCCTACCCTTTAGTTGGGTCATTTGCGCAGCAATATCTTTTGCTTATATAAATTCACATTTAATAAATACCTAAAATAAATGTCTTATCCCTCAAGAGACGAAATACTTGCATCTTCAAAAGGATGGGTAGCATCTTTTTTAAATTTTCTTCCTGGTTTAGGATCAGGTTACTTATATCAAAGAAGATGGAAACCTTATTTTTTTACCATCACTGCTAGTACTGCATGGTTCGCTTTAGGTATTTTTTTGCAAGGTGATTCAGAACCTTCTCAAAATGAACAAATAATTGGGATTTCTGGTCTTTTTTTTATATCAATAGTTACAGTTATAGAAGCCAACTTGGCTTTCAAAAAAGCAAGTAATAAAACAAAAGCTGAAAAAGAGAAAATAATTTCCTCTGAAAAAAAAGGATGGTTTAAATAATTCAAAAAATTAGATTTAAAAAAAATATTTAATTATTTCTCGGTTTTTTTAATTTAAATAAATAATTACCATAAATGATTTTTGAGATAGTTAAAAAAAATTTTTTTTAGTTATAAAAAAATAAAATTTCCTTTTCTTTAAGACCTTCCCATCCAGATTCTATTAATAATTGATTTAATGTTTCTTTATCAAAATGCTTAGAACCCGTTTTGACGCATCTATTTCTCATTGATTTTTTAACACCACTCCTTTGTCTTTTATTCTCCTCATCCATAATTCTGTTGTATAGATCTAGCATTTTTTGAGGGATTGGAGTACCGTCAAGATCCACTCCATTTTCAATAGCAAGATCAACTGCCTGCATTCCCGTTTTCTTCATATATTTAAAAAAAGCTTAAAATATAATAAAACAAAAGTTATTAATGTAAAATTCTTTGAATAATAATTTATTGATTTTGAATTTCCTTAAGTACTCTAATAGCCTCTTTAATGTGTTCAGGACCATTCAATAAATCCCTAAAAATATGCCTAACTGTCCCTTTGCGATCGATAACGTAAGTTACCCTGCCGTCCATAAAACCTAAAACTTTAGGAACTTTAAAAGTTTTCCTAAGAGCGTCATTCGTATCGCAAAGTAATGGGTATTGTAATTTATTTTTATTGGCAAATGCTAGATGACTTGAGGTACTTCCATTACTTACTCCCCAAACTTGCGCGCCTAATACTTTAAATAAGTCATATTTATCTCTAAATCCGCAAACTTCTATAGTGCAACCTGGAGTATCATCTTTTGGATAAAAAAACAAAACAAGAGGATTTTTTAATCCTTTATTTGATCTTTTAACTCCATTTTGATCCAGTAAAGAAAATTCTGGAATTTTATCTCCAATCTGCACAAAAGTACTTATAAAGCTCCATATTAGAGGTTAACATGTTTTTTCTGTGGCCTTCAAAGTAAATAACTAATATAAAACTCAGTTTTATGTTTTATAAGATACTAAAAATTTATTGAAATAAACTAGGGTAAATTTATTAATTCAAGATTATGGAATTAATAATTTATATTTTTTTATTTCTTATTCTTTTTTTGGGAGTTATTTTTAACTTAAAAATAACTAATTTTAAAAAAGTTAAAGAAATACGAAACAAAGCTAAAGATTATTCAAAAAAGAATAATTAAATATGTATTGCTAAGATTAAAATTCAATTTTTTCATTTGGAGTGAATACTGAGCAGTATTTTTTTACTCGGTCCTTTGGTTGACTAGTGGAAGAATTCGTTAATTTTAATTTTAGTTTTTCTATAGCTTCATTAGCATTAATCTCACCGAGTCGATATCTTGCACATGTATCCAATACTTTGAACATTTTTGTGGTAACGGCTTCAGCTGGAAATATTAGAAAAAAAAGGTAAAAAACAACAACTAGGTACTTCATTTTTTTTTAATAGCAAATATTTAGCGATTAGTTTCAATAATTTAGAAAAAAATTAAAATTTAATAGAATAATCTCATTTTAGTAGAATATAGGATTTCTATAAAATAATAATAAAAGAAATTAAGATAAAATAATTGATAGTAATAAATAGTCTTGGCGAAAATGAGAAAATTGATAGATAAACATAAAACTCTTATAAATTGGTACCAAAAAAAATTCAAATTGAGTGATTATCAATTACTTTGGTTAGTTTTCTTTAAAGGAGTATTAATAACAATAATATTTTTCAAAATTTTTTAATATTAAAAAAGCTTTTCCGAGAATGAAATTTTCACATGATTTGACTATATTTAATAGTAGATTTCCTAATTAGTTAAATAGTTATCAGTTATGAATATTTTTGGTGTAGGTTTGCCTGAAGTTACTGTAATACTTATCTTAGCTCTTTTAATTTTTGGTCCAAAAAAGCTTCCAGAATTAGGAAAACAGCTTGGTAAAACTTTGAAAAGTCTTAAAAAAGCGTCGAATGAATTTCAAAATGAAATCGACCAAGTTATGAACGAAGAAGATAAAGATGAATATCCTAAATCTACAGAAAGCAATCAAACCAATGAAATTAATCAAGAAAAAATAGATTCAGAAAACAGCAAAAAATAATATCTTGGATAGGCCCATAACCCCCATAGACGAATTTGAAAGAGCATTAGATAAAGCAGCTCTTACTAAAGAAGAATATGAATTGATAGATTTCATCCGGTATACAAGTGTTTTTACACAACCTAGTCTTACTAAAGATTTAAAAAGGCCATCAAAACCTCCTCTTTTGTCGGTTCTATGTCAAATTTGCAGAAAAATTGGTTCGGAGATGCCTGATCATTTCAAAAAAGTAATTGAGTGGTCAGTTGAAATAAGTGATCACAATACAAAATGGGATGCTCATTTAATTTGCGCAGAAGCATTGAATATAGATAAAGTCCCATTAAGTCCAATTCATGGAACATCTTTATTTGATGTTCTTGTTGTACACAAAGAGTTATTTCTTGGATTTGATTAAATTAATCATCTAAAGTCACAGAATCAGTATCTATAACTTCCGAATCATCAAACTTATTTATTTTATTTTCAATCCAGTTATTTATATAACTAACTAAAGGCAATGAACCTCTAAAAATAAAAATAGAGGTAGGTAAAGCGCTTAATAAACCGAATACAGGACTTTTAAAAAGTAATCTTCCTGCTTTTATATTAAATAAAATAATAAGTGCTGAGGGAACTATAACTTTAACTACTGTTTTAAGCGCCTCAAGCCAACCGACACGATATGTCCACCATATTAAAATTACGCCAACTATATAGAGGAATAAGTAAGTCATAAAAATAGTATAATAATTATCTATTTATCTTGTTCTTGCTAAGAAAAAGATTTTATAAATTTCTCTAACATCAATCAATCAAATTCTATTAATGAGTTTTTCTGAAATAAGAAAATTTTTAATTAAGATGCAATCTGATGAAGAATTAAAAAAGCAGGTTACTACATCCTCTACAGCAGATGATGTAGCCCTAATAGGTCAACGCTTAGGTTATGATTTTTCAGGAGATGATCTCTTAAGATTTAATGGACAAAAAGTTGATAAAGTTACGGTAAGAAAGGTAGATCATCCAGGAGAATATCACTAAATTAAGACTTAAACCATATTGCAAGCCCTCCGCCCCTGCCTCGAGCACATAACCAATTATCTTTAGTGCTAATTCCTACAAGTGAGAAAAAAGGCATTTTTTTATCTTCTGGTTTTTTTAATTCCCTTTTAAATATAGGAAAACTACTAATACTAATTTTCAATTCTTCAAAATAGAAAGCCAATAAAGGTCTAATCCCTTTTAATTCTGCTCTGCCTATAAAAGTAATATTTAATAATCCGAAATTAATAGAATTTTTTATTTCATAATTAATTTGATCCTCTTTATTTTTACTTTTCAATTCGAGTCTTGCCGACAATACTTGGAGAATCGAACTGGGTATATTTTTGATTTCATATGACTCCTTTCCCCATACATACTTAAAATTCCATATTCCTAACAAATCCTCATATACAATTCCGCTACCATTTTTTTGGGAATTTTTTTCTAATAGTTTTATCTCATTAATATCAGGAAAGTTTTTCATAATAGATTTAAATCTAGGAATCAAATACTAAGATAACTTCATAAAAATGTTCTTAGTTAAAAAAATCTCTCCAAAAAGATTTTCTTTGTTTCAATATATTTCCAAAAAAATAAATTTTTGGCACACATAAGGAACAAGATCTCGTTAATATATTTACATAAAGTAACTAAATTAATGGATTTTATCTCTAAAAGCCAAGGATACATACCTTTAAAAGCTGTTCCTTACATATTTTTCCTTGCTGTTGTTCTAAGTATTACAACTTCAACTAATACATTTGTCTAAACGCATTAGTTTTACAAGAAGAGTAAAGTATATTTAATGAACAAGTTTGATGTTGTAATAGTAGGTAGTGGAATAGGTGGATTATGTTGTGGTTCAATTTTAGCTTTATCAGGCAAAAGTGTACTTATATGCGAAGCCCATACCCAGCCTGGAGGTGTTGCTCATAGTTTCAAAAAAAAAGGTTACACTTTCGAATCAGGTCCTTCATTGTGGAGTGGAATAGGCAAATGGCCAACAACTAATCCTCTAGGGCAAATTCTTAAATTACTTGACGAAGAAGTTGAACTATTTCAATACAAAAGTTGGCAAGTAATTGTCCCAGAAGGCAATTTTAATCTTGATGTGGGGGAAGAACCTTTCAAACAAACAATTAAAACTTTAAGAGGTGAGAAATCTGTTAAAGAATGGGAATCATTTATTTCTGGAATAAAACCTCTTAGCCAAATAATAAATGAAATACCCTTACTCTCATTTTCTCCCGAATCAATAAATTTCTTAGATCTAATAAATTTATCCTCAAAATTTTTACCTAATATCAATCAAATCCCAAAAATTAATAAAGGCTTTGGGAATTTAGCTAATAATCATCTAGAGGATCCTTTTCTCAGAAATTGGGTTGATTTATTGAGCTTTTTGATAAGTGGTATGTCAATGCATGATACAAATACAGCTGCGATGGCTACTTTATTTAACGAATGGTTTGAACCAAATTCATACCTTGAATACCCCAAAGGAGGTAGTGAATCCATCGTAAAAGCCCTAATTAATGGATTTAAAAAAAATGGAGGAGAATTAATTCTTTCTTCGAGAGTAAAGACAATTAACTTCAATAAAAATTTAGCCACAGGAATAACTCTTAATAATGGTTCTAGTTATAGTTGTGAATATGTTGTCACTAATACTGATGTTTGGAATTTAAAAAAGTTAATTCCAAATGAAATTTCAAAGAAATGGAATACAAAAGTTTTGAACCCTAATAAATGTGATTCTTTCCTCCATATACATCTAGGTTTTGATGCTGATGGTCTTGAAAATTTGCCAGTACATGCGATACATGTTGATGAGTGGGAGAAGGGTATAACCGCAGAAAGAAATATAGCTGTATTTTCAATCCCATCTGTTTTAGATAAAAATATGTCGCCTGAAGGAAAACATGTTCTTCATGGATATACCCCCGCAAATGAACCTTGGGAAATTTGGGCAAACCTAAATCCAAAAGAATTAGAATATAGAAATTTGAAAGAAGAAAGATGTTCAATATTCCTTAATGTAGTGCGAAAATTCATCCCTGATATAGATGAAAGGATTGATTTAAAGATGCTAGGAACACCAATCACTCATAAAAAATTCACCAATACCTATTGCGGTAGTTACGGCCCTGCATTATCTGCAGCAAAAGGTCTTTTTCCAGGCTGCAAAACTCCAGTGAAAAATTTATTTACTTGCGGTGCAAGTACATTTCCAGGTATTGGAATTCCTGCTGTTTCAGCAAGTGGCGCTTACGCAGCTGAAAAAATTATTGGTAAAAAAGAATTTAAAACTCTTCTTAAGAAAATAAATTTATGAATCAAGTTCTTTTTTATAACTCTACAAATACTTAGTTAAGAAATAAGAATAAAGAAAGCAAAAACGTTCAATAATGATAATCTTTATTTGAACATAAACTTAACTTATAGCTCTTATATGTTTTTCTTATCAATTCCTCAAGCATGGCATTTAGTTGGCACTTGGTCAGAACAACTTCCAAACGAGTCAAATCTTATAGGAATGGGCCAAACAGAATTAATGATGACTTTACATTCAATATTTGTGCCTCTCTTACTTGTAATTTCATATTACCTATTCAATAGACTTAATAAAAACGAATCAAAGAAAATTAAAGGATGATTGCTTAAGGTTTATTTAGCTGAACTTCTTCTAACTACTTTTCTGCCTGTAGAAGTATCAACTCCACTTGAATCTTTAGTTTGTGAATTAGTTTCAACATTATCAACATCACTTTTATCCATTTCTGCGCAAACACCTACTACCATAGCAGCCTGCATTTGATCTGGTAAATCTCCAATAGTTAATAAGGCCTTTAAAACTAATTGAAGTCGAGTTTGCCGATCTATTTCAGGTCTTAGTTTTTTTACAGTATTCCAAAGTTCTTGGGTAACTTCTTTTAAAAGTTCTCGATCAACAGCCAAATTAAATCCTTCTTGTATTTCTACCAATCTAACAAAAAATTGGATCTCGTAAAATAATATTCAATAAAAAGATTGTTAGTTTATATTTTTCTATCCGAATACAAGTTGCATTTGCTGGTGTAATTCAATCTTCTCTTGCAAAAGTTTATCTTTTTCAATCTTTTTTAGAGTAGAAGTTCTATAAAATTTTTTTTGAATCTTTATTGGAGTATTTTCAAACTTTACATTTTTGCTTATTAGAAAATTCCACTCTTTTGAATTAAAAGGGGCATAAGGAGAAGATGAAATCACTTTCATGTCTTAATAATACATCTGTACTAATAATAGTACATATTTACTATTATGCAATAATCAAATCGAATTTTCGTTATTTTAAAGTGCCTTTGAGAATGGATTGATTTTTTTTATCTATTTTGTAGAAATTATAAGTTTGATAAATGAATAAAAGTATCATGTGTAACTTATTGATCTCTTTTTTTAGTGTCTTAAGACTTTTCTCGCTTAAAAACCTCTTAAAGTAGTCAATTTGTTGAAATTAACATTGACAAGATATATTTAGCAATCCTTCCTATAAAAAGAATAATGAATTGATCAAAAATGCTTCTTAGTAATGCAAAAAGGCTAAAAATCCAAGGAATAATTAAAAGAATTGCTCAAGATAAATCAATTACATTAGAAGAAAGGATATTTGTTGAGAAATTTGCACACCATAATTCGACAATTTCTCTTTGGCTGAAAAAAGCTAATAGCTTTAGAAGGAATGGTAAAAAAAATGATGGGGGGATTGATAACCTCTTACAATCATTTGGGTTAGATGGACTAGATAAAGAAAATCATTTCGACCCTAATGAAGATGATATATCTGATTGGTTTGGCGGCGCTCCTGGTTGGCTAAGGAGAAGCTAGATCCATTAATTATTCAATTTACCCACGCTATCTTACACAGATATATACTCATAAAAGATATAAATACCCAAAAAACCCATGGTATAAATTTAATCGGCACTAAATATTTTTTTGAAAAGGTTTTCATATTTATTTTTCTTTTAGATTATTTCTTCCTTACCGTTTTTGAAAATAGGTTTAATTGCTCTATTTGTAAATTAAACAATATTCGAAACCTCAAAGATATTAAATCACTTTAAGTAGACCACCTTAATTAGGCTTAATCATCACAATCTAAGCAACTTTATTTTCAATTTTCCTTGAAAAATTTACTATTTTTGCTTCATCATGTTCTGAATCATTCCAAAATTTTATAAGTCTTTCTAATTCATCAATCCTCTTTTTGGCATTTGCAATTTTTTCAGTAGTTGTCATATAAAATTTTTATCTATCCAATTAATGCATGAAAAAAAAATATTTCAATGGAAGTAACAATTTTTAGACTATAAATATTAATTTTTGGTTAATTACTTCAATACATTGTAGTCATCGAGCGGCTGAGTAATTATACTTAAAGAAAAACTAAATTCATGAAGAAATTAAATTCTTTGATTTTGAATAGCTCCGTTAACTTCTTAGACTTCTTATACTCTGGTAGATCTTTACAAAGATTTTGGGTTTTAGAAGTTATAGCTAGATCACCTTATTTTGCATTTCTTTCAGTTCTTCATTTTAAAGAATCCCTAGGAATTAAAAATGAGAAAACAATGATTTTAATGAAAGATCATTTTTATCAAGCCATTAACGAAACTGAGCATCTTAAAGAAATGGAGAAAAGAGGAGGAGACAGGTTCTGGATTGATAGATTCTTTGCGAGACATCTTGTGCTCGTCTATTACTGGATCATGGTTTTTTATTATTTCTTCTCTCCAGCTAATGCTTATGATGTCAACATAAAAATCGAAGAACATGCATTTGAAACTTATTCCAAGTATTTAATTGATAATCCAAATGATCAAAAAATAAAAGAAATTGCTCAAGATGAATTAAATCATGTCCAAGAACTTAACGAAGCTTTGTCAATGCTTACAACAGTTTAGATTAGTGCTGAGAAATCTATTAGCAATATTGAGAGTATCACCGAAGAAGAAATTAATCCTAGGCTAATCATTAATGAGACATAACCTTTTTTTCTAGGCAATTTATAAAAAGATATTCCAATAATTAATATCATTATTAATGAGAAAAAAATTATAATTTTTTCATTTACTGAATTGAGATGTAAAACTAAATTTTTGTCTTCAAAAAATTTGAGAAATTCAGATAAAACTAATTCTTCTTCTATTTTCTTAAAGTAGTCAAATAAGCTTATAAAAGCAGAACTTAATAAAGATAATGCAATTAGTGCAGTAACTGGTTTTGTTAACCTGTTAAGTGTTCTATTAAAACTTGCCAATAAAATAAGAATAAATAAAGAGGTTACTAAAGGTATTAAAGGTATAAGAGTTGTTGAATTTATGAAATTTCCCACGAAAATAATATGTATCTAACTTAAAATTTTATATTATCTCGACGCGTTATTTTATTAAATAAAATTTTTTAAAATCTCAAATGTAATTAGTACCTATTGCATTCTGTGTAAATTGATACCAAAATTAAATTAGTATTGAAAAATAAAATGTTAGCCATTTCTGAAATTATTATTGCAAGTGTTATCTTTCTAGGAATTGTATATTGGGAAGTTAAATTCCTATATACTAAGACTACTGTAG
This sequence comes from uncultured Prochlorococcus sp., assembly GCA_902535175.1. Taxonomy (GTDB): domain Bacteria; phylum Cyanobacteriota; class Cyanobacteriia; order PCC-6307; family Cyanobiaceae; genus Prochlorococcus_A. The sequence goes on from CACASR010000005.1 coordinate 75,844, forward strand.
CGAAATGAGTTCACTCAAAGCAGGAAAATTAAAAACGTAGAAAATTTAAATAAAATTTAAGAATTTAAGTTGACAAAAAAAGCTATAAATATGAGAGAATAAACACAAATATTTAATCCCTCTAATGAGCGAAGTCCAAAATCCTAATACTAACTCAACTCAGCAGCAACAACAGCAACAGCAACAATCTTATTCAGATAGCAAAATTAATTCTGCTGAGAGCGAGAGACTTTATCTTGAGATGAAAAAAGCTTGGCTTTAAATTCAATTCCTGTTTGAAATAATATTTCTTTAAATTTTTTAATTTTGAAGTAATCAATACTTTTTTATTTTCTATACCCTTTAAATTTTGTTTAACCGCAATAGAAATTTTTGAGAAAACTAAAGCAGTTAGAAAAAATTAACGGAAGGCTCGCAATGGGAGGATTAATATATTTAGTCTTTACAAAATTAGTTTCCAACCGTGCCGACATATTAGACCAGCTTAAATCTTATTTAATTTAAAAATGAATTGGAAATATTATCCAGGAATATTTCTTTCTATATAAGCGTCAGTTAAAGCTAGAATTAACCCCAATAATGTTGAAAATATAGCAATTTCAGTTGGTTCCATTTTATTGTTGAATTACCTTTAGTTTGCGAAATAATTCAAAGTTCGGCAACTAAACTAATAACTTACTATAGTACGTATATACTATTAGCTATTTATTGTGAGCTCGGCAACTCCTGAGTTTCTTTTCGTTAAGCCTGGCGATTATGTCGCAATTAAAAATGAAGAAAATGACGAAGATACTAAAGAAAAGAATAAAAACTATTGGATTGGTCAAGTTATCGACTGTATTGGAGGAGCTAGAAATCCAAATTCATGGACCTTGTTTCAAGTTGCCAATATTGATAATGGAGAGATCACTATAATAAACGCCGATATTGTAGAAAAAATTTTGAAACCTTCTGAAGGTTAAGCTTATGGATAATTAAATAAACTTCATTAAGTATTACAAAAACAAAAGGCAAAATGGACGCTTTAAATGGAATCATCCCAGTTCCAAGCAGGCAAGTCCGTATACTTGATTCATTGGGCAGGGAGGTTGAATGCCTTTATACATTCTGTAAGTTTTTGATATTTCCCCAAATCCCAAACTTGATAAAAGATAATTTGCATAAGGATTCAGATTAGAGCAATCCAATAAGATTTGGGCATCTAAATCACCAACTAATTCCCTTATTAATAATTCAGCAAGAGGTGGGGTATCCGCTAAAAGAGGTCCGATTCTCCAGCCTTGCTCATTATCCTCCAATATACAAGGTCTTATCCTGCCAAATCCATGGCACATCCCATTATTATCAACAATTGCACTGACATTGCCATGAGAATTTTTCAACCAGTCATTTAGAAAATGTGGTCTGGGACTAGGTTCTCTTTGATCATCATAAATTAAGACTGCTTCAGAAGAAATTTTATTACCTGGGACAACTTTAAAAGATTGAAATTGATCTTTATAGAAATTTTTTAATGGCAAATCTTGAGACCCATTTAATCTCCATCGATTTGTAATGGAAGATTTTGTAAACCCCCACTTTGCGTAATCATTCAATCTATTTGGGGCAGCCTCAAGACCAATACAATCAACATTTTTTAAATATTCGAGGGCATGTTTCCATAATCTCACTCCATATCCATTATTTCGGAATTCTTTTTTAACGATAAATAAACCTATAAAACCATACGAGGAATTATATTTTATACACGCAATAGAACCAATGGGATTATCGTCGAGACAGGCTACCCATACCCCTTGTTTATCTGTATTTCTATAAATTGATACGTCGTCCATTCCGGGAGAAAATCCTTCTAACCTTGCCCAGTTTGTGACTTCTGGTATTTCATTTATAGATATCAATCTAATAGAAAATTTTAACCTCATAGAAATATACTAACCAAGAAAATTTTGAATTTTTGAAGACAATATTAATAAATTTGATTATTTCTTATAAATCATTCACCTTGATTTGATTGGCTTCAAACCTTGGTTATTTACAATTTATCCTCTGATATATTTAATACTATTAATAAGGAATAAAATGAAAATTTCTGATAAATTTCATTTAGAAGACATTAATAAATTAAAAAATACAGTTCTCTCTGGTAAAACGGAAGATGTAAAATGGCGGATCCAACATATCAATAAAGTTTCTAAACTTTTGGATGAAAATAAAAAAGAGATAATAAAATCACTTTCTGCTGATCTAGGTAAATCTGAAATTGAAGGGCTTTCAGAAATCCTTTTAGTGAAAGAAGAAATTTCACTCACAAAAAAGAAACTCAATTCTTGGATGCGACCAAAAAAGGTAGATACACCTTTTTATCTATTTCCATCATCCTCCAAAGTTATTTATGAACCTCTTGGATGTGTCTTGATTCTTGGTCCATATAATTATCCATTACTTTACCTTTTAAAACCATTGGTGAATATTTTCTCGGCAGGAAATACTGCAGTTTTAAAACCATCAGAGAAATGTCCAGAGACCTCAAAACTTATTAAAAAGCTTACCTCCAAATATTTCCATAAAGATGTCTTATTAACAGTAGAGGGTGACTATAAACAATCCATAAAATTAATCGACCAAAATTTTGACCACATATTTTTTACAGGAAGTACTGAAACTGGAAAATCTATTATGAAATTAGCTTCAAAAAACTTAACTCCATTAACTCTTGAGCTAAGCGGAACAAATCCTGTAATTATTTTCAAGAATGCAAATTTAGATGTAGCTGCTAAAAGAATTGTTTGGGGGAAATTTTTTAATTCTGGTCAATCCTGCATGGCTCCGAATCATATCTTTGTAGATAAAGAAATTGAAAATAAATTCATAGAAAAATTAAAGGAATGCATAGTAAGTTTTTACGGAGATAATCCAATTATTTCCGAAAACCTATCAAGATTAGAGAAAAAGCAATTTACATCAAGTGTAGAAATTCTCAAAAAATATAAAAAAGAAAAAAGAATTTTATTTGGGGGGACTTTTAGTAAAAAAAAGTTGAAAATATCTCCAACAATTTTGAGAACTAAACTAAATGAAACAGATATTTTGCAGAAAGAACTATTCAGTTCACTACTACCAGTAATTGGAATCAATAATAAGGAATCGGCTTTAAAACAGATTAATCAAACAACAAAACCTTTAGCAATTTACTTATTTGGAGGCAATAAAAAAATCCATAATCATATTTCAAAATTAACCAGCTCAGGAACAATTTGTATAAATGATGTGATGTTACCAGTCCTTATTCCAAATTTACCTTTTGGAGGCGTTGGGCAAAGTGGCATTGGTAGATTTCATGGAGAAGAAGGTTTTCGAAATTTTTCAAATCAAAAATCTATTACTTTTAAAGGTTTTTTATTTGATTCAAATCTGCGGTATCCACCCTACGAAAGAGTAAAGAAATTTTTAAAGTTTATTTTTCAGGTTTAAATTACTTAAATTGTTTTCAAAAACCTAGCGATTTTAAATTTAAAGATTATCTTTAAATAAATAATGAGTTTTATGAAATTTGCATTTTTAGTAATTGCCATATTTATTAATTTTTTTAATCACTCATTGATAAAACCGGAAGAGAAGATATTTTTAGAAAAAAATAAAATCGAAAATATTGCTAAAAAAGAATCAATTAACGAAGATAAAACTAAAATAAGAAAAATTCACATCGTAAAAAGTGGAGATACAATCTCAAGTATTTCAAAATTCTATTCAATAAATAAAGATTTAATTATTAAATTGAATAACTTAAAAGATGAAAATTATATCTATGTTGGTCAGAATCTTATAATCTTTGAACCAACTGAAAATCTCGCAAAACAATCAGATTTAATAAATAATTATCATATTGTTCAAACTGGTGAAAATCTTACTGAGATATCAAACAAATATAATTTAAAAGTAATCGACCTAATAGAGATTAATAATCTCAATAATCCTAATTCAATAAAAGTTGGAGAAAAGCTCTTATTAAATAAAAAGAACCCAATTAGTTCAGAAAATGATCAAATAACTAAAAAAATGAAAAATGATGATTTACTGGATTTAGATAAACAAATTTATGGTCCAATAATCATTCAAAGTAAATCTTATGAAGAAATTAATAATAGAAAAATTTTAAATGTAATAAATCAAGAAAATAAAAAACTGATTCTTTCAATCAATTGTGATACAAATGAATTAGATGTAAGAATACCTGGCAGGAAATGGATGGGAAGTAAGCCTGCTAAAGAAGAATTCGAAAAGGATTTGATAAATGATTTTTGTTAGAACTTTAATTAATTTGTGTGAATAATTTGTCTAAAGCTATTAATAATGAGCTATTGTCAAATGAAGTTAATCTTAATCTAATGGCAATTGCAAGAGGCGATTTCGTAAGAATAAAAAGACCAGAATCATACTGGTACAACGAAATAGGTAAAGTTGCTTCTATTGATAAAACAGGTATTAAATATAATTGCACTGTTAGATTTGATAAATGTAATTATGCCGGAATTAGTGGAACTGCTGAAGGGGCAACCACAAATATGTTTGCAGAAAGTGAATTAGAAAAAGCTTAAATAATTGCCTGAATTACCTGAAGTAGAAACTGTTCGGAGAGGTTTAGAGCAAAAACTTAATAGCTTTATTATTAAAAGAGTAGAAGTCTGTAGGGATTCAACTGTTGCATTCCCTACAAATAAAGAAGAATTCATTAAAGGACTTCGGAACTCACTTATTTATAAATGGGATAGAAGAGGAAAATATTTAATAGCTGAATTAAAAGAAGTTCAAGATGAGAATACTCAATTTCCTCTAGAAAATTCACAAAATAACGGATTTCTTGTAGTTCATCTAAGAATGACTGGATATTTCAAATTTATTGAAAACTTAACTCACCCTTGTAAACATACAAGAATAAGATTTTTCGATAAAAACAAAAATGAACTTAGGTACATCGACGTAAGAAGTTTTGGTCAAATGTGGTGGATTAATAAAGACCTATCCCCTTACAAAATAATTAAAGGATTAGGTTCATTAGGACCAGAACCTTTTTCTAAAGAATTTGATACAAAATACCTCAAGAAAGTTATTTCAAAAAGAACAAAATCTATAAAAGCTGTTTTATTAGATCAAACAATTGTAGCAGGTATAGGTAATATTTATGCTGATGAAAGTTTATACTCCGCTGGCATCTCACCTTTTAGGGAGGCTCGAACAATCAAGAAAAATGAGTTAATCAAGCTCAGAAAATCAATTGTAACCGTATTAATAAAAAGTATTGGTTTTGGGGGGACGACATTTAGCGATTTTAGGGATTTGGAAGGAGAGAATGGAAGTTTTGGTTTGCAGACTAATGTCTATAGGAGAACTGGGAAAGAATGTCGAAAATGTGGAAATTTAATTGAAAGAAAAAAAATTACCGGGAGAAGTACACATTGGTGTCCTAACTGCCAAAAATAAAAAAGGGCTTACTCTAGAAGAGTAAACCCTTTTAAATATTTTTACCTGGCATTGAGCTATTTTCTCAAGGGGCTACCCCCTAAATATTTTCGCCGCTGATGCGTTTCACAACCGAGTTCGAGATGGATCGGAGTGGGTCCACATCGCCATGAACACCAGGATAGTGTGAACCTTGAGAACTGCATAGAAAATTTATATTAAAAACAATAAATTAAGTTTATTTGGTCAAGCCCTCGGTCTATTAGTACTCCTCCGCTGCACTTGTTACCAAGCTTCCACGTAGAGCCTATCAACGGGTGTTCTTCCCGTGACCTTACTGGCTTAAGCCATGGCAATACTCATCTTGAGGTGGGCTTCCCACTTAGATGCTTTCAGCGGTTATCCACTCCGCACATGGCTACCCAGCGTTTACCGTTGGCACGATAACTGGCACACCAGAGGTGCGTTCCTCCCGGTCCTCTCGTACTAGGGAGAAATCCTCTCAATATTCCTGCGCATACACCGGATATGGACCGAACTGTCTCACGACGTTCTGAACCCAGCTCGCGTACCGCTTTAATGGGCGAACAGCCCAACCCTTGGGACCGACTTCAGCCCCAGGTTGCGATGAGCCGACATCGAGGTGCCAAACCTCCCCGTCGATGTGAACTCTTGGGGGAGATCAGCCTGTTATCCCTAGAGTAACTTTTATCCGTTGAGCGACGGCCCTTCCACGCAGAACCGTCGGATCACTAAAACCGACTTTCGTCCCTGTTCGACTTGTAGGTCTCACAGTCAAGCTCCCTTCTGCTTTTGCACTCAACGACTGATTTCCAACCAGCCTGAGGGAACCTTTGTGCGCCTCCGTTACCTTTTAGGAGGCGACCGCCCCAGTCAAACTGCCCATCAGATACTGTCCGCTTCCCGGATAACGGGTAAGCGTTAGAACCCTAGCTCTAAAAGAGTGGTATCTCACCGATGACTCAATAGTACCCACAAGCACTATTTCAACGTCTCCCACCTATTCTGCGCATTCAGAGCCCGAGCACAATATCAAACTACAGTAAAGCTTCATAGGGTCTTTCTGTCCGGGTGTATGTAGTCCGCATCTTCACAGACAATTCTATTTCGCCGAGCCTCTCTCCGAGACAGCGCGCAAATCGTTACACCTTTCGTGCGGGTCGGAACTTACCCGACAAGGAATTTCGCTACCTTAGGACCGTTATAGTTACGGCCGCCGTTCACCGGGGCTTCAGTCGCCAGCTTCACTAAAAGCTAACCAGCTTCCTTAACCTTCCGGCACTGGGCAGGTGTCAGCCCCCATACATCGTCTTGCGACTTAGCGGAGACCTGTGTTTTTGGTAAACAGTCGCTTGCGCCTCTTCACTGCGACCAGCTCTCGCTGGCACCCCTTCTCCCGAAGTTACGGGGCCATTTTGCCGAGTTCCTTAGAGAGAGTTATCTCGCGCCCCTCGGTATTCTCTACCACCCCACCTGTGTCGGTTTAGGGTACTGGCATTTGTGTTTTAACGAGTATAGGGCTTTTCTTGGAAGCATGACATCACCAACTTCGCTGCCGTAGCAGCTCGTACTCACGCCTTAGCTCAAGATGTTTTCTCCATCTCTCAAAGCCTCGAACGCTTGAACCAGTAACCAACATCTGGCCTGGTTAGCCTTCTCCGTCCCCCTTCTCAAAACACATCTGGTACAGGAATATTGACCTGTTATCCATCGACTACGCCTTTCGGCCTCGCCTTAGGTCCAGACTAACCCTCCGCGGACGAGCCTGCCGGAGGAACCCTTAGGGTTTCGGGGCATGGGATTCTCACCCATGTTTTCGCTACTCAAGCCGACATTCTCACTTCTATGCTGTCCACGTCCGCTTACGCTAACGCTTCACCCTACATAGAACGCTCCCCTACCATAAATAAATTTATCCGCAGCTTCGGTATAACGCTTAGCCCCGTTCATTTTCGGCGCAGGATCGCTCGACCAGTGAGCTATTACGCACTCCTTTGAGGATGGCTGCTTCTAGGCAAACCTCCTGGTTGTCTGGGCAATCCCACCTCCTTTATCACTTAGCGTTAATTTTGGGACCTTAGCTGGCGGTCTGGGCTGTTTCCCTCTTGACTATGGAGCTTATCCCCCACAGTCTGACTGCCTAGTTACACACAGGGTATTCAGAGTTCATATCGATTTGGTACCGCTTTCGCAGCCCGCACCGAAATGGTTGCTTTACCCCCCTGCTGGAGCACTAGACGCTACGCCTCAACGTATTTCGGGGAGAACCAGCTAGCTCCTGGTTCGATTGGCATTTCACCCCTAACCACAGCTCATCCGCTGAATTTTCAACTTCAGTCGGTTCGGACCTCCACTTGGTATCACCCAAGCTTCATCCTGGCCATGGTTAGATCACCAGGGTTCGGGTCTATAAACACTGACAAACGCCCTATTAAGACTCGCTTTCGCTGTGGCTCCACCATTTCCGGTTTAACCCGCCAGTGCCTATAAGTCGCCGGCTCATTCTTCAACAGGCACACGGTCACCCGATTAGTCGGGCTCCCATTGCTTGTAAGCTCACGGTTTCATGTTCTATTTCACTCCCCTCCCGGGGTTCTTTTCACCTTTCCCTCGCGGTACTGTTTCACTATCGGTCACACAGTAGTACTTAGCCTTACGAGGTGGTCCTCGCAGATTCACACGGAATTCCACGTGCTCCGTGCTACTCGGGATACAGCTAGGTCAACTTATCTTTCGATTACGGGGCTTTCACCCTCTGTGGCACGCCATTCAAACGTTTCTTCTAGACTTATTGATCCATATTGCTGTCCCACAACCCCGATAGTCAAGACTATCGGTTTGGGCTGTTCCCCGTTCGCTCGCCGCTACTGAGGGAGTCGTTATTTACTTTCTCTTCCTCCAGCTACTAAGATGTTTCAGTTCGCTGGGTTAGCTCGCACCAACCTATATATTCAGTTGGCCGTACATGGGGTTGCCCCATTCGGAAATTCCCGGATCAAAGTGTGCTTCCAACTCCCCGAGACTTATCGCAGGTAACCACGTCCTTCATCGCCTCTGTGTGCCTAGGTATCCTCCGTGAGCCCTTTGTAGCTTGACCAATAACTTCAAAATTGAAGCATCAGCTTAATAGAATTGTTATTAATGCATTTGCACAAATAATAAATCTGCATCATTAAAGATGCTTATTGTCTTTAAAAATAATCTATGCAGTTGTCAAGGTTCTCTGAAAACAATGAAATTAATTCAATGAGTCCAGCATCTTAATGATTTCATTAGGAAGCTAGATTCGTTCAGGATAATGATCACAACTCAAAAAATTTCCCTTTCTACAGATTATGGAAGAGGTGGTAATCAGTGGAGGTAAGCGGACTCGAACCGCTGACATCCTGCTTGCAAAGCAGGCGCTCTACCAACTGAGCTATACCCCCAACATAGAGATATGGGCCATCCTGGACTTGAACCAGGGACCTCACCCTTATCAGGGGTGCGCTCTAACCACCTGAGCTAATGGCCCAGGAAAAATAATGGGTGTGACCTAGAAAAACTTAGGAAATAAAATTCTTAACGAATTAAGAATGTGAGATACCGATCGACCTAAGGTGACAAAATAATAATATTAAACATTTTGTTGTCTCCCTGTTAGGAGGTGATCCAGCCGCACCTTCCGGTACGGCTACCTTGTTACGACTTCACCCCAGTCATTAGCCCCACCTTCGGCGTCCTCCTCCACAAGGGTTGGAGTAACGACTTCGGGCATGGCCAACTTCCATGGTGTGACGGGCGGTGTGTACAAGGCCCGGGAACGTATTCACCGCAGTATGCTGACCTGCGATTACTAGCGATTCCTACTTCACGTAGGCGAGTTGCAGCCTACGATCTGAACTGAGCCACGGTTTATGGGATTTGCTAGCTCTCGCGAGTTTGCTGCCCTTTGTCCGTAGCATTGTAGTACGTGTGTAGCCCAGGGTGTAAGGGGCATGATGACTTGACGTCATCCACACCTTCCTCCGGTTTATCACCGGCGGTCTTTCTAGAGTGCCCAACTAAATGCTGGCAACTAAAAACGTGGGTTGCGCTCGTTGCGGGACTTAACCCAACATCTCACGACACGAGCTGACGACAGCCATGCACCACCTGTCACTGCATTCCCGAAGGCACCCTCAAATTTCTAAGAGGTTCGCAGGATGTCAAACCCTGGTAAGGTTCTTCGCGTTGCATCGAATTAAACCACATACTCCACCGCTTGTGCGGGCCCCCGTCAATTCCTTTGAGTTTCACACTTGCGTGCGTACTCCCCAGGCGGAACACTTAACGCGTTAGCTACGACACCGAAGGGGTCGATTCCCCCGACACCTAGTGTTCATCGTTTACGGCCAGGACTACAGGGGTATCTAATCCCTTTCGCTCCCCTGGCTTTCGTCCATGAGCGTCAGTAATGGCCCAGCAGAGCGCCTTCGCCACTGGTGTTCTTCCCGATATCTACGCATTTCACCGCTACACCGGGAATTCCCTCTGCCCCTACCATACTCAAGCCTTTCAGTTTCCACTGCCATGATGGAGTTAAGCTCCACGCTTTAACAGCAGACTTGAAAAGCCGCCTGCGGACGCTTTACGCCCAATAATTCCGGATAACGCTTGCCACTCCCGTATTACCGCGGCTGCTGGCACGGAATTAGCCGTGGCTTATTCCTCAAGTACCGTCATATCTTCTTCCTTGAGAAAAGAGGTTTACAGCCCAGAGGCCTTCGTCCCTCACGCGGCGTTGCTCCGTCAGGCTTTCGCCCATTGCGGAAAATTCCCCACTGCTGCCTCCCGTAGGAGTCTGGGCCGTGTCTCAGTCCCAGTGTGGCTGATCATCCTCTCAGACCAGCTACTGATCGAAGCCTTGGTGAGCCATTACCTCACCAACTAGCTAATCAGACGCGAGCTCATCCTCAGGCGAAATTCATTTCACCAGTAGGCATATGGGGTATTAGCGGTCGTTTCCAACCGTTATCCCCCTCCTGAGGGCAGATTCTCACGCGTTACTCACCCGTCCGCCACTAACCCGAAGGTTCGTTCGACTTGCATGTGTTAGGCACGCCGCCAGCGTTCATCCTGAGCCAGGATCAAACTCTCCGTTGTGTTCAAATCCTTTTGTAGAAAAATCTACTCAATTTGAATTGCTTTAACCAAATAGAAACTTCAATATTTGTATTTGATTTAAGCCTCCTTAAAATTCTAAGGATTACATTGAGTGCACATTAAATATTTCTAAAGTGACTTTCCAAGATCTCAGATCCGTTTGCATCAAAGCCAAAAGTTAGCAATTGATGACATTTATATATATTCTTGACGGGACCTCACACCTTTATTGCATGTACATCTTGAAATAACCAAAAAAAATTTAGTTTTTCTTGACGCAATAAAAGCATCAGTTCCTAAGTTTTTAAATTTTCTAGGTGCAGAGTTAAACAAAAAGTGTGTAACTCATTTCGAAGGGAAAACCCTTCTTCTGGCTGAAAATAATGATCGAAATCAAATCTCCAAAAAATTCATTCATTTACCAAAAATCAGATTTAAGGTAATTTCTTGAATAATGCAAAAAGTATATTTCTGCCCAGAAGAAAATACTAAACCATTCGACTGTAATTGTGCAACCTTTTATACAAAAATTTTTTATTAATTTTTTATTTGTTCAAAGTCTCATTAAACAACTAGGCTTAAACAAAGGGATATAAATGAAATGGCAGAAAGATTTAGTCAAAAAAATTTAAGAGTAAGACCAAGTTCGGATGAAGAGAAAATTGTAACAAATGCAAAAAAACACTTCGAAAAGACTTTGGTTGAAATATCAGGCCAGTTAGTGGGAAGCGTTGCTGCACTAGAACACCCAACAAAAAATAAAAAATTAAATTATGGAGAAATATTTTTAAGGGACAATGTTCCTGTAATGATTTACCTCATTACCCAAAAACGGTACGAAATTGTCAAAAAGTTCCTAAGTGTATGCCTTGAGTTACAAAGCTCTAATTACCAAACACGTGGTGTATTTCCTACTAGTTTCGTTGAAGAAAATGGACAGCTCATTGGAGACTATGGTCAGAGATCAATAGGTAGGATTACTTCAGCTGATGCAAGTTTATGGTGGCCCATTTTATGTTGGTATTATGTCAATAAAAGCGGTGATTATGCCTTCGGGAAAAGTCAAGGCGTTCAAAGAGGTATTCAACTTCTATTAGATCTAGTTCTACATCCAACATTTGAGGGTACTCCAGTACTTTTTGTTCCAGATTGCGCATTCATGATTGATAGACCTATGGATGTATGGGGAGCACCTCTAGAAGTTGAAGTTTTACTTCATGGATGTTTAAAAAGTTGTATTAACTTAATGGAATTAAGTAGAGCAGATCATGTTAGTAGACTTCTAGACCAAAGACTTATTCTTACAAATCAATGGGTTAAAGATTTAGGAAGTTTTCTTTTAAAACATTATTGGGTTACCAGCCAAACAATGCAAACTTTAAGAAGAAGACCAACTGAGCAGTATGGAGATGATCAACACTTCAATGAATTTAATGTTCAACCTCAAGTGGTTCCCTCATGGCTACAAGATTGGTTAGAAAATAGAGGCGGTTACTTAATAGGAAATATTAGGACAGGAAGGCCTGATTTTAGATTTTATAGTTTAGGCAATTCTTTAGCATGTATGTTCGGAGTACTGCCTCCTGAAGAACAAAGAGCTTTATTTAGATTAGTTTTACATAACAGACAGCATTTGATGGCTCAAATGCCTATGAGAATTTGTCATCCTCATATGGATGTCGAAGAATGGCAAAATAAGACTGGATCTGATCCAAAGAATTGGCCTTGGAGTTACCATAACGGTGGTCATTGGCCAAGTTTACTTTGGTTTTTTGGCACGGCGGTTATGTTGCATCAAAAACATTATGGTTCTGAAGATGTGATTCTTATGGAAGAAATGAAATCTCTAATAGAGGAATCATATTGGTGTCAACTTAATCAACTACCTAAGCAAGAATGGGCAGAATATTTTGATGGTCCTACAGGTACTTGGGTTGGACAACAATCAAGGACATATCAAACTTGGACAATTGTTGGATTTTTATTAATGAATCATTTTTTAAGAAATGAATATAACGATTTAGATATGTTTAAAATTTAAACTTAAAATAGTCCTAATGTTAGTGACTTATCAATTGGCAAGCATGCTCCAATACCAAGATATATTGTTAGAAAAGTTCCGAATAAGAAAACAGACATTGCTATTGGTCTTCTAAATGGATTAGAAAATTTATTAACGTTTTCTATAAAAGGTAAAATCATTAATCCCAGTGGAATTAATGTTTGAAGTGCAATTCCCAAAAGTTTATTAGGAACAACCCTAAGTATTTGAAAAACTGGATAAAGGTACCATTCAGGAAGTATTTCTAGGGGTGTCGCAAAAGGATTAGCTTTGTCTCCCAACATTGCAGGATCAAGAACTGCTAATCCAACTACGCAGGCAATAGTTCCTAAAATAACTACTGGGAAGATATAAAGTAAATCATTTGGCCAAGCTGGTTCACCATAATAGTTATGACCCATACCTTTAGCTAATTTTGCTCTTAATTTTGGATCAGATAGATCTGGTTTTTTTAATGTAGACATATGGTGAACTAGTAATGGTTTAAGTATAAGAGTTTATAAGGGACCTGAAATACCCTGTTTACGAATCATTAAAAAGTGCATCAACATGAAAACTGCTAATGACCATGGCAATACAAAAGTATGAAGACTGTAAAATCTAGTTAGAGTAGATTGTCCAACACTTTCACCACCTCTTAGCAGTTCAACCATAAAGTCACCAATTACAGGTATTGCAGCAGGGACACCTGAAACGATCTTAACTGCCCAATAACCTACCTGGTCCCAGGGCAAGGAATATCCTGTTACTCCAAAAGCCACTGTTATTACTGCCATTACAACTCCAGTAACCCAAGTTAATTCTCTTGGCCTTTTAAATCCTCCTGTAAGGTAAACCCTAAAGACATGAAGAATTAACATCAAAACCATCATTGATGCACTCCATCTATGCACAGATCTTATTAACCATCCAAAACTAACGTCGGTCATTAGATAACTAACTGAACTGTAAGCTTGTGTAACTGTGGGCTTATAGTAAAAAGTCATTGCAAAACCTGTTGCAAATTGAATTAGGAAGCATACTAAAGTTATGCCACCTAAACAATAAAAAATATTTACGTGAGGGGGTACGTACTTGGAAGTTACGTCGTCAGTTATGTCTTGGATTTCAAGTCTTTCTTGAAACCAGTCATAAACAGATGAAGAATTCGCCATCCAAAAAAATTAGCTTTGATATAAAGAGCTTACTTAAAATTCTTATACTTGGTGTTAACACTTAACCCAATGAATTCAACTTTTAACAAACTTTTAACATTCAAAACTGTGATTATTGCATCAATGATCATCGTTTTTTCTATCAATCTTTTGTTGATTGAAAGAGTATATGCTCTCAGTGATAGCAGGCAATTAGTGCTTGACGCTTGGACCTTGGTAAACGAAGGTTTTTATGATCCAGAAAAGTTTGATGAAATTCAATGGAAAAGAATTAGACAAAAAACATTACAGAAACAAATTGAAACAAGTGAAGAGGCTTATTCTGCAATTGATGACATGTTAAGACCTCTAGACGATCCCTACACGAGAGTTTTACGCCCAAAAGATTATGAACTATTGAAATCAAGTAACTTTGGCAGTGAAATTAATGGTGTTGGGCTTCAATTAGGTGAAGATGATGACAATAAAATTAAAGTTATTTCTACTATTGGGGGTTCGCCAGCTGAAGAAGCTGGAATAGTAAGCGGGGACTTGATAGAGACAGTGGACGGAATCTCATCAGAAAAATTAGGGCTTGCAAGTACTGCCTCAAAGTTAAGAGGAGAATCAGGTACAAAAGTTTTAGTTGAAGTATCTTCGGAATCAGGAGAGATTAGGGAAGTTGATCTAGAGAGGAGATCAGTAGATCTCAGACCAGTTAGAACAAAAAGATTACGAGACGATTCTCACACAATAGGATATTTAAGAATAACTCAATTCAGCGAAAGCGTACCCAAAAAAGTTGAGGAGGCACTTCAAGAGTTAAAAGAGAAAGAGGTTGAGGGATTGATCTTAGATCTTAGAAATAATTCAGGAGGACTTGTAAGCTCAGGTATAGCAGTTGCAGACTCATTATTGAGTGAGAAACCTATAGTCGAGACAAAAGATAGAAATGGAATCAAAGATGCAATTATTTCTCAAAAAGAGACATCTTTTGATGGACCAATGGTGACTTTAGTAAATAAAGGCACTGCAAGTGCCAGTGAAATACTTGCTGGTTCTTTACAAGATAATGAGAGATCAATTCTCATGGGAGAACAAACTTATGGGAAAGGTTTAATTCAATCCTTAAAAAGTTTGGGAGAAGATAGTGGTATTGCTATAACAGTGGCTAGTTACTTAACCCCCAAAGGTAATAACATACAAGGTCAAGGTATGACTCCTGACAAATTACTTGATCTACCGGATGCAAGTGATTATGGAAGTACTGAAGATAAATGGGTAAGAAATGCAGAATTATTTCTGGGGTCGCTTCTAGAAACAGAAGAAGTTTCACTTCAAACAATTGAATTAAACAATGAAGAAAATAAATCTTTAAATAGCTAAAGATTGAAAATAAAAAACTTATAAATTATGAGTATTAAAAGAATTTTTCATGACCCAATTCATAAAGAAATAGTATTTGATGCAGGAAAGCCAGAAGAATTAATGATTATGGAATTAATTGATACAGTTGCTTTTCAAAGATTAAGAAGAATAAAACAACTTGGAGCGGCATCATTACTTTTTCATGGTGCAGAATCTAGTAGATTTACCCATTCAATTGGTGTTTTTTGTATTGCTAGAAAAATTTACAAGAGATTAATTGAAAGTAAATCCTCATTTTGTGAAAACAAATTTGTTCTTTTTGGAGCAGCTCTGCTCCATGATTTAGGTCATGGACCTTTAAGCCATACCAGTGAAATAATATTTAAGCATGATCACGAACAATGGTCTAAAAACTTAGTTACAAATTATCCGCCAATAAATTCAATCCTCAAGAAGTATGACAACGAATTACCCAGAAAAATTGGGGAATTATTCCAATCAAAACAACTATTTTCGAAACCTTTAAAAACATTGATAAGTAGTGAAATAGATTGCGATCGTCTCGATTACCTTTTACGCGATAGTTACAACACAGGTACTAATTATGGCTTAGTAGATTTAGAGAGAATAATTTCAGCTCTTACCTTTTCACCTGATGGGAATATCGGAATCAAACCAAAAGGAGTGATAGCTATTGAACATTTCCTTGTACTTAGGAACTTGATGTATAGAACTATCTATAACCATAAGATAAACGAAATATCAACATGGATTCTAGAAAAAATATTACACACAATTAAACATAATTATGAAAAGAATATTTGGTTAGATAATTCTCTGCATAAATGGATTTTTTCACCTTCAAAGGTTAATTTTGATGATTTCATAAAAAATGATGATGTAACTTTTTATTATCATTTGATTAGATGGAAAGATGAATCTTTTGAACCACTTTCTACACTATGCAAAATGTTTATTGACAGAGATTTGTTAAAAGCATCAGACATAAGTTTTTTAAGTAAGATGAATAGATTAAAAATCCTTGCATTTGCCGCAAAATTATGTGAAAAGAATGGTTATGATTCAGAAATATTTTGCGGGATTAAAGAAAGGTCTTTTCAAGGTTTTGAATCTAATAATGCACTAAAGATATGGGACGGCACTTATCAAAGCGCACTAGAAAATAGTTCTGCATTAATTAAAACTTTAATGAGATCTGAGGAAAGCTGTTTTATTATTTATCCAGATATAATCAAATATGAAATTAAAAATGAAATTTCATTAATAAAAAACAATTCCTAGATTTAATTCAATGGAAATCGTTTTAAAAAAAACTAAAAGCAAATATTTAGAAATTTTTTCCTTGTTGCATTTTGATAATATCCATGAAACTTTCAAAAGATTTTCCTCAAACAAGGAACCTTTAGAAGCAAAAATTTTCGCAGTCAATGAGTCAATAAGTTCGCATCAATTATCAAAATTAAAAAATCATTTTGACAAAATTAATATTTCTTCCTTATGTATTTACTCAAATGATAGATATACAATACTAAGTGGAAAGTCATTAAAAATAGATTCAACTTTTATAAAAGAGCAAGAGATTAAAAACAAGTTACTATTATTCAATTCAAAGAAAAAAGAGGATATTCTTCACAAAGGAACAGTACGATCAGGTGAAAGAATATCTTCAAATGGAAACCTATGCATTATTGGAGACGTTAATCCAGGAGCAATAGTTTCCGCTAAGAAAAATATTTACGTTTGGGGCAAATTACTTGGGATAGCATTCGCAGGGAAAAGTGGAAATAAAAATGCCTCTATTGCATCACTTTATCTAAACCCTTTACAGTTAAGAATTGCAGATTTGATAGCTATTGGACCAAAGGATAAGCCCAGAAATTGTTATCCAGAAATTGCGGTAATAGATAATCAAAAGATAATTATCAAACCACACATAATCGAAAATAAAAATTAATCAATAATTTGCAATAAATTAATTCAAATTAGATAAATTTAAGAATTACTTAATCTTTAAAATATTTAACTTTCTGTAAGTGGCTTTATTATTTGTAAAATCTTTAAAATCGTGGGGAAGAATACTCGCACAATATTAATTTGTTCAGGCAAAGGAGGGGTTGGTAAAACAACTTTAACCGCAAACCTAGGAATAGCTCTTGCTAACAGCGGAGCAACAACTGCTGTATTAGATGCTGATTTTGGCTTAAGAAATTTAGATCTTCTTCTAGGATTAGAAAATCGAATTATTTATACGGCTCAAGATGTATTAGACAAGAATTGTCGTCTTGACCAAGCATTGGTTAGACACAAAAAGGAACCTAATCTTGCTCTTCTACCTGCTGGAGATCCAAGGATGTTGGATTGGATGAAGCCCGAAGATATGAAAAAAATTAGTGAGCTACTTAGTGAGAACTTTGATTTTGTCTTAGTAGATTGTCCTGCCGGTGTAGAAGATGGATTTAAAAATGCTCTTGCAGCCTGTAAAGAAGCTATTGTTGTTACTAACCCAGAATTATCCGCAGTGAGGGATGCGGATAGAGTAATAGGGATTCTTAATACTTCAGATATTGAACCAATCCAACTTGTAATCAATAGAGTTCGACCAAACATGATGGCTAGTCAAGAAATGTTATCTATCGAGGATGTTCAAGGGATCCTTTCCTTGCCATTGTTAGGTATTGTTTTAGAAGATGAACAGGTAATAATAAGTACAAATAGAGGAGAGCCACTGACCCTTTCAGATGGTAGGTCTCCTGCAAAAAAATGTTATTTGAATGTTTCTCAAAGACTTACAAATAAAGATGTACCAATTATCGATCCGAAGAAAGAAGGCAAAAGTCTTAAGGATAAATTCATGAGATTAATGCAAACAAAGGTTTTTTAAAATGATGACTCTCAGAGATCTTATAAATAAATTACTAGGCAGAGAAACGTCTAGTGCAAATACAGCTAGAGAAAGATTACAACTTGTACTTGCTCATGACAGAGTTGATATGAGTTCCTTAACAACTGATCTTTTAGATAAAATGAGGAAAGAGATTCTTGATGTTGTTGCTAAATATGTTGAAATTGATTTTGATGAGGTTGCAGTAAGTTTAGAGACTGAGGATAGGATGACTGCATTAGTTGCAAATTTACCAATCAAAAGAACTGTTTCAGGAGAAATAAAATTCAAAAAAACTGATAAAACTGATAAAGCTAATAAAGATATCAAAAAGTAATAAATTTAAAAAAAGCTAAAAAAATTCTGATAATTGACCCTCCCTAATTGTAAGATGAATTAATCGCCGGCTTAGCTCAGCGGTAGAGCAGCGCTTTTGTAAAGCGAAGGTCATCAGTTCAAATCTGTTAGCCGGCATTTTGATTTATTTAATTCTGTTCAATATTCTTTGCTGAAAATAAAAAGATTAAACTTATCAGAGCAATGATAGGAAACCATCTAATTTCCAGAACATACTCTAAAAAAGATGCAAGGGGCTCAAATATCCAATAAGTTAAAAATTGAATTAATAAAACAAAAAATAATAATAAAAACATTAATTCAATTCCCTAACTAATACTTGCCCTTCTCTAATCAGTCTCCAATCTCCACTTTTCTTCCAAAATATAATAGTACTAGCTTTTCCACTACTTTTTCCCCAGGGAACAGGACCCAAAATTTTTACAGAAGGGAAGTCTAGAGTAATATCTTCAGCTATAGTGGATTCTTTAAGACCTGAAATATTTGCACTTGAAGTTAGCAATGGGCCTGTTACTCTCAAAAGAGATTGTGCCATATGTGAATTTGGAATCCTCAACCCAAGAGTAAGATCATTGCTTGTGAGGATTGAAGTCTGCTTTTCTGAAGCAGGAATAACAATTGTCAGAGCTCCAGGCCAATATTTTGAAGCTATATTTTCGTAATCTTTTTTAGCAGATTTGTGAACATAATCAATTAATTGTTTATGTTCTGATCCCATAAGAATTAAGGGTTTGTCTTTATCTCTTTTTTTAAACTCATAAATAGTATTTGAAAATCTTGGTAAGCATCCAATTGCAGGTAATGTGTCAGTTGGGAAAATTATAGGTAAACCACTTTTAAGAGTCTTCAAGGCGGATTTGCAATCTACTAAATTCATTTAGATTATGAACCTATAATAATTTATTTATATCTTCCAATGGTAAACCTACCAATACCTGAAAGATCTTTCACAATTTCTATTGATGTAAATTTATTTTTAATAAGCAGTTGTTTTACTTTTTCACCTTGATCAAAATGATTCTCTAAAATCAGCCAACCATTCTCTTTTAAAAATAATGGTGCTTTTTCTATTATTTCCCTAATATGTTTTAAACCATCTTCACCACCTAATAAAGCAATTTTAGGTTCGTAATTTTTAACTTCTTTGGGTAATTTTTCATAAGTATCTCTGGGAATATATGGCGGGTTTGAAATAGCGAGGTCTAATTTTCCTTTAAAACTTTCAAAAGGTGACCACCAATTTCCACAATAAAATTGCAAATTTGATTGTTTAGAAGAATTTATAAAATTTTTAGTGGCTATTGCTAATGCATCTTGATCTATGTCAGTTGCTACTCCCTCGCTAAAGGGATAAGCCAATGCTAAAGCAATGCTAATTGCGCCTGAACCAGTTCCTAATTCAGCAAAAAATAATTTTTCTGATTTCTTTCGAAATATATTGAAGACGATATCAACTATGAGCTCTGTTTCTGGTCTGGGAATAAGTACTTTATCAGTAACTTCTAATTTCAAATCCCTCCAAAATGTTATCCCACATAAATATTGCATAGGAGAAGAATTAAATAAATGGTCTTCCCAGATCAACTCTAAGTGTTCTAAATTTTTTTTTAAATATAAGTTTTCTTTGTGATTTATGCTAAGTAAATTCAAATCACTATTCGATATCCCGCCTATAGATTCAAGTAATAAAGCAAGAGTTTGAATATCTCCTCCCTTTGCAAGTTGCTTTTTTTTCCAACATAATAAATCATTTACAGAAATGCAAAGCATCTGTGAATGGGTTACCTTTTTGGATCAAGTTTACCTTTACCAGAGTCTGAGTAGAAACTTGACTTTTCACCTTCTTGCGTAGAAAGGAATAAACCTATAAGGAAAATAGTTGGGACCCCTACAAATAAAAGACTAGCTACAAATCCAAAATTAGTTGTTTCCATTTAAAAAGAAATGTTTATTTAGTACTAAGACTATAGACATATATCATTAAATAAAGTGGAAATATCAACAAATTTTATCAACAGATTAACAGTCTTAAACAATTTAACGAGGTAATTTTTTATTTTCGCTAATTTTTTTTAGTTCATCTAGATTCGAAGGAGGCGATTGTGGTTTAGTCAAGATAACTGCTGAAGATTTTATTAATGTTTGGCATGCAAGTCGCCAGTTTTCTGGTCTGTTTTTAAGTTTTTCTTCCTCTACAGAGGTAATTGGGCTTAAAGAATTTTTGTTTCCTCCTTCAACTGAGACAAAACAAGTGCTGCATTGTCCTACACCACTACAATTTCCTAATATACCTTTTAAGCCATAAAGCTGTAATTTTTCTCTAATTACTAACTCTCTTAAATTTTCTCCTGGCTTACATTGGATATCTAACCCTTCTCGGATAAATCTGATAATTGTCATTTTTTTAGTTATTTTTTATATTTTGCCGCTTTTCTTTGAGAATTGTGACCAAAATATTAACAATTTTTATTCAAAAATTCGCTAAAACTAAAGTCATACGAGCTGATTTAGTCAATTTTATCAATATAGTTAATTTATTTACAAAAATCCCTCAAAGACTAAAAAACCCTTACTATCGTGATGTTTAGCTGTTTTTTCAGCATAGTTACTAGAAATTAACCGATGGGATTGCCTTGGTATCGAGTTCACACAGTAGTTATTAACGACCCAGGTCGACTACTTGCTGTGCATCTTATGCATACTGCATTATTAGCCGGCTGGGCCGGTTCAATGGCTCTTTATGAATTAGCCATTTTTGATCCTTCAGATGCTGTTCTCAATCCAATGTGGAGACAGGGAATGTACGTTATGCCTTTCATGGCAAGACTAGGTATCACAAGTAGTTGGAACGGATGGGATATTACAGGAGCCACCGGAGTTGATCCAGGATTTTGGAGTTTCGAGGGTGTTGCCGCAGCCCACATTGTGTTTAGTGGACTTTTAATTCTGGCATCAATATGGCATTGGACATACTGGGATCTAGATTTATGGGAAGATCCAAGAACTGGTGAACCTGCTCTTGATTTACCAAGAATATTCGGAATCCACTTACTCTTAGCGGGAATTACTTGCTTTGGATTTGGAGCATTTCATTGTGCCAACGTAGGTATTTGGGTTTCAGATCCCTATGGTCTAAATGGTCATGTAGAACCAGTTTCACCTTCTTGGGGAGTTGATGGATTTAACCCATTCAACCCTGGTGGAATAGTTGCAAATCATATTGCAGCAGGACTTTTAGGAATTATTGGGGGAATTTTCCACATAACTAATAGACCTGGAGAAAGGTTATACAAAGCTTTAAGACTTGGAAGCCTAGAAGGAGTTTTAGCCAGTGCTTTAGCAGCAGTTCTTTTTGTATCTTTTGTGGTTTCAGGAACAATGTGGTACGGCTCAGCAACAACTCCAATTGAATTATTTGGTCCCACAAGATATCAATGGGACTCAGGCTATTTCAAAACAGAAATTAACAGAAGGGTTCAGGCGGCAATCGATAATGGTGCAACTAGAGAAGAGGCTTATGAATCTATTCCAGAAAAGTTAGCCTTTTATGATTATGTTGGAAATAGTCCTGCTAAAGGGGGTCTATTTAGAGTTGGAGCTCTTGTTAATGGAGATGGCTTACCAACCGGCTGGCAAGGTCATATTGCCTTCCAAGACAAAGAGGGGAATGACTTGGAAGTAAGAAGAATACCAAATTTCTTTGAGAACTTCCCTGTTATCCTTGAAGATAAAGAAGGTAATGTAAGAGCCGATATTCCATTTAGAAGAGCTGAAGCAAAGTACTCATTTGAACAAACTGGCATTACAGCAACTATTTATGGAGGAGATCTGAATGGTCAAACATTTACTGATCCTGCGGTAGTTAAAAGATTAGCTAGAAAAGCTCAGCTTGGAGAAGCCTTCAAGTTTGATAGAGAAACCTATAAATCCGACGGTGTATTCCGAAGCTCTCCAAGAGCATGGTTTACATATGCACATTTATGTTTCGGATTGCTATTCTTGTTTGGCCACTGGTGGCATGCTTCAAGGACTCTTTATAAGGGTAGATTTGCTGGTATTGACGCTGAGATTGGCGACCAAGTTGAATTTGGTTTATTCAAGAAACTTGGTGACGAAACCACAAGAAGAATCCCAGGAAGGGTTTAAACTAAACTTTATTAATTAATCTTATGGAAGCTTTTGCTTACGTTCTTATCCTAACTCTCGCAGTTGTAACCTTATTCTTTGCTGTCGCTTTTAGAGATCCACCTAAATTTGATAGAAAATGAACTTTTAAGAACCTCTTATTTAAGAGGTTTTTTACTTTTCATATTCAGAATGTTACTCTACTATTAGAGTTGAGGTACATCTTATTTCACCACATGCAGTGTCCAACCTGTCAAAATACAGATAGCAGAGTTTTGGAATCAAGATCTGCTGATAGTGGCAAAAGTGTTCGAAGAAGAAGAGAATGCTTAAACTGCAGCTTTAGATTTACAACTTATGAAAGAGTTGAATCAATGCCAGTTTCGGTTATAAAGAAAGACGGCAGCAGGGAATTATTTGATAAACAAAAATTATTTACTGGTATTTCAAGAGCTTGCGAAAAGACTAATTTCAGTAGTGAAGCAATTATTAATTTCGTAGATGGAATTGAATCACAAATCGTTCAAGACTCTAATAAAGATATTAAATCTTCACAAATAGGCGAATTAATACTTAAAAATCTAAGGAAAGAAAATGAAGTCGCTTATATAAGATACGCCTCAGTTTACAGGAAATTTAATGGGGTAAAAGATTTTATTTCTACTCTTGAATCTCTAAAAGGAAGTTCAAAAAACCAATTAGCTTCAATTTCATAAAATTCAGCATCTTAAAGTGTAGAATACATATCACTAATGTTTTTGCTATTGGTTTGCAGGCTAATAGCATTCCTTTCTAACTACCTTAGGTAGTCTGCGATACATCAAATGAACGAAAATTCTTCCCAAACCATTAAAGAACTTTCTGAGGATCAAGAAATTAAAAATTCGTCTAAGTTAGACAATGATTCATCATCCCAAAATGAGGAAGATTTATCATTCGAGAAGAGCGATATTCCTTCAGCAGATTCTTCCTCTAGTAGAACAAATAAAGATTTTGACAACGCAGGATTCACACAAGAAGAATTTGCATCACTTTTGGGTAAGTATGACTATAACTTTAAGCCTGGCGATTTAGTTAAAGGTACCGTTTTTGCTCTAGAGCCCAAAGGGGCCATGATAGATATAGGGGCAAAAACAGCTGCTTTTATGCCAGTTCAGGAGGTTTCAATAAATAGAGTTGAAGGACTTAATGATGTTTTACAACCTTCAGAAAGTAGAGAATTTTTCATAATGAGCGAAGAAAATGAAGATGGCCAATTAGCCCTCTCCATTAGAAGAATTGAATATCAAAGAGCATGGGAAAGGGTTAGACAACTCCAAAAAGAAGATGCAACTATTTATTCTGAAGTATTTGCAACAAACAGAGGTGGCGCTCTTGTTAGGGTAGAAGGCTTGAGAGGTTTCATCCCAGGCTCTCATATAAGTGCTCGAAAAATTAAAGATGACTTAGAAGGTGAATATTTACCTTTAAAATTTCTTGAAGTCGATGAAGAAAGAAATAGATTAGTTCTAAGTCATAGAAGAGCTTTAGTTGAGAAAAAAATGAACCGACTTGAAGTAGGCGAAGTTGTTGTTGGTTCTGTAAAAGGTATTAAACCTTATGGAGCCTTTATTGATATTGGTGGAGTTAGTGGTTTATTGCACATTTCTGAGATTAGTCATGAACACATTGAGACTCCTCATAATGTTTTAAATGTGACTGACCAAATGAAAGTTATGATAATTGACCTTGATTCAGAAAGAGGACGAATTTCATTATCTACTAAAGCACTAGAACCTGAACCAGGTGATATGCTTACTGACCCTCAAAAAGTTTTTAGTAAAGCTGAAGAAATGGCTGCGAAATACAAGCAAATGTTATTTGAACAAACTGACGATAACGAAGAAATCCCCACAGCGTCAGCTGAAACAGTATAAATTCACTTATTTATTTTGTGAACGAATATCAGAATTTAAGCCTCATTATTCTTGTAGAAGTATTATTTAATTTACAATAATTGATTTGTATCGATAATCTAACTTAGGATAAAGTCCTATTTCAAAATTATTTGTAAATGAGTGATTTTATTTTCACTTCAGAATCAGTTACTGAAGGTCATCCTGACAAAATATGTGACCAAATTAGTGACGCTGTTTTAGATGCTTTATTGACAGAAGATCCAGAAAGCAGAGTTGCATGCGAAACAGTTGTTAATACAGGTCTTTGTTTACTTACTGGAGAAATAACTTCAAAAGCAAAAGTCGATTACATAAAACTTGTTAGAAATGTAATTAAAGAAATTGGATATGAAGGTTATAGAGCAGGTGGTTTTGACGCAAATAGTTGTGCTGTTTTAGTAGCACTTGACGAACAATCTCCGGATATTTCTCAAGGAGTAAATGAAGCGGATGATGTTAACGATGATTTGGAAGATAATACCGGAGCTGGTGACCAAGGCATAATGTTCGGCTATGCATGCGATGAGACGCCTGAATTAATGCCCTTACCGATTAGCTTGGCGCATAGATTAGCTATTCAACTTGCCAAAGTGAGGCATGAAGAAGTCCTTAATTATCTACTCCCTGATGGTAAAACTCAAGTAAGCATTGATTACGAAAAAGGGGTACCAGTCTCAATTAACGCGATTTTAATTTCAACTCAACATAATCCTGAGATTGATGGAACAACAAATGAAGAAAAAATTCGTCAAAGAATAAAAGAAGATTTATGGACGCATGTCGTAATTCCTGCAACTGAAGATTTAGAAATCAAACCAAACATCAGCAAGACAAGATTTCTAGTAAACCCCACGGGGAAATTTGTCGTAGGGGGTCCTCAAGGAGATGCAGGGCTAACTGGCAGAAAAATTATTGTTGATACTTATGGTGGATATGCAAGACACGGAGGAGGAGCATTTTCTGGTAAAGATCCCACAAAAGTAGATAGATCAGCCGCTTATGCAGCACGTTATGTAGCTAAAAGCATAGTGAAGGCGAAATTGGCAAAAAAAGCAGAAGTACAATTAAGTTATGCAATTGGAGTAGCAAAACCAATTTCCATTCTCGTGGAAACTTTTGATACAGGTGTTATCTCACAAGCTAATTTGACTGAGCTAATTAAAGAGCACTTTGATTTAAGACCCGCAGCAATAATAAAAGCATTTAACTTAAGAAATCTACCCAAAAAAATGGGAGGTAAATTTTTTAGAAAGACTGCTTCCTATGGACATTTTGGAAGAAGAGATCTTGAGCTCCCCTGGGAAGATGTGGAAGAAAAAGCAGCCCAATTAGCAGAGGCTTCCAAAATCTTTTTATAAAATATTTTTTCTATGCCTGATAATTTTTATGGAGGGTTAGATTTTGGAACCAGTGGTGCAAGAATATCAATAATTAATCTTCAGAAGAAATTAGTATATTCCAATTCAGTACCTTATTCATACAGCTTTCAAAATCCAAATTCTTGGATCAATTCATGTGAAAATCTTTTAGTTAGTTTACCTATCGAGGTAAAAAGTAACCTTAATAAATTGGCCATCTCCGGCACCTCAGGAACTTTAATACCATCTAATTTACAAGGAGAACCAATAGGAGAAGCAATACCTTATGACCAAGCATGTAATGAACATAAGATTCTTCTTGAATCATTAACTTCTAGAGAAGATCATCTGCGAACTCCATATAGTAGTCTTGCTAAAGCATTAAAACTGATAGATCAATATGGGACAAATATACTTTTACGACATCAATCTGATTGGATCACTGGTTGGTTTTTAAAAGATTGGACTCATGGAGAAGAAGGCAATAATCTAAAACTTGGTTGGGATCTAAAAAAAGAATCGTGGCCAAAAAGTTATCTCAATACATCATGGCAAAAATGCCTGCCTCAAATAATAAAAAGTGGGAAAATTATTGGACAAGTGAATTTTGATTTAGCAGAGAGATTTAACTTGAATAAGAAATTAAAATTAATCTCAGGCACCACTGACTCTAATGCAAGTGTAATAGCTGCAGGTTTAGGTAAAGAAGATGGTCTCACAGTTTTAGGAACAACTATTGTAGTTAAGAAAATTATTGAACAACCTATAGAAAAACAAGGCATTACAAACCATAGAGTAAACGGCAGTTGGATATGTGGAGGAGCATCAAACGCAGGATGCGGTATCTTGTCTCAGTTCTTCTCTGATTTAGAAATAAAGGAGCTCAGTCGACAAATAAATCCATCGAGAAATACTTCTTTAAATCTTTTACCTCTTAATAGTAAAGGTGAGAGATTTCCTGTTAATAATTCAAATTTAGAGCCCATACTTGGTCCAAGACCAGTAAGCGACTCACTTTATTTACATTCATTATTCGAGGGACTAGCAAATATCGAATTGAAAGGATGGGAAAAACTAGGCGAACTAACAGGTTCACTTCCCAAAAAAATTATTACTATTGGTGGAGGTTCAAAAAACCCTCAGTGGAGAAAAATAAGAGAAAAAATTATCAATATACCAATAGTTTCATGTAAAAAAACTACTTCATTTGGCACTGCCTTGTTAGCGATTAATGCAAAATAATAGTTTTTGGCGATATTTGATAAAGATATAAAATTTTTAATTAAAAGGGTTTCACAAACTACACATCTTAATTTAGAGTATATAAGTTAGAGCCGGGATAGCTCAGTTGGTAGAGCAGGCGACTGAAAATCGCCGTGTCCCCAGTTCAAATCTGGGTCCTGGCACCTTTAAAACCCTGTCATAGACAGGGTTTTATATTTTTTAAGCATGTAGAAACTTAATTTTTTTATTTTATTTTTACAATTCGGAATTTTTAGTTTTCTACTCTGCAAACTTGACCTATAACACCCAAAATCAGTTTATCTCCATTTGGATCTTGCCAATCAGCTAGATCATTGAAATTACTATTTTTTTCATCAATGGAGACATCAACGTCTCTAAATGACTTTTCAAAACAATTTATATCCATCGTATAGAGTATATCCTTAGTAATTTCACTTTTTGTTTTGGGAATAAATTTACTCAATACTCTCACAGAACCATCCTCATTTCTTTTGATACTTTGTCTATCCCATAACTGTTCTCCATATTCACTTTTAGGAACCCCAAGCCATTCATGAGGCAAAGCATTTGATTGTTTTATTGAGATACTCAAGGAAACGATTATCGAAAGGACTAAACCAAAGCTATTTCGAATAAATATTAAATTAATTTTATTCTTAGAATTAATCATCAATAGGTCTGAGATACAAGAATCCCTTATCAGGAGTAAATATAAGATTAAAAATTTGTAAAAATTTTTATTGATTAGTATTTCTATTATAGATACAATCAATTATTAAATTAAGAATTTAATTCCAATAAATTTACTAAAAAATAATGAATAAAATACAGAAATTTCTTTCAGTAGTTTTTTTTATCGCAATATTTGTTGTATTGATTTATTTAATCCAAAATTATGGAATTGAACCCCTTAGGAACAAAATAGAAAGTATGGGAATTTGGGCTCCTTTTGGAATTTTCATACTTAGAGGAGTAAGTATTATTTTACCAGCTCTTCCAAGTTCAGCTTATTCCCTATTAGCAGGTTCATTATTAGGATTTCAAAAAGGTTATATGACTATAATCTTTTCTGATATCGTTTTTTGCCAAGCTGCTTTCTTTATTGCGAGAAATTATGGTCGGGTTCCTGTACGTAATTTAGTAGGCCCAAAAGCAATGCAAAAGATTGAAAGTTTTAATCAAAACCAGCTAGAAGAAAATTTCTTTCTTATGACAGGTCTACTAATGACTGGCCTTTTTGATTTTCTAAGCTATGCAATTGGTATTGGAGGCACTCGCTGGAAAATATTTACTCCTGCATTATTAATAAGTCTTCTAATCAGTGACTCTATACTTGTAGCAGTAGGAGCTGGAGTTAGCCAAGGAGCAGGATTATTTCTAGGGATTGCTCTATTGGGAATGTTTGCTTTAGCGACTATTTCAGGATTGGCAAAAAATAAAATGCCTAAATAACAAAACAGTTTATAATTCTGTAATCAAAGAAGAAAGATATGACATTTTCGCAAACAATAACTATAAAAATAATGATTCATGCAAGAATAGAAATCGATTAATTTTTAAGTTATTAGATGACTCCATTTAGACCAACTTCATATGATCGCCCTGGAGAACAAATATCAACTACTCCTTCTGGTTTAAAAGTAACTTCTGCAAAGAGATTAATGGTGGATTCAATGGTAAGAATGATACAAAAAGCAGAAAATCATTCCGTAGAAGATAAACTTGACGAAGAATCTAACAATAATTAATCAATTCATTGATAAAAGTATAGGAGAGTGGAAATCTATTAGAAGTACTCACACTTTAGCTTTTCAGGAATTTGAAAACTCAACTAGTAAAATATATATAAAACATATCGACAAAAAAAATAAAAAAGTCGTTGAAATTTTTAAAAATTATAAATTTAGTTTAAACCTAGAGAGTATAGCCATTTCTATAAATTGGCAAGCTATTAGTGATTGGGACAATGATGATATCAGTGATGGAGATGAAACTATTCTTATTTTTTTACCCAAAGATGAAAATTCAGGAATTGTTTTAAGAAATAAAGGTTATGCAGAATCCTTTATTTCATCATCCAATTATTTTGTTGATAAAAAAAATAATTTAAACATTAAAACTATTTACAAATCAACAGTTTCCGAAGAAAGAATTTCCTTTTTATCTACTCATATAAGATCCAGATTTTCTACTATTAGAAATCTGGAAAATAACTCAGTTATACAGACTTCCCATACTTCAGAGATAAGGAATTTAGCTAGTTTAAAAGATTAATTATCCTTTCAAATTGAAAATCTGTTTCAGATATTAATTTAGGAAGAAAGCCTTTATTTCCAGGCATATTATTAACTGTTGAATTCAAATCAGAGATAGTTGCATCTCGCATTAATTCAAAAACCCTTCTTGCATTTCTTAAAGGTACTCCAAGAGCAAGATAAGTATTTTTAAGATCCTTCAAACAACTTTTTTCTAAAACTGATTCGTCATTAGAAATTAAAAGATAAGCAACAATCCTTAGGATTATTTCTCCATCTCTTAAACAAACGGACATCTTGTTAGTTGTATTTAAAGATATTTTTGAGTTAAGTGAATCTTGATTTTCGCAAATCATTGCTGTAACTGCGTCTGCTGCGATTGCATGTGAATTATTGGTTATTGAGGTTATTGCATCTAATCTTGAGTTTGCACTATTAATAAATTCTTTTATATTGCTTAAATCATTTAATTTCTTATCGGCAGACAATAGTTGATTATTCTTTGAAACTGACATTCCTGAAGTAAAAATTTAAAGACCGAACTTAAGAATAATACAAAGCTAGTAAAAACAATACAATTTCAAACTTAACGCAACGCTTCTTAATTAATAACTTCATTCCAAAGTGATAGTTGAAATAATTCAAATAAAAAAATTTTTTCCGCTAAAATAAAAATACATTTTTAATAAAGTTTTGGATCAACAGGATTTAAAATTATCAAAGAAACTTATTACCTCATATAAAAAGAGATTGGAAAAAGAAATTCTAGACAGAAGTATGAAATTAAAGATGCCTCAAAATAAATTTGAAGAAATAATTAATAACAATAATGAACTTATAAATTTAAAAAAAGCGTTAGAAGATCTAGAAACGGAATCTGAATCTCATAGTAAAGTCTGATTTTTGAAAAACCATTCCAAAAGTGCCTCAAACTAACAATTTCCTTTTTAAGTCTCTAAACAATCAACAACTTCAAGCAGTAAAACATGTTTATGGACCTCTATTAGTTGTAGCAGGCGCAGGTAGTGGAAAAACTAAGGCTCTTACTCACAGAATTGCAAACCTTATTGAAGGTAACTCTATAGATCCCTATAACATTCTCGCAGTAACTTTCACTAACAAAGCTGCTAAAGAAATGAAAGCAAGATTAGAGGTTCTTCTAGCCCAAGAATTAGCTTTTAATCAATTTGGTCAGCCTTGGACAACTCTCAAAGAAATTGATCAAAATCAATTAAGAACAAACGTTCATCAAGAGAGGCTTCAGAACCTTTGGATCGGTACTTTCCATTCTTTATTTTCAAGACTTCTGAGATACGATATTGAAAAATATACTGATCCAGAAGGCCTAAAATGGACAAGGCAATTTTCAATTTATGATGAAACAGATTCTCAAACATTAGTAAAAGAAATTATCAGTCAAGATATGAATCTTGACCCAAAAAGATATGATCCCAAAAAGATTAAAAGATTAATAAGTAATGCTAAAAATCAATGCTTAACTTCTAATGATCTTTTAGAAAAAGCAGATAATAATTTTGATAAAACAGTTGCAGAAGCCTATAAGAGATATAGAATTTCGCTCTCAAAAAATAATTCTTTAGACTTTGATGATCTTTTACTTTTACCTGTTTTCTTATTGAGGCAAAATGATACAGTCAGAGATTACTGGCACAAAAGGTTTAAACATATTTTAGTTGACGAATATCAAGATACAAATAGAACACAATATGAACTTATAAAATTAATTACGGCTGGTAATACTGAACCAAAAAAATTCTTCAATTGGGAAGATCGTTCAATTTTTGTAGTTGGGGATGCTGATCAAAGTATTTATAGTTTCAGAGCAGCTGACTTCAGAATTTTAATTGGTTTTCAAGAAGATTTTAAAACTTCAATCAACGACGATACAAAATCATCTTTAATTAAATTAGAAGAAAATTATAGGTCATCTTCCAATATCCTTGATGCTGCAAACTCACTAATTGAAAACAACTCTGAAAGAATTGACAAAGTTTTAAAGGCTACTAAAGAAAAAGGGGAACTTTTAACTTTACTCAGCTGTGATGATGAAATTTCCGAGGCAGAAGCAATTACCAATAAAATAAAATCACTGAATAACTATAATCAAAACCCAATTTGGAAAAATTTTGCAATTTTATATCGAACCAGAGCTCAATCGAGAGTATTAGAAGAATCTCTTGTAAGG
>CACASR010000006.1 GCA_902535175.1 uncultured Prochlorococcus sp.
AAAGGAGATTTTAAGGTTAAATTATTTGGTAAAGATAACCCAGTAACAGTATCAAACTTTCTGGAAAATATAGAAAATAATATATACGTAAATCAAAAATTTTATAAAATAATAAATTATCCCCACATAAGGTTTATACATGGTGGTGTTAATCCAGAAAATAAACCTTATATTGAAGGGAAACAAAACCTTAATAAGACAAGTCCATCAATACCTTTAGAAATAAAATTTAAAGAAGAAATTAAACCAAGATATAACTATCAAATAAAAAATCCTAATGAAACTGAATACTTAGTTAATACTTTTGAGAGTGGTTCAATCGCTATGGTTAAGAGAGGTAAGAATAAGTCTTCTTCTACTGAATTTTTTTTTGTAACTAGTAAGATCCCAGAACTAGATGGAAGATATTCGATTTTTGGAAAGATTATTAAAGGATTAGACGTACTTAAAAAAATCAATAAAGAAGACTACATCAAGGCAGTCCAGATATCTAATTAAATTTCTAGAGAATATTTATTTATTTTTAACATTTCTGTATTAACTCCTGAAGAGCGTTTAAGAGCTACCTTACCAGTCCTCGCTATTTCAAGGATGCCGTATGGCTCGAGTAATTTCTCTAGAGCAACTAACTTTCCAGGATCACCAACTACCTCGAGAGTTAAGGCCATATCTGATACATCAACAACTTTTGCACGGAAAATCTGTACTATATCAAGGATATTACTCCTAGTATCTTCTTTCGATGAAACTTTTAGTAACATCAATTCCCTTTCAACAGCTGCGAGATTAGTAAAATCTACAACTCCAAGAACATTAAATAACTTATTAAGTTGCTTAGTCATTTGTTGAAGAGTTTCATCATCACCCTCCACTACCATTGTTAACCTTGAAATCCCTTTAGATTCTGCAGGTCCTACTGCAAGGCTATCTATGTTGAATCCCCTCCTAGCGAAGAGACCTGAGATTCTACTCAAGGCTCCAGATTCATCTTCTACAAGAACTGATAATGTATGTTTCATATTTTAAAAGGTTTTTAAATCTCTAATCCATTCATAAGAAATTCTATTGAATACTGAAGGGTCTTCATCATGGATACAATGCCCTGAATTGGATACTATTTTTAATTTTACCCATCTATGGAAATTTGCAATCTTTTTACCAACAAACAAAGGTATGAAATTATCTTTTTCGCCCCAAATCAATAAAAAAGGAACTTTTTTTGAGGAGCTAAGTTTTCTTAAAAGGTGAGAAGCTTTAAATTTTTCATCTCTAGAAGACATTCCAATACACATTGCTCTTAATGATCTAGCTGAAGTTCTCCTTAAAACTGGTTTTGTTACCAAATCTATTAGTTCGCGATCAATATTATCTTTTTTGAAATAGGCAGATTTTAGTCCCAGTTTGATGACCCCAAATTTATTTATTAAAAATAAAATAATCTCCAAAGGGAAAAACAAAAAAAATAATGTTATGAATCTATCTTGAAATTTCTTAAATGATGATTTTTTTGTTATGTTCTTTTTATTTTCTTGAATTTGATCTGGCAAAGGTGATGCAATAACTGTTGCAATCTGATCCTCTAATGAAACAGCACATGTTAAAGCAACTAGTGAGCCAAGGGAATTGCCAATAAGAATTACTTTCCCAGAATTCTTTGGTCTTATTACCTGTGCAATAAAGTCTTTCACCTGATCACACCAAATCTCATTATTTAATTTTCCAATTTGTCTAATCCCAGGTTGTTCTGAATCCCCAAATCCTATTAAATCCAAAGAATAAGAGGCAAAATTTTTTTTCGCAAAATACTCTAAATTGTTTCTCCAATGTTTTCGACTTGCTCCAAATCCATGGAGAAAGATAATTGGAATCTTATTTTCTTCTCCTGTGACACTCCAACATATTTTAAAACCATTCCAATTCCAGTAATTAGGAATGTTTATATTTTTTTTAAAATTATTATTCATATATTCAAAAATTTTCAAGATATTTGAATTATCTACATTTTTAACAAATAAATGTATTTTGAATGTAAATTATAGTAATAATTCAATTTTACTATGGCTAAAGAAATTTTTAGTATTGCAGCAGTTTTTTGGATACTGATACCAATAGGATTAGTTGGTGGTGCTTTGTTATTAAAGTTTCAGGGAGACTGATTCTCACGGATACATCACAATTTGAGTTATGGTCTTAAAGTTAAGTAAATCTTAAGTATGAAGATTCTTTTAGTAGGAGCAACAGGGACACTTGGTAGACAAATAGCAAAGCAAGCTATAGAAGAGGGACATGAAGTAAGATGCTTTGTAAGAAATCCAAGAAAAGCTTCCTTTCTACAAGAATGGGGTTGTGAGCTAACAAAAGGCAATTTATTAAATTCTTCTGATATCGAATATTCATTGCAAGATATTGAAGTAGTTATTGATGCAGCGACTAGTAGGCCAGATGATCCTAAAAGTATTTATGAAATTGATTGGGATGGAAAACTTAACTTATTCAATGCTTGTGAATCTTTAAACGTAAAAAGGGTAATATTCCTCTCAATCCTTTTAACAGAAAAGTTTAGAAATGTTCCTTTAATGGACATTAAATTTTGCACTGAAAAACTTCTTGAAAAATCTGATTTAGACTATACAATCTTCAAATGTGCAGCTTTTATGCAAGGAGTTATTGGTCAATTCGCAATCCCAATCTTGGATAGTCAAGCAGTTTGGATGAATGGGACTCCAACTAAAATTGCTTATATGAATACTCAAGATATGGCGAAAGTTGTTGTAGCAGCAGTAAATAATCCAAAAACTCACAGAACATCATTGCCATTAGTAGGTCCCAAAGCATGGGATTCAAATGAAGTTATATCTTTATGTGAAAAATTTAGTGAAAAAAAGGCGAAAATTTTTAGAGTTTCCCCCTTCCTTATTAGTGTCACTCAAAAAGTAGTTTCCTTTTTCCAAGATTCTCTTAATGTTGCTGAGCGATTGGCTTTTGCTGAAGTTACTAGTAGTGGTGAATCATTAGATGCTGACATGAGCAAAACTTACGAAATATTGGAACTTAAAAAAGAGGATATGACCTCATTAGAGAGTTATATAAAGGAGTACTATCAACAAATACTCAAAAGATTAAGGGAAATGGAAGCAGATCTTAATATTGAAGAAAAAAAGAGATTACCATTTTAATATTGCAATTTAAGAATCAGATAGTATATTTGTACTATAATAAATACTATTGACCTATGTCTGTTTCTAAGTCTAAAAACCTTGAACGAAAACTAGATAATTTTGCAAAAGAAGCAAAAAATGAATTGAATAATGTTTGCGGATCTTCATTATGGGAAAGCCTTGGTTTTGTTTTTTTTGATCAATTAGAAGATTCTGAAAAAATTGCGAAAGCAAATTTTTACTATGGACAACTTCAAATAATTAATGAAATTAAATTTTCAATTTGAATTGAATTGCATATTTTTACGTATGTAATTTTTTTTAAATCAATTTTGGCCAATCTTTTTCTGATAATATGTACTTAGTAAAAGATTAATTAATGATTGAAACTTCAGGTGTAATAGAAAAAGAACAGGGGAATGGTTTTTATTTGGTTACATTAGAACAACCTGAAGGACATCAATGTTTATGTAGAGCTGCAGGCAAATTGACTAAATTTAGAATTAAATTATTAGCTGGCGATAAAGTTTTAGTTGAGATTAGTCCTTATGATCTCTCTAGAGGGAGGATAACTTATAGAGAAAGAAATGCAGGTGGTGCTAAACCTACTACTAATAAAAATAACCCTAAGAGAAATAATAAATAAAAAGATATTTTAGATAATATTTTTTATCGCTTCTTTAAACTCACTTCTTTGCTTAACACCTTGCCATTGTTTTTTTAATAATTTTTCTTTAAAAAGTTGAACTGTTGGTGTGCCCTTAATACCAGCTTGTTTTGCAATATCTTGATCTTTATCAATATCTATTTCAACGCCAAGAACAGCACCATCAAGTTCTTTAATTACCCTTTTTAACTGAGGTTTCAAAACATGACATGGGCCGCAACTTGGAGAACTAAAAATTACTAAGATAGGTTTTGTACTCTCGTGATAAAGTTTCCTTAATGCATAACTGCCTTTTTGCCATTCAGAAGTTGAATCGAAAGTATCTTCATTAACTTCTTCTTCATTAAAATCTGATGAATTAAGTTTTTTTTCTGGTTCGGGTGTTTCTCTGACTATAGTTTTTGCTAAGTTTTTCTCGGCTAGCCATCTTTCGGCAGCTAATGCTGCCATGCACCCAGTTCCTGCAGCGGTAACTCCTTGTCTCCACTCAGAATCAACAACATCGCCTGCTGCAAAAATACCTTCAATGGATGTTTCTGGCCTTCCTGATTTGCAAGCAATATATCCTTTATTATCTAAATCAATTTTGTTGCCTAAGAACTTCGTATTTGGTGTGTGCCCTATCGCGTAAAAAAGACCTTTTATATTGATTTCCCCTTTACCGTCTTGAGAATGAATAGTTTCTATTTTCTCGAGCCATTCAGAGCCATCCGCTTTATCAACTTTTGTGTTCCAATGAATTTCTATCTTTGGATTAGCTTTTACTCTATCTACCATTGCTGCGCTAGCCCTTAATTTTTCTGATCTAACAATCAAATGCACTTTGCTTCCATACTTTGTGAGATATGCTGCTTCTTCACATGCAGAGTCGCCCCCTCCAATAACAGCTAATTCTTCACCTCTAAATTGTGGGGTCGCTCCATCACATATTGCACAAGCACTTATTCCTTTACTCCAGAATTTATCTTCATTTATAACTCCTAATCTATTTGCACTTGCTCCAGTTGCAATAATAATTGAGTTAGATTTTATAGTTCCTTCTAAAGTTTTTAATTCAAAGGGATGTGAATCAGTATTAATTGAGACAACATCACTTTCGTATAAGTTAGTTCCCCATCTTTCGGCTTGAGCTTTCATTAGATCCATTAATTCAGGACCAAGTACACCATCTGGAAAACCTGGATAATTTTCAACAAAAGTTGTAGTCATTAATTGTCCACCAGGAATTCCGCCAGAATTAAATCCTGTAACGAGCAATGGTTGAAGATTTGCTCTTGCTGCATAAATCGCAGCTGTATAACCTGCAGGACCTGAACCAATAATTACAACATTTTCTACGTTAGTATTCTTTTCTTTATTTTCCATTTATTTGCAAATTTCACTACTTATAATAGTAAATAAACCCAAATATTGTAGGGCGGATTTCACTCGATCCTTTTAGTAATTAATCGTTGACTTTTTGGTCAAATAATTTTTTTAATTCCTTTGGAAAATTTAAAACAGAATCTTTTAAATTTTCATTCTTTTCTCCAATATGTAATATCCACTCTCTAAATTCTTCTGCGATTGCATAACTGTCTTCATATCTTTCTAGAGTATCCATTGCAGATATTCTGTTGGTAGCCCAACAGGTTGCAATGTCTATCCTTTTTCTAATGAAATTGTCCATCGAAACTTAAAAGTTGTATATAGGTAAACACATCAAACAGCCTAAGTATTGTCTAATAAGTTACAACTTCGCACTTTCAAACAATAATTTAATCTTTAATTTATATTTGAGCCAATTTTCGAGGTAATTATAAAAATAATATTAAGAAATAGGGTTAAACTGCCTCGCTGTGATTAGCGAGTAATCTTTCAACTTCCTCAAAACCCTCTTTAGCTGAATTTATTGCAAGTTCCTCACTAACTTTTTCTTCTGAAATTAATTTTGCGGATATTTTCTTTAAAAGAGATTCTTTCTTTTCTCTTAGTGAAATGACAATTTCCTCTTCAATGATAGATTTTATTGCTTTAGAAATTATTTTTTTGTCATTTGCTTCCTCAAATGTGCCCTGGACTAATTCCTGAATAAATAATCGATGCACCTCACTACTTCTTAGAAAGCTTTCAGTGGCATTAATAATTCCTTCAACAAGAGCTTCATCAGGTTCAGAATCATTTTCTGCGAGCTTAAATTCCCAATCTAAATGTCTTCTTTGCCAACCTGCTGAGTGGAGACTAGGCATGACTGTCTGTGAATAAGTATCAACCGACATTTCATAAATTCTCTCTGCTAATTTTTCGCACCAGTCCTTACCATGCTTTTCTAGATTTTTCTGCATAGCTTGCCTTGGAACAGCATGACCACCATGATGACTGTGACATACTCCATCTGGACATTCGATTGCTTTAATACTCATTTGAATATTTAGTACCTATATATTCTAGATAGCTATTTTTTATAGAAAAGAAAATATATTTTTAACAAAAATCCAAGACTTTTGACTTTCTTCAATTTATATTTAGTATGTTAAAAAAATAAATAAATTGACAAAGATACTTATTCCTTCCGAAACAAGCCCTGGCGAAAGGAGAGTTTCAGCTACTCCAGAAGCGGTAAAGAAATTAAAAAGCCTTGGATGTGATGTTTATATTGAAAGTTCAGCGGGAAAATTATCAGGATTTAATGACTTGTCCTATGAAGAATCGGGTGGAACAATAATAAGTAACTTAGATCAAAAAATTTGGGGTGAAGCTGACCTAATATTTTGTGTACAAACCCCATCAGAGGATAATTTAACTAAATTAAAGAAAGGTGCAGTTCTTCTTGGTCTTCTTAACCCATATGGCAATAAGGAGCTTCTCAAGATTATAAATAGTAATAAGATTTCAGCTTTATCACTAGAATTGCTTCCGAGGATTAGTAGAGCGCAATCTTCTGATGTTCTTTCCTCACAGGCCAATATCGCCGGATATAAAGCAGTTCTTTTAGCTGCAAGTGAGTTAGATAGATATTTCCCTATGCTTATGACTGCAGCAGGCACAGTTCAACCTGCAAAAGTAGTGGTTCTTGGTGGTGGCGTTGCGGGATTGCAGGCAGTTGCGACAGCAAAAAGACTTGGTGCAATAGTATTTGTATCTGATATTAGACCTGCTGTTAAAGAACAAGTAGAGTCCCTCGGAGCAAGATTTATAGAACTTCCTGAATTGGATGAAAAACCTGGAGAAGCTGGAGGTTATGCAAAAGCTGTAACACCCGAATTCCTTTCAAAACAGAAGGCTACTTTAACTAAATATTTATCTGAAGCTGATGTTGCTATATGTACTGCGCAAGTTCTAGGTAAAAAGGCCCCTGTTTTAATAGACGCTCCCATGATTCAAAAAATGAGACCTGGTGCAGTAATAATTGATTTAGCAGTTTCTCAGGGAGGGAACTGCTCAGGAACAAAATCAAATGAAACTATTATCAAAGATGGGGTAAAACTTATAGGAGCGGGCGAATTACCCTCTTCAGTTCCTTATGATGCAAGTTCACTTTATGCTAAGAACTTAACATCTTTGATTACACCATTTATAAAAGATGGTGTAATTAAATTAGATAAAAAGGATGAACTCATTTCTGGATGTTTATTAAGCGATGAAGGAGTTGTTCTTCAAAATAAAGTTTTTGAAAATTGAGGTTTTAAAATTATGTCTTTTATAAGTCTTCTTTGGGTTCTTTTACTTGGTAGTTTATTAGGCCTCGAGTTAATTGGAAAAGTTCCTCCTACCCTTCACACACCTCTAATGAGTGGAGCAAATGCAATTTCAGGAATAACAATGCTTGCAGCCTTAACTTTAATTGTTAAAGCAGAAGGTAACGTACCACTTTTAATCATTGGTTCAGTTTCTCTTGGATTTGCTCTTTTTAACGTTGTAGGCGGTTTCTTTGTAACTGATCGAATGCTGGCGATGTTTAGTCGTAAACCATCAAATAAGAAGTAATTTTTAACATGAATCTACCTGTAATCATTAAATTCGTTATTGACCTTCTAGCAGTACTTTTACTGGCGTTGGGAATAAAAGGGTTATCAAAAGTAAAGTCCGCTAGGGATGCCAATAGATTAGCTGCATTTGCAATGTCGCTATCAGTAGTAGGATTACTTTCTTATTATTTAGGCACTTCTGGAATTGCTATTCAGTCTTGGATTTGGATAATAATTGGATCAATCGTAGGTAGTTTATTCGGAGCAATTCTTGCAAAAAAAGTACCTATGACCTCCATGCCAGAAACAGTGGCATTGTTCAATGGTTGTGGAGGAATGTCATCACTTTTAGTGGCCTTAGGAGTAGCTATTTTTCCTATATCTAGTGGCCAAGAAAATTTTGATTTTTTTAAGTCCCTTATTAACGAAGTTTCAATATCTGTTTCTATATTTGTTGGTGCCATAACTTTCACAGGTTCCATTGTGGCGATGGCAAAGTTACAGGGTTGGTTGTCAACTCCAGGATGGACTCAGAGCAAAGTTAGACATTTTGTAAATATTGTTTTTGCAGTTGCTTCCTTGATAGCCTTTTTTGATTTGATAAACGGCAATACAAGTTCTATTTGGCTTTTGGTTATGGTTTCTTCTTTATTAGGTATTGGAGTTACTTTGCCAATTGGTGGAGCAGATATGCCAGTCGTTATATCTTTATTAAATAGCTATTCAGGGATTGCAGCAGCAGCAGCAGGTTTCGTTGTAGATAGTCAGCTTTTGATAGTAGCAGGCGCAATGGTTGGAGCGGCAGGTCTAATACTTACTCAAGTAATGTGCAAGGGTATGAATAGATCATTGGTCTCAGTTCTTTTTGGAGGATCTTTATCTGCACAAAGTACAGCCTCTTCTGGTTCAGGAGAATATACAAATATAACTTCTTGCAGTGTTGAAGAATGCGCATTGACTTTAGAGGCAGCCAACAAGGTAATTATTGTTCCTGGTTATGGCCTGGCAGTAGCTCAAGCTCAACATACTTTAAGGGAAGTGACAAAAAAACTAGAGCAAAATGGTATTGAAGTTGTTTACGCAATTCATCCTGTAGCAGGGAGGATGCCAGGACATATGAATGTACTTTTAGCAGAAGCAGATGTTCCTTACGAACAACTTAAAGAGATGGACGTTGTAAATCCTGATTTTCCAGCAACGGATGTTGTTTTAGTTTTAGGAGCAAATGATGTGGTTAATCCTCAAGCTAAAAATGATAGCTCTTCTCCTTTATATGGCATGCCAGTTCTTGATGTGCAGGAAGCAAGAACGGTATTTGTAATTAAACGTGGCATGAGTGCAGGTTACTCCGGAATAAAAAATGATTTATTTGATCTGCCAAATACCTCAATGGTCTTTGGTGATGCAAAAAAGGTACTGAATGATTTGATTGGAGAATTAAAGGATCTTGGAGTTGGGGAGAAATAATAGTATATCTTTTAGTTTTTCAGATTACTTAAAAAATAAGCCATTTCGAGAAGTCTTACCTTGGATAGGTGGCGACTTACAAACTTTGAGAGATACTTTTGTTATTGATTTTGGTAAATCAAAAAAAAATAAAAAAATATTCTTTCCAATTAATAAAATTCTTTCTAAAAAATTTGAATGTGATTATCTTTTAGGTTTTTTAGAATTACCTGAAAAATTAAACTCACTTAGGGGTTTTGTAATCGTTACACATGGTTTAGGGGGCTCAACTAAACGGTTTGGTTTAAGAAGAATATCTAGGAAATTAGTAAATAATGGTTTTGGAGTTCTTAAATTAAATCTAAGAGGATCTGGATCAGCGAGATATTTAGCTAAAGGAAATTATTGTGCTAGATGCTCCAGTGATGTTATTTCAGCAATTAATTATTTTAAAAAATTGATTAATTTAGAGTTCAAAGATCTTATGAAAAGGAATAATTATCTTCCAATTTACGGAGTTGGATTATCTTTAGGAGGAACAATTCTTTTAAATGCCTGCCTAGATTACGATGAAAACAATGGAGAAAAACTTTTAGATGGCCTTGCCTGCGTGAGTACCCCTTTAGATTTATCTTCATGCAGTCTTTGTATTGAAAAACCTAGAAATTCTATCTACCAAAAATGGTTACTTCACCGCTTAAAAAATCAGTTATGGGAGGGATTTAATGATGAAGGCAAACTCCTTGATAACGTGAAATTAAGAATAAAAATTAGAAATTTAAAAAGTATAAGAGAATTTGATCAGAAATTTACAGCTCCTAGTTGGGGATTTAATTCTTTAGAGGATTATTATATTAAAGCTTCTCCAATATTTAGAATCCAAAACTCAATAAAAAAATTACCTCCAATGCTTTTTATTCATGCCAAGGATGATCCCTGGGTTCCATATAAGGATACTTTGAATTTAAGAAAAGAATCTATTAATAAATTCACTATTTTAATAACTGAAAAAGGAGGTCATAATGGTTTTCATTCGATTAATGGCTGCTGGTCAGACGAAGTAGTAAAGAACTGGTTTATGAGTATCTAGGACTATTTAAAAATGGTGTTTTTTTGAAAATCCATTTTTCTATTGGCTTACCATTAATAATATGTGAGGTAAAAATTTCAGAAATTTTTTCTGGAGAAACTTTCTCATACCAAATACCATCAGGCCAAATAAGAAGAATTGGGCCGTTCTTACATACCCTTAAACAGTCAGCCTTTGATCTTAATATGTGAACGTTTTTTGTAGAGGGATCATTTTCAAATTTTTTTAAAGTCTTTTTCAGACATTCCCATGTTTTTTGACCTTCATTGCCTTTAAAACATTTCTGTTTTGTGGGTGTTGCACATAGTAGAAGATGTTTTTTTATATTCACTTTTATCCAATACTTACGTATTTTTTCCCTTTTTTAATTTCTTGCTCAACAAAAAGTCTGGCCCAATTGTCTACTTCAAGAATATCCTCCAATTCGGGACTCAAATTCAAATTCTCCATATGTGATTCACAAGCTTTACTTATAAATGTTGGAATTTCTTGAAAAGAAATTTTTTCTTTGAGGAATTGTTCAACAGCCATTTCATTAGCAGCATTTAAGACTGCAGGCATAGTCCCAGAAGATTTTCCTGCAGCATAGGCGAGCCCCATGCATGGATATTTAAACTCGTCTGGCTCTTTAAAAGTTAATTTTCCAATTTCACTTAGGTTTAATCTTTTCCAATTCGTTTTAAATCTTTCAGGCCAACTCATGGCATATAAAATGGGTAGTTTCATATCTGGCCAACCTAATTGAGCTAATACTGAAGAATCTTCCATCTCAATCATTGAATGAATAATACTTTGTGGGTGAATAACTATTTCGATATTTTCGTAAGAGGTCCCAAATAAATAATGAGCTTCTATGACTTCTAATCCTTTATTCATAAGAGTTGCAGAATCTACAGTTATTTTTTTTCCCATATCCCAATTAGGATGTGAAGTCGCATCTTCCACTGTGACATGCTTTAAATCATCAACGGCCCAATCTCTGAAAGCACCACCAGAAGCTGTTAAATGTATAGCTTTTAAACCTTTAGGCATCTCTCCTGTTGAAAAATCTGCATTTTCATAATTAGGTAATCCTTGTAAACATTGAAAGATAGCAGAGTGTTCTGAATCAGCAGGTAAAAGCCTACTATTATTTTTCTTTAATGCAGGAATAACAATTGGTCCTGCCGCAATTAAAGTTTCTTTGTTAGCAAGTGCAATATTTTTCCCCGCATTAATTGCTGACATTGTTGGAATTAAGCCCGCACATCCTACTATCCCTGTAACCACAGTATCTGCCTTATCCCATGCTGCAACAGTATTAATCCCTTCCTTCCCACTCAAGACTAAGGGAGCACTATCCAAATCTAAGTTATTAATATTATCTTTTAAATCTTCTATAAGATTTTCATCCTCAATCGCAACTACTTCTGGTTTATGTGTTTTAACTTGTTCAGTTAATAAATTAATATTTCTTCCTGCAGAAAGAGCTACGGCTTTAAACTTATCAGGCTGCTCACTAGTTATTTCGAGAGTCTGAGTCCCAATTGAACCAGTAGAACCGAGCACAGTAATGTATTTCAATTTTCTCTGATATTTCTAATATCTTCCCATTTAAAGGGGTATTTTAAGAAACAAAAATTTCAAATTGGTTTTTTTCTTAAAATTTAGATCCTGATCCAAGTTGTTATTTCCTTTGATTGATCAATAAGTTCAATACCTTTTTCTTTTAACAAATTCCTGATTTCATCTGCCTTCGCATAATTCTTTTCCATTTTTGCTTTCAATCTTTCATCAATAAGCGATGATATTTCGTCTTCTTTTATTTTATTTTCTTTTACTAAAACCTCTTTTTTAAGACCAAGTACATCGGTCAACTTTTCAAGAGTTTTAAAATTCTCAAGTAGAAAGAATTTTTCATTTAGGTCTATTTTAAAACCTTCAACCCTTTGAAATTGGTTTAAAAAGTTTTTTAATGGTTTCGCTAAATCGTAAATAATTGCAATAGCACCTGCTGTATTAAGGTCATTTCCAAGAGCTTCAGAAAATTTAAGCTTTTTTTGAGATAATTCAAAACTTATTTTCTGTTTATATTCTTCTTCGAGAGATTCATTTTTTTCAATAGATCTAAAAGCACCTTTTGTAAGGTCCATAAAAGAAAGTGCTTCATTAATGTTTTTCCAAGCTTCTGAAGCACTCCTTAAAGCTTCCTCAGTAAAATCGAGTGGTTTTCTATAATTCACAGTCATAACAAAATATCGCAAAGTCATAGGGCTTATACCTGACTTAATTAGCTCTCTGATAGTTTTGAAATTTTTAAGGGATTTACTCATCTTTTGTCCATTTACATTGACCATCCCATTGTGTAACCAATAGTTTGCTAGCTTTTTGCCATTGGCTGCTTCTGATTGGGCGATTTCATTCTCATGATGAGGAAAAATTAAATCAGAACCACCTAAATGGATATCAATAGTATCTCCTAATTCATCTTTAACCATAGCCGAACATTCAATATGCCATCCTGGTCTACCTTTACCCCATGGCGAATCAAAAAAAGGTTCATCATCTTTGGCTTTTTTCCATAGTGCAAAATCTTGCGGATTTAGTTTTTTAATATTTTCCTCATTAGCCATTCTTCCTTGCTGATTGATATTTTGTTCTTGTATATTTTGATTACTTAGCTTTCCATAATTTTTATTTTTAAAAACAGAATAATAAACATCTCCATCTCTAGAGTATGCATAACCTTTTTCTTCAAGGATTGTTATGAAGGAGCAGATATTGCATATATGATTAGTTGCTCTTGGCATACTATCCGGTCGCATTATCCCTAGAGAATCCATATCTTTATGAAATTCAATAATATTCTTTTCAGATACTTCCTTCAATGAACTGCTTTCTTCTTT
Source organism: uncultured Prochlorococcus sp. (assembly GCA_902535175.1). GTDB lineage: Bacteria > Cyanobacteriota > Cyanobacteriia > PCC-6307 > Cyanobiaceae > Prochlorococcus_A. The sequence goes on from CACASR010000006.1 coordinate 13,194, forward strand.
AGCTCTTTTTAAGATCTTGTCATCAATATCTGTAAAATTTTGAACATACTTAACTTTGAAATCACTGTAAATTAAAAATCTTCTCAATACATCCCAAGCTATATAACTTCTGGCATGACCAAGATGACATAAATCATAAACAGTTACTCCACAACAATAAATTTTTACTACATCATCAATAGGCTTAAAAACCTCAACTCTTTTGCTTAAAGTATTAAAAAGTTTGATCATCTTAAACTGAGTATTTCATAAGGTTTATTTTGTATCCATCCAGTTGTCTCCAATTCCAATATCAACTAAAAGAGGTACATTCAATTTTACACAATCTTCCATAGTCTTCCTAACTAATTTCGTCGTAATTTCCAAAGAATCTGGTTCAACTTCAAACAATAATTCATCATGTACTTGTAAAAGCATTTTTGCTGGAACATTCATTTCTATGAATTTTTTATTTAGTTGAACCATTGCAATTTTAATAATGTCTGCACTTGAACCCTGAATTGGGGCATTGGCTGCGGCTCTTAATGACTGTGCTTCCATGCCAGCCCTTCTTGCAGATTGCAGGTCAATTTCGTAAGGATCTTTACCTATTAATCTTCCAAGTCCATTTTTATCAAACTTAAATTCTCTTTTTCGACCAAAAATTGTTTTTACATAACCTTTTGATAAGGCAAGCCTTTCTTGGAGTTCAAGAAATTTGAAAATTTTTGAATATCTTTCTTTGTATTTAATAAGGAATTCTTTTGCCTCTAGAGTACTGACTCCCGTTGAGCGGGCAAACTTTTTTATACCCATACCATAGATAACTCCAAAATTTATTGTTTTCCCAACTCTCCTTTCTTCAGATGATATTTCTTCTTTCTCAAAAATTAATCTTGCAGTTAAAGAATGAATGTCTTCATTTTTTTGAAACGCATTAATTAGTATTTCTTCATCCGCTAAATGAGCGAGTATTCTTAATTCGATCTGAGAATAATCAGCTGATAAAAGTTTCCAATTTTTTTCAGGCAAGAATGCTTTTCTGATTCTCCTACTAAATTCAGTCCTAACCGGGATATTTTGAAGATTAGGATTGCTACTACTTAGTCTCCCAGTCGCTGTAGCAGCTTGATTAAAGTTTGTATGAACTCTTCCTGTCTTTTCGTTAATAAGATTTGGAAGAGCATCAATATAGGTGCTAAGTAATTTGCTAAGAGTTCTGTGTTTTATTAAATGTTGGATTATTTCATGTTCGTCGACTAATCTTTCAAGAACTACTGCATCTGTACTCCATCCTGTTTTTGTTTTACGTGATTTTTTCTTATCCAAATTTAATTTTTCAAACAAGATCTCGCCAAGTTGTTTTGGTGAAGATAGATTAAAAGTCTCCTCTGCTAATTCATAAACTTTACTTTCAATATCTTCTAAGGTACTTTTAAGTTCTTTTGAGAGTTTATCCAAATAAGGGATATCGATGGTTATGCCATTCATTTCCATTTGGGACAATACCGGCTCTAAGGGCAGCTCGATTTCTTTGAACAATTTGATTAATTCATCTTTTTCCTTTGAAAATCTTTCTTTGAAAATTTTTACAATCTTAAAAGTTAGAAAAACATCATAACCGCAGTAAATACTTGCTTCATCAATATCAACAAATGAAAAGTCTTTATTCTTCCCAATGGTTTCCTTAAATGAGGGGGGCTTAAATCCAAATAATCTAAAACTAATTTCACTTAACCCATGTTTCTCCTGATTATTAAGAAGGTAGTCGGCTAACAAGGTGTCAAAGGATACACCTTTAAGATCAAGTCCATGATTAAAGAATATTTGCCTATCAAATTTAGAATTTTGGAGTGCCTTTTCTTTGTTTGGATCTTCTATCCAATTTCTTAGCTTTGAAAATACATCTTCAATTGATAATTGATTGGAAGTCTCTTCTTTTGTTTGATGACCAAGAGGTATATAAAATAAATCATCATTTTCTTCTCCAAGACATAACCCTATCCCAACAAGTTCTGCATCGATTGGATTCAAACTATTGGTCTCTGTATCTAAAGAAACTATTTGATTGGTCTTATCTAATCTTTGGATTAACTTATCAAGTAATTCGAAATCATTTACGACAATTACGTTGATTTTAGGGATTTTATTTTCACTATTTTCTAATTCATTATTACTTGAGACTTTTGGTGCCTTCTCCTCTTCTTTAGCTTCATTATTTTTGTCAAAACCACCTTTGCTGAAAGTTGCATTGAAAATATCAATTTGTCTAAGTAGTGTTGATAATTCAAGTTTTTGCAGTGACTCTGAAAGTAGTTCTTGATTTATATTTTTTAATTCATAATCGTTACTTAAAATTAAAGGCACCTCAGTATTTATTTTTGCTAAATCCCTGGAAAGAAAAGCATTATGTTTATCGTTTCTGAGCTTTTCTATAACTGAACCTTTGATGAATCCTTTATATTTCTTATCTTTGTTCTGCTGAATCTTGTCCAAAGCCTGATAGATTCCATCAAGAGTATCGTTCTCTTTTAGTAGATTAATTGCAGTTTTTGGACCTACCCCTTTAATACCCGGAATATTATCAGAACTATCACCAGTTAGGGCTTTAAGATCAACTACTCTTTCTGGCGCAACACCTAATTTTTCTTTTACTCCATTTTCATTCATAAGAGTTGGATTACCACTTTTCGCATATGGACCACCACCCATATAAAGAACATAAATATCTTTTTGATCATCTACTAATTGAAATAAGTCCCTATCTCCAGAAAGAATATTCACGCACCATCCTTTAGAGGAAGCATCATTTGCAATTGTGCCTAATAGATCATCTGCTTCGTATCCTGGAGATTTAAAAATTGGTAAATTAAGGCTTTCTTCTAGAATGATTTCTAGTTGTTCAATATCCTGAAAAAAAACATCTGGTGCTACATCTCTATTGGCCTTATAATTTGGATCTAATTCATGTCTGAAAGTTGGTTTTTCGGTATCAAACGTAATACAAACACCCTCAGGACTAATATTTTTGCAATTATCCAGAAGACTTTTTAGAAATCCATAAGTGACACTTGTTGGAAATCCCTCTTTGGTGGTTAAACCTCCATCAATCCCTTTGCTAAATGCATAGAAGCTTCTAAAAGCAAGTGAGTGGCCATCGACTAAAAGTAAAATTGGTTTTTTAGAGTTTTCAGATTTTAAACTCATTTTCTCTTCTTAGCCCAAGGTGGAATATCAATAAAGATTTGCTCTCCAGGTTCTAATCCATCAATTACTGAAGTTTTATTTCCACTACTAATACCAATTTCGATTTTTTCAAATTTTGGAGAATTATTTTTATCAACTTTTAAAATTCCTTTTTCACCTTTTTCTGTGACAATAGAAACTGTTGGCACTAGGATTTTTTCTTCATTACCTTCGACTCTAAATTCAAGATCTGCAGTCATTCCAATTTTAATTTCTTCAGAAATATCTTTAAAATTTAAAGTTACTTCGAATGAGGTTACATTATTATCTTTTACAGCTCTTGTAGCTATTTTTTTAACAATGGCACTATATTTTTTTGAGGGATAAGCCTCAATTCTTACTGAGGCTTCTTGACCTATTTTTATTCTCCCAATGTCACTCTCAGGAACTTTAGCAACAATTTCTAGGCCCTCTGATAGTTCAAAAATAAAGTTTTTGGTTTTAGGGTCTGAACTTAAGTTTGTACTTGGTGTGACATAAGATCCTATCTCAGCATATTTTGCAGTTATCTTTCCTCCATAAGGAGCTTTAATTAGATAGAAACTTTTTTCAGCTTTTGCATCATTAAGCTTTGCACTACTAATATTGTAGTTATTTTTATAACTTTCATAGTCTTCTTTACTTACCGCACCTTCTTCATATAAATATTCCCTTCTCAAAAATTCAGATTTTTGTTTTTCTACATTTAATTCAAGTTCTTCAATTTTATAGATAAAGTCTTCATCATCAAGAGAAGCTAAAACCTGATCTTTTTTTACAAGATCGCCCTCATCTACTTTGATCTCTTTTATTATGCCTTGCTTCCGAGGACCAATATTGCTTGTTCTTATTGCTTTTACTTCACCACTAGTATTAATTGAATCTGAGAGGATTCCTTTTTCAACTTGAACTACAAAATCAGAAATATCTTTTGACTTATTTCTCTTGAAGGAATTGGTTATAAAAACGAAAAATATAGCTATAGAAAGCAATATAATTCCACTTCTTAGATTTATATATTTTTTTATAAATTCAAACATTTCTTTTTAAAAGCAGAAGTAGAGAATATTTAGGAACTAAATAAATAATCAAGACGATTATAATTAACTTATCCAAGATTGGTTAAGTAAATACTATATTACTAGAAGATGTTTTCTTGATAATTTTTCCATAAGTTTTTTCAAATGTTAAAAGCAGGTATTATTGGATTACCAAATGTTGGAAAATCAACTCTTTTTAATGCACTTGTAGAAAATGCTAAGGCCCAAGCGGCTAATTTTCCCTTTTGTACTATAGAACCTAATAAAGGCATAGTTTCAGTCCCAGATCAAAGGTTGCAAGAGTTAGGTAATTTAAGTTCTAGCCAAAATATTATTCCAACAAAAATTGAATTTGTAGATATCGCAGGACTAGTAAAAGGAGCTAGTAAAGGCGAAGGTTTGGGAAATAAATTTTTATCAAATATTAGGGAGGTTGATGCAATAGTTCATGTTGTAAGGTGCTTTGAAGATAGTGATGTAATTCATGTTTCTGGAAAGGTAGATCCCTTGGATGACATTGAGATAATTAATCTGGAATTGAATTTATCTGATTTATCTCAACTCCAAAAAAGAAGAGAAAGAATTAAAAAGCAGGTTAGAACTAGTAAAGAGGCAGCAAAAGAAGATACTTTACTAGAAAAAATTGAAGAAGAGCTAGAGAAAGGCCTTTCACTTAGATCAATATCTTTGAGTGAAGAAGAAAATTTAATAATTAGGCAATTAGGCTTCCTTACTGCTAAACCAATTATTTACGCAACAAATTTGAATGAAAATGATTTAGCTGAAGGTAATGATTTCTCATCAAAAGTTCAGAGTTTTGCAAGCAACGAAAATACAGAATGTATAAAAATATCAGCGCAAGTCGAATCTGAATTAATAGAGTTAGAACCAGAAGATAAAAAAGATTACCTTATTGGTTTAGGCGTAGAAGAAGGGGGATTAAGTTCTTTAATTAGATCAACATATAAATTATTAGGATTAAAAACTTATTTCACCACCGGAGAAAAGGAGACAAAAGCATGGACTATAAAAGATGGGATGACTGCGCCACAAGCAGCAGGAGTAATTCATACTGATTTTGAAAAAGGATTTATAAGAGCTCAGACTATTTCGTATCAAAATTTAATTGATTCAGGTTCAATTGCCAATGCAAAAACTAAAGGCCTTTTAAGAAGTGAAGGTAAGGAATATATTGTTAACGAAGGTGATGTAATGGAGTTCTTATTTAATGTCTAGTAAGTCTCTTAAGGCTTACTATTTTGCTTTTTGAATTTAAATTCAAAAAATGAAATTAATAAAATTAAGATACATCCTAAGCAACTTCCTATTAACCCAAAAACAATGGTGGTAAAGCCATCATCGTAGCCATATTGTAGTTGTGGTAAGTGAGGGGGTATTGGCATTATTTTTCAACAGAATTTTCAATATCTTCCAGTAAATGTTTAGTAGATCTACTAAAACCATTAGTTTTTAGATAGTTTTGAGCCTCTTTAAATTTTTCAGCTACTCTTTTTGCATAAGGAGTATTCATGGAATTTTGAGTCATGTTGAAAATGCGACTCATTTTATAATCTGATTATGGTAAACCCTTGATAAGTATTTAAAAATACAAGAATATAAAAATAGGATTTTTTACTTACTAAGAAATTTATTCTGAAAAGTTCTTGATTCTCCAAATTAAAGTTTTTTAAATTAGAAAATTGACAATGACAAATATATTATTAATTCTTTTTTTTGTATTTATATTATTTTTTTATTCAAAACGAAACAATAAGTCAGCCAAAAAAACTACAATTAGTACAACTTATTTACCTTTTTTAAAAGAACAAGAATTTAATCCTGACATAAGTACTGATAATTGGGATTTACACAAACTTAGATTAGATAAATTTAAAAGATCACAATATAAGGGATTAACTTTCTTCGTAAGTTCAGAAAATCAAATTTACTATCTTTCGGAAGAAGGGGATAAGGTTTATTGCTAACAGGTGAAATTAATTTTATAAATAAGAAAAGCCGATAGAAATTAATAATATTAATGAAGTATTTTTTTTTATTATCAGAAAAGTTTTATAGGTTTATCGAATGGGAGTGGAATACTTTAAAAAATCTAAGAAGAACAAAAAGAAAGAATTTTTTTCTAAGAGGATCATTTGCGTTATTTAGTTTATTCTCTATTCTTTTTTTTATATTTTCTCCTCCTATCGCTTTTGGATTGTTATTTGGAGAGGGATTGAAATTTAGTACTTTTTTTATTTGGATATGGATTTTAAATTTGAAGTTTTTTTGAAAATGTATAATTTATTTCCCGAGATTTATTTAAAATTAAGAATATAAAAAATTTACCTTATGCCAAAAATATTCAAACAAAATAAGTTTGCTTTGTTGGGAGCAAATATATTAATAATTTTACTTTGGGTAACTATATCTACCTATTTGATGAATTTATTTCAAAGTGAAAATGCCCCATTTTATATATATAAAATTTCTTTTTTAATCAGATTTCTTCCTCCTGTTTGGGTTACATGGTTCCTTTGGATAAAAAGAGGTGGTTTAAAAAGATAAATTACAAAAGCATTTTTACGGATTTACTATAAAAACAAATCAGTTAAAATCTGAAAGCTTACTTGAAATTTTCATGTAAGAATTAGGTAATTGAGAGATTGTTTTTAGCTAAGAAACAATCTCTTTTTTTTCTTTACAAATATTTTTTCTCATAAAAAAGTGTTTGTCAGTATCCCTATTGACAAACACTCTTGACGATCAATTTTTAAAAATTAAACAGGCAATCTATTATCAATTTCCACTACTCCAGAATCCATAAGACGGCCAATTTTAATAACCAAAGCCATATCTAGCCTTGAAAATTCAGATTGATGGTTAGTTATCCAATCAAGTTCAGAAAGATTTATAACTCCTAAAGTATTTACTTTAAGAAAAAGTAAGCCTAAATTCATTTTAAAAAATTCCTGGTATTATCCAGCCGAATAAGCCATAATTTACAACTAATGCAAATAAGCCCATCATTGCCATTCTTCCATTGGTTCTTTCGGCGTTTTGCCAATAAGTTGTTTTTGAATTTTCCATTTTTTTGATTTGTAGAATTGTTAAATAGTAGGTTTTTAAACGAAACCAGGAATTATTTGACCTGTTGTTAAGTATGCTCCAACAGCAGCAATTAATCCAAGCATTGCGAATCTGCCGTTAAGAGTTTCAGCAACAACTTTTTCTTTTTCGATTGTTTTGAATTTTGTGTTTATGTTTTTCATTTGATTAGAAGATGAATAGTTTAAATTTTCGTTTTGAAATTGCTTTGTTAAATAAGCAACGAGGATGGCTGTAAAGAATACAATTACGGCTAAAAAACCTGAAAGTGGACTCATTAAAAAATGCCAGGAATAATTTGTCCAGTTGAAACGTAAGCACCTACTAAAGCAACAAGGCCAATCATTGCCCAACGACCATTTACTTTTTCTGCATTTTGTGGGTAGCTGTCGTATGAAACAGACTCATCTATGTAAGGACGTGTTTCAGTAGGGAACATGTTCTGTCTGCCGCCTGATTCAGTAGTAACGTTTGAATTAGCCATTGTAGTTGTGTAATTGTTAATTAATGTAACACTACTATTAACAAATGTAAAGTATTAGTCCGAAATTAAGTTATTTTCAAGATATTTACTACATAATTGTACCATAAACGTGACATAGGCTAATTAATAGTTGTTTTTTTAGGCTTGCCACGCTTTACAGATTGGCTTGCACTCTATTTAAGAGTTCAATTCGTTGTTTAAGTGTTTTTAATCCTTAGAAAGATATCAATTTGGTAGAAAAAACTACATCATTCTGAAATTTGAATGGTTAGTTTTTAGATGTAATGTATTTCACTTTGTTATGGGATTCGCAAAAAAAATCATGACCGAAAAAGCTGAAAAGCTTAATGGTAAAGCTGCAATGCTTGGAATGTTTGCTCTTGTAGGAGCTTATTATTTTACTGGTCAAATTCTTCCAGGAATTTTCTAGTAGAAATCCTTTTTAATTTTTTTTCAGGGCTTTATCAAGCCCTTTTTTACTGGATGATTATATTTTCCCTTTTTAATTATCTAATAATTCAAATAATTTATTTATTAAAAGCTTTCTTTTGAAAAAAGTTTTATCAATATATTTTTTATTCACTTCTTTTAAAATTTCCTGACCATTTGAGCCCAATCCTTTAAAGACAAATTCTTTATCTTCTTTAATCCACTTATTTATCATTCCTCCCGTTGTCTCTATATGGAATTGTAATCCGTAAGCAAAATTACCAATCCTAAAAAACTGTTCCTTGCAACGTGCACTACTAGCAATGAGTACTGCTTTATTAGGTAATAAAATCCTATCTCCATGCCAATGCAGTACATAAAAAGGGTCTTCAAACAGTGCTTTAAAGTCTATATTCGATTTGTTTATAAAAATCTGAGACCATCCTATCTCTGGTAATGCTTTTGGAGGTGATCCATATTTAAGAATTTCTACATCTCCTCCAGCAGCACTCGCAAGCAACTGAGCACCAAGGCAAACACCGATTATAGGTCTCTCATTTTCTAATTCTTTTTTTATAAAATCTCTTTCTAACTTAAGCCATGGATATCTGTCACTTCCAATATCTTTAACTCCCATTGGTCCACCCATAATTAAAATTAAGTCACCATTTTTTGTTTTTGGCAAAGCATTTTTATTATCTAAACGAATTATTTCAATTTTTAAATTTCTTTCTTTAGCAAATTGTTCAAAAAGACCTGGCCCCTCTATTTCTAAATGCTGCAAAACTAATAGGCGTCTTATTCCCTTCATTCACTTTCCATTATTTCAGCTGATTCAGAACAGACATTAACGCTAAACCACTTTATTGTCGACCAAGTATCTTCTTGGTATGTACCTGCTGCAATACTTACAAAACAATCATTTTCATACCAACTTCGATAACTGGGGGTTACTCCCGTTCCTTTTAATCTATTTTCTAGGCCTTCTCCATATTTTTTAATGACAAGATTTATAGCTTCATTCTCAATTTCTCTTTGCTTTTCATCAGCAAAACCTTCTAGTGGTATAAAAAAAAGAATTGATGCAATAAGTAAACGTATCATTGAGTCTTTTTATATATAGCTGATTTCATTTAGATTAATTAGTTTTTTAAAATCATCAACTCTATTTTGTCCATTTTTTAATGGTCTTGAGGAGTCAAGAATTGCTGCACAGCATAAATGCCAACAAGATTTTTCATCTAGTCCTAATTTCTTGCATATGTTTTTAGGGGCTTTGATAACTGTATTTATTTCTGCAATATGTTGAGTGGTTTCCCATAATTCTCCTTCAAGAAAGTCAAGTTCAATACTTGATAATAATTCTGTAGCAACGTAATCCCTTATCAGCTCAGTTAATTCCACAATATTTCATTGAAGCAGAAGAAGTTAAATCATCTTGTATTATTTTTATAGCAAGATAAAAAAAAAGGAGCTAGTTTGCACCTTTCATCTAAAAAGCTTTTTCTTGGCCGGATCACTTATCCGTAATTATGAGATACTTCTGTCCATCCTTTTTGGTGCAGTTCGTGCCACTTTTCCCATGCTGAGTCTATGTTGAGTTTTTCAGAGGATCTGTACCCTCCAGGTTCGCCAAGGTGATTTGTGAAGAAAAGATGAGTTTGAATTTTTGAATTAGGTTCAAGAGAATTTTTGCATTCTTCGAAAAAGATAATTCTGCTGCCTTCAGGATTTAGTAGGCATCCGTTGGGTTTGCTCGTGCTACAACCAAATGAGTACTTAGGCTCCATACTTTACCCTTAATTGGCCGGTTGATTATTGATACGTTTGTACTATAAATTATATCCTTGTTGTTTGGCTGTCAATCCTTTTAAGGTTAAGTACTTATTTACTAATAATTATTTTGTTTTTTAATAAATAAGATAATTTCTTTAATCTTATGAATTACAGGGAAGATCTAGAAATCAAACTACAAAAAGTAACACTTGCAATACAGGAAGTTGTAGATGATATCTATAAAACTGATACTGAGAAGCAAAGAATAATTTCCAAACTTATTGAATTTAAAGAAGCAATTATTTCAAAGGGGATTGAACTTAACATTGAATTAGAGGCAGCCTAGAAATATTGAATATCTCATGAATGTTTAATAACTTTTAGAATAATGTTATTAACAAAGAAGGGTTTTTTATTAAATGCAGCCTGGTACTTTTGAATTATTAATCCTAGTATTTATCTTTTTAGGTCTTCAAGCCTGGTGGATTATCCCAATAGTTATCAAAAATAATAAATTAAATAAGAGAGGTAAGGATTTAAGAGAAGAAATTAAGCAATTAGAAAAGTTATATAAAAAATAAATTAGTTATTATTTTTGCAAAATGCCTATATATTAGTGAAAATCAAATATCTAATGAAATTAAAAAAATTTATTCCATTTTGCTTCCTTTTTATTGGGACTTTAGCTACACCACAGCCTTCTTTTGCTGAAGAAAAGATTGAAGTTATACCTATTATTCAAAGTTCAAAAGGACTTAGTGGTAAAAAATTTAATTATCCCGAGGGTAAGCCTGAATTAAGACTCTTAAAAGTAAATATTCCAGTTGGCTTGAAAACTCCAATTCATACTCATCCTTCCCCAATGTTGATTCATGTCACCAGAGGAAGATTAAAACATGTAAGGGGTGAAGAAATTAATTTCTTTAAAGCGGGGGATGCATTTATAGAGAGTAATAATGGGGGGGAGCACTATGTGAAAAATGTTGGGAAGAAGCCGGCCATACTACATGTGGGAGTTGTATCAGTAGTTGGAATGCCTACGGCCATAAATAAATAAAATTTTCTCTAAATTATTCAATTTGCATTTTTAGGATTCACCTTTTACGAAGAACAACTGTAATGAGATACTCCCCCATAGTTAAAATACTGGCTTGGCTTTAGTCGATTATATTTTTGATCTATTTCTGGGGGTTGTTTTACATATGGATTGCTAAAGACATCCTGTAACTCTTTTATTTTTTTGTAATTTCCTTTTTCAGCTTCTTCATATGCGGGAACGACCATCCATTCGCGCCAAGTATAGACTGGATTAAGGGATTTCATTGATGCCGATTTTGCTTTAATATTTCCCTCTTTCTTCAAAACTGATTGCCAGTTTTCAAGCCATACTTTCCACCTATTATTGAGCTCGTCATTAATTGGTAAATATAAACAGTCTTTTAAAGAATCTAAGTTATCAGGGATTTCAGAGAGTTTACGGAACAAAATTGTATAGTCTGCTTTTGAAATGACCATGAGATTAAAAAATTCATTTATTAGAGTTTCTTTGTAATGTTCTAAACCAAGCTTGTTTGCCCACATTTTCATCAATTCCTTATTCATTAATTCAGAAAAGTCTTTTTCGATTTGATCTAACTTTTCTTGATCTTGTTTGCTTTGTGAAAGTAACGGACTAAGAGAGGAACAGAATGTTTTAAAGTTGATTGCCGCTGCAGAAGGCTGGTTAAAAAATGAGAAATGTTCACCTCCACCTGTCCATGGTTGAAATCTTGGATCAAATAATTCACAGAATCCAAAGGGGCCATAATCCAATGTATAACCTCCAGCAGCACAATTATCACTATTGAAATTACCCTGGCAATAACCAACTCTCATCCAGTTGGCTATAAGTGATATAAGTCTTGATCTGTATAAAGAAGCAAGTTTTATTACTTTACTTTCAATTGAAATCTCATATTCAATTTCATCTTTATAATTTCTATCAATTAGATGTTGAACTATCATCTTTAGTTCATTGAGGGCCTCATCATGCGCATTGTTACGAACTCGTCTTGCAAAAAGTTCAATCTGGCCTACACGTAAAAAAGATGGAGCGACTCTCGTAGTAATTGCCGCTTGATTATCAATCATGATATCAGGTTCAAAATATCTGGAACCTTTGGAATACCATGGTCTTCTAACTTTTTCTGAACGTGAGACATAAAGTGTTAAAGATCTTGAGGTAGGGATTCCCAAGGAATCCATTAATTCCTGTGCGAGAAATTCTCGTACGCTAGACCTTAAGACAGCTCTGCCATCTGCTCCACGACAGTAGGGAGTTGGACCTCCTCCTTTAAGTTGCATTTCCATTCTTTTCCCATTGAATAAACCTTCAAAAACAGAAATTGCTCTGCCATCACCATAACCATTGCCAGTGCCAAAGGGACATTGTTGTGTATATTCAGTTCCGTAAATTGATAATGCATAACCTGTTGCCCAACCAACAGGACTCATTGAATAATTAGCAACAGAAATATCACCTGAGAAAAAACGACAAAAATCCTCGTCCTTAGTAAGGTCTGAGCTTAGCCTTAGTTCTTTAAAAAGTTTCCTGCTATGAGAAATATATTCTGGTTCTGGAATAGCAGTTGGAACAACTGGTACATAATGACCTGAATATACTGAACGCGGCTTATGATCATTTCCATCTTTTGTTGATTGAGGATCTGCTTTAAGAGAATTCATAAAAGAATAGTCAGATAGTTGAGAAAATTCAGAAAAATTTTCTGTAAGCTTTTCTTTTAATGAATCAGATTTGGTTGACATCAAATTTTTATCTATTCTTTTAGGCGCTCTAATTTCTTTAAATTAAACACCTTAATGTATCTTATATAGATTCTATTAGGGATGGTTTTTGGCGATACGTTTGAGATTAAATATCAGTTAAAAGTTAATACTTAATTAAAAAAAGGATCCGAGGTAAAACATTTTTTGGAAAATTTTTTAGCTTTTTAAAAATAAAAAAGAACTTCTTCCAATATATTAATTTTTAAACAAGAACCACTTCGAATAATTATACATTGAAGATTTTTCTTAGATTGCTTTAAAATAATTTGAAAAAAGTTTCAAAATTTAATTTGTTGATCGACTTACACCACCCCCTTATTTCTGCACTAAATTTTTTGTAAAAATTTTCTAACTTACCCAACCTTTCAGCAAATCAAATACACTAATAAATAGTCCAAAACCAATAATTGGAGGGGCAACCCATCTTGTCATGAATTTCAAATAACGTGTTGTTTTGGCTCCAACTTTAGAAACATTAAGTTCTTCATTAAATTTTCCAGGGACTACCCATCCCATAAAGAAAGTAACCAAGAAACCACCAAATATTAGTAATACTCCTCCAAAAATCGAATCAACTGTTCCAAGAATATTTAAATTTAATGCAGAAGGAATGCCTGCTAAAAACAACAATAGAGTTATCAACCAAACTGATTTTTCTCTTTTAAATCCAAATTTATCCATTAAAGAGGAAACTGGGACCTCTAATAATGAAACAGATGAAGTTATAGCTGCAATATAAGCTAGTGCAAAAAATGCAACAGCTACAATTCTTCCTGTTGCACCATATGAACCTAGGCCAGTTGGAATTGATATGAATAAAGCACCAACAGTGGACTCAGAAATAGCGTCACTTAAACCGAATGTTAAAACTATTGGGAAAGTTATAAATCCAGCCATTAGTCCAACCAAAGTATCTAGTGATGCAACTCCAACACTTAGTTTTGGAAGATTACTTTTTTTATTTAAATAGGATGCGTAGGTAACCATAATTCCAATCCCTAAGCTTAATGAAAAGAATGCCTGTGTAAAAGCGTTTCTTATTGTTTGAGGATTTCTTAATTCATTAAAATCAAACTTAAGTAAAAATGTTTTATAGCCTTCCCATGCCCCTGAAAGTGAGGTAGCCCAAATAGCAAGAATCACAAGAATTATGAAAAGTATTGGCATGAAATATCTAGTGACCTTTTCTATACCTTTTTTTATCCCTGATGAAACTATTATTGCTGTAAGAACGAGACTTAATAGGTGCCCCAATAAAACACTGCTACCACTACTAATTGAGCCAAAGAAAGTTTCTGCTTCACTTAAATTTTTTGGTAATCCAAAAAATAATGAATGGAACAAGGTATCTGCGGTCCACCCCATTATGACTGAATAATATGATGCTATTCCTAAGGGAGCTATAAAGAAAAGAATTCCTAATGGATACCAATTTTTTCCAGCTAACTTAACTGGTGCAAGCAATGTGCTGGCAGAAGTGTTTCTTCCTAAAGCCATTTCAGCAACAAATACAGGAAGGCATACAATTAAAACAATTAATATGTATAAAATTAGAAAAGCAGCACCTCCACCTTGAGAGGCTCTGTAGGCGAAACCCCAGAGGTTACCAAGACCTACTGCGCTACCAGAAGCTGCAAGAATGAATCCCAACTTACTAGTCCATTGTTCTCTCGGAGAAATTTTTGAGTCCAAAATTAAAATCTGTTTTTTATAGTTGATTTATAACTCATAAATAAAAAATAGTTAATACATTGCTTAATAAAAACTAATCTTTATTCAATTAATTTTTTGCAAAAAGATTTAAAATCTTAAAAACATCTTATTACAACTATGACTATTGAAACGACTATTCTAGATTTTCAACTTAGTAATACGTTTGAACAATATGAATCTCATATGAATGCTGAGGAACAGCAGTCGATGTTTAAAGAAATGGGAGTTAAAACATTTTATATTGGTAAATCATTAGATGATCCAAAAAGGGCAACTGTAATTTTTCAAGGACCAGAAAATGTTCTATACGATATCTTTATGAATCCTGAAACAAAACCTATTGTTGAAGCCTCAGGGCATATTTATGCGGGCACAAAAATAACTCGATGGATATCTTGAAAAAACAAATCTTTTATGAATTATCAACTTTTAATTGAATCATATTCTTTTGGGACATCCCTTTCTGAGCAAGAAATAGAACTTTTAAGTCTGGAACTTGAGACTCAAATTATGAACATTAATATATCAACAGAATTCGGCTGTTTTAAATCAGCCCCCAACCATATTTGCGAAGGTCTAAATTTAAAAAAAGATACTTATTGGATTATGTGCCTTGCTGAAATATTAGATTTACATAAGCCCCCCAAATTTGGGAAAACGAAAAGTGTGGAGGTTTTCGATTTACTTCTTGAAAAAGGACTTGTTATTGGTTAATTATTCAATTATTTGAGTATTAAAAAAAAATAAGTTGTTTTTTCTTTATGCTGATAGGATTAATTTAATGGTAAAAAAAATGGAAGATTCTGGCGAATTGATATTAGGAAATATTATAAAGTTAACCAGATCAAGTGAAAAGAAATTTAAACTAGGAAATTTTAAAGGCGCTTTAGAAGACAAAATGAAAGCTAATGCAATATTGAAATCTAAATCTTGTGATGAAAAAATTATGGAAAAATATAAAGAAGAATTATCAACTTTGTATTCCTCAAAATTCGATCTTATATTCGACCATAAGCTAAAAATTGATGAAATAAAGATAAATGAAATAGTAAAATTGTTGAAACATAAAAGTGAGGAAAAATTAAAAAATCTTGACTATAGAGGAGCAATTAAAGCCTTAAGAAGGGCAGAAAAATATTTATCCAATTAAAAACGATCTAAACCAAAATAAGTTTTAAGAAGTTTTGCTTATTGTGTTTTTTGGGGCTCAGTTTAAAGTTGAAATAATTAATTAATAATTTATGCAAAAACAAAATAAAAAGAAACTAAAAAAGGTTGATAAAAAGGAATTAGATATCTTAGATAGGTTTTTGAGGATTTTATGGAGAAAAGAGGTTGAATACAAAATTAATATCTAATAAAAGTTTATTTGAAGCAGATATCTTATGAAAGTTCGAATAGCATTTTTCTTATACTTTTCATTTTTCGCTCATTATTTGATGTGGTAGTTAAAAAAAGAGTATCGAGAAATAAATTTAAAAGGGCTCAAAAAGTAAATTAAATTATTTGATAGAAAAAATGAATTTAACAAAAGGAATACAAAAAAGTTTAGGTCCAGGGATTGTGTTGGCTGGAGCCGCTATTGGGGGATCTCATTTGTTGTCATCAACTACGGCTGGTGCGAGGTTTGGATTTTCATTAGTAGGCCTAATCATTCTTACTAATCTTTTAAAATATCCATTCTTGTTAGTTGGAACTAGATTTACAGCATCTACTGGTAAATCATTATTAGAAGGCTTTAAAGAGAGGAATCCTTATTATCTGCCTTTATTTCTAATAGTTAGTCTAATTACAGGTACTTTTACAATAGCTGCTGTAAGTTTTGTTTCTGGTGTTTTATTAACTAATATCCCTTTTTTTTCTGCTTTTCCCGCAATGGATTTGTCTATAGGAATACTGGGTGTCTCTGGAATGATTTTAATTCTTGGAAAATATAAAGCCCTTGATAGAATTTCAAAATTTTTAGTATCTCTACTTACGTTTTTAACATTATTTGCAGTTTTATCACTTTTATTCAAAGGCTCAATAAATGAGTCTCTAAATACCAGTTTTTTGGAACCAGAAATTAGCCCATGGAAGTTATCAAATTTAGCATTTTTGATCCCTTTAATGGGATGGATGCCCTGCCCAGTAGAGTTATGTGTATGGCCTTCTTTATGGATGTTTTCTCGAGCAAAAGATTCAAACTACACACCAAATATCAGTGAAGCAGAATTTGATTTTAATCTCGGTTACGCAATAACTGTTGTTACAGCTATTTTCTTCCTTACTCTTGGAGCAATAACTATGTATGGCACTGGCGATGGAATGCTTTCTGGGAGTGGAGTCTCTTTCGCTCAAAAATTAATACTCCTCTACACTAAATCTATTGGTGAATGGTCTAAATGGATCATTATTCCTGCAGCATTTGCCGCAATGTTCAGTACTACAATTACATGTTTAGATGCATATCCAAGAAGTATTTCTGCTATTCAAGGTTTATTGAGGGGTACTGATTTTGGACACATGGAATCCAAGGCTGAAAGAGATAGATTTCAAATTTGGATGATTGCACATATCTTTGCATCCTTAATAGCTTTGTTAATCGCAAGATCTGGAGGTGTAGGTGTAAAAGATTTTGTATTTGCTGCAATGACTGGAAGTTTTCTTACCGCACCTTTATTTGCATGGATGGCAATGGATACCATAAATAGCAAATTAGTTCCAATTAAAAATAGATATGGATCTTTTTTAAAAACAATTTGTTGGATAGGATTGATTTTCTTAACTTTATTTAGCTTATTGTTTATTGCAAATTCATTTTTTGGTATAGGAATAGGTTAATCTTCAATGATTAAAATATTTTCATATAAGAGATTATTTAACATAAAATAAATTTATAAGTTTGAGAATAAATAATAATTAAAGGGTTGATTTTTTTTCAGAATTCGTTTCTTTAAAGATATATATAATTTTTGGTACTACTCATGGTTATGCCCCAATCTACCTTGGAAAGCTTATTATTTTTTTTGATACTGTCTCTTCTTGCAACTTATATTGTTAATTTAAAGTATTCTTCAAAATTAAAAATACAGAAGTAATTTTTAATTTATCTTTTGTCTTAATTAGACTTATTTCCTTGGATCACTCCAGGTCTCTTTGTATAACCAACTTAAAAAAGTAAGAGTGAGAATATTACCAAAAGCATAAGTTATTCCTAATAATGGGTCGTAAATATTGGCAATAATTGTCGACATAATAAATATTATTAACCCTGAGATAACCAAATCCTGAACAGGCAAATCTTTTAAATTAACAGAACTAATCATTTGATTATTGTAAATAATAGATTAAAATTATAAACCCGGATAGAGAATTATTTAATTATTGGTTTTTACTTACTTTTAATTCTTTTTAGAGAAGGATAAGATTTTCATCCTATTTAAAAATCTTTATTTACTGAAAGCTTTAAATATATATATAAATTAAATAAACATTTTATACATGAGAATGATTTATTTATATCAATTTGAGATTGGAAAAAAGGATATAGTTTTTAGAGTTTGTTTGAAATGATTTGGAAAACTTTAGTTATTATGAATATCTTAATTCAATCTCAATTCATCCCCCGGTGATGATAATAACTACATTAGTTTTCTTTTATATAAGGAGAAAAATTTTATTGAAGGGTGAAAACCATTAGGAATTTATTTGATACCTGTATTTTTTAAAGAGTCGAAAATAAAATAAAGGAAGCAAATTAAGAAGACAATTACATATATAGAATCCATTTAACTAATTGATGTAATTGAGCTGCTTAATCCATAAGTGAGAAATATAAAACTTGCAAATGTTACTCCAATCATTACCGTTGTATAGAGTTTATTTAATGTGAAATTATTGCTTGATGTAAAATCTGCCACAACTAAATTTTTCATTGAATATTTATCCCTACTTTTGAAATCGCTACTTTTAACCAAGCTGCCTAGAATGGGTTCGGTTGAGACATTCAATTCTTGATTGATAACTGAATTTAAACCTTTATCTTCATTAAAGAATTTTGGGAACATATAAGTATGCCACAATGTTATTACTGCGACCCAAAAAACAACGCTTACTCCTGCGATTCCAAAAAGTAAAAATCTAAAATTTTCCATATTTTTTTTATTTTTTAATTAAATTAAATCTACATCAAACTAAATATTCAAATATTTAAATTTAAAAAATATACTTTAAAAAAATCAATTCATCATAATTGATTGTGATTAATGATTAAAAATAATGTTATTAAGAGTTTTAGTTTAAATATAAGTTAATGATTGAATAAATTATTAATTTAAAAAGGGCACAATAACTATCAAAATTTATTATTACTTTAAAAAATGGATTTTAGAGTTGTACTTGTTATCACACCAATAATATTCTCATGGATATTTACAGTCTTTTGGTTAGGTAGGTGGGATGTATTTAGATTGACACCACTAGGATTACCAAAGAAGGGAGTAGCTCCTTTTAAAAACTATCAGGTATGGGACGATACTGCCCTAGTTCCTGCAACTGGCAGACCTCCAGAAGGTTATCCTGTTTTTACTGTCAGAACTGCAGCTGTAAACGCTTTAGGCATTCCTACTGTTTTCTTTTTAGGCGCTATTTTGGCAATGCAGTTTAAATCTTATTAATTAGGTATTTTGATGGATATAAGATACTTAGTTGTAGGTGCCCCTTTTATTATTGCTTTTTTCTATACCTTATATTGGCTTAGAAAATGGGGTGCTTTTAATACAACAAATAATGTGTCAAAAAAAATGACTCAGAAAAATGAATCAATTGACCAAAGTTATATTTTGGAAAATATCTTTTTAACAAAAAACTGATTTAAAATTTATTTTTTTTATTTACTAAATTGTCATGATTCCAATAGAACAGTATTTATTTTTTGCAGTTTCTCTTTACGCTTTTTTCCATCTTTCTATAACTATAGTAAGTGCATTAATTAGCTTTTCCTAAATAATGATTAAATAAAATATTAAACATTTATTTGTATAAAATTAATCTTTCTAAATTAAGATAATCATTATATAAATATATAAGTAGATATTAGGGCAATCTACTAGCCGCTAGCTTTGATAAGTACGGTTTGTAATGAGAACCTCCCTTTAACCTCATTTTCTTTTTCGCAATCTTAGAAAATGAGGTTTAAATTTTTTAGAAAAGAAATTATATAAATTTAAAATTTATAATTAAAAATAAACTTTTTTAATTAAAAAAAAATATATTACTTTGTATATTATTTACTTTTTAAAAAAGAGTTTTTTATTTATAAAGAATATGTAGATATTTGGCGAATCTGCAACGGTATAGATTCCGTCTTTATGAACCTAGCCAAAGAAGATATTCCTAACTACGTTTTAGTTATTTTAGTAGTTAGGAATATTTTTATTAAATATTAAACTTTTAGAGGATTTACTATATTAGAATTATTTCATTTATAGGATAATTAAATGGTTAATGAATTAAATAAAAAAGATACTTTAGAAAATATTTATAGAGATTTAGAATCTGGGATGCCAGAGAATAAATCTATAAAAGAGTATGCCCTTCCTAATGCTAGGCAATGGTTAGGAGGAAGATTTGTTGCTATATGGGTTTTGCCAATTTATTTCATTAGAAAGTTTGCAAAGTTTTCTTCTTCATCCTCTTTTGTTAAACCATATTCTGCGTCTGAAAATGGTCCATCATATAAACAACCAGAAACACTATTTACTGCTTTAAGGAATGTTTTTAAGGGTGAAGATCATTTGAGATTTTTTGATCATAGATTTATTGGTATTTGGGTTTTACCAATTGCCATAACTGGGATAGTTTTTGAAATTCTATTAATAGCTCCTACTAACAACACTACGCCTTTCAATTAAGTATTTCTAAGATCAAATCTTTAATTTTTAGGATAACTAAAATTATATTATTTTTCTTTTAAAGTTTTATTGAAAATTACTTAAAAGATTAAGATAAAATTTTTTATATAAGAGTTATTTTGTTTTCAAAATTAGATGGTTTAATTAATTGAGAATGCTTGAAATACCTTTTAATATAAAAAAAAATATCTTATTCTTTAATGTCTAGGAATATAACAATCGTAATTTCTTTTAAAATTGAAAGTACATTTGAAGAATGGATAAAATTTTGATAGTAACGAAGCAGATCTAAGACAGTCTGGATTTGATATTAAACCACTATTTAGAGGATTCAGTAAAGATGATCCTAGAAAAGCAATTTTTATACATCATGCTCTAAAGGGAAATATTCAAAAGTTTGTTCAAGCAAATAGTGAATGGATAAAAATTCACAAAGTTGATTTCTCAAGTATGGAAGAATTATCTTGGATATGAATCGTTTTAGAATTGCTAAAGTAATTATATTTTTTTCATCATCATCTTATTTGAGTATTACTTTTTTAAGAAATTATAATTCTCCAGAAAATATTGAAAAAAGATCTATTGTTAAATTTGAAAAAGATTTTAAAAATCATTTGGAAACATCTCATGAAGAATGGAATCAAATTATAGATTTAGCTGATAATAATTATTTAAAATATATGGGCATACCTCAGTATTAATAATGGGAGAGGCAAAGAGAAGAAAAAATTTGGGTATTCCGCCTAGAGAAAAAAATGAAGACATAAAGTTGCCCCAACTCGATAAAAAAGCCATACAGCAAAAAGTTAGGTCTACACTATATAAATATCCAATTATCCCTTTTCTTTTTTATGGAGCTGCCATAGTTATCCTAATCGGAGGTTTATTTTATGTTTCCAAATCCTTTAATATTGCTTAATTATGAGGATTGTGAATTTTGATATTGATAAATCTTTGTAATCATTGTTTAAAAAAATTTTAAACATATTAAATTATCAAAAATAAATGCGTAATTAATGATGAAAAAATAATAGATGATAATTATTTACGATTGACACCATCTTCAGGTGCTGTAATTTTAGATTAAATTAAAACTATTTATGAAAAAAATAAATAAAAAATATGCTGAAATAATGCGTCAAGCTGATAATGCAGTTGGAAGAAAAGAAGTAGTTAGTTTATTAAAAAAAGCTGCAATGATAATGTCTAAATCTGAGGAAAACTTAGCGGCTTAAGTTAAAAACTATTTTATAAGGATAAATAAAACACCATAAAGAATGATTGATGAGGATGCAGCCATAATGATGAATGGTAGTATCATACCTGAGTTTAACCATCTTAAAAGTCTAATTTTTTTGTTAATTACTCTTGGCATCTTTTCTGAATCCCTTAATTGCAAATTAACAAGTAAATAAATGGTGTAAATCATTAATTAATCTTTTTAAATATCATTCTTTGGCTATTTTGGAATAAAATTTTCTAAAAAAAATTATTATATTAGAATCCGGATTTTTTATCTTGAGAGAAATTTTTAGGTAATTAATACCTTGTATTCTTCAAATTTCTCATGCAAGATTTAGAAACATTAGATTTCTAAATAATGATTGAAAATTTAAAAGAGAGCCATGAAGAATTTAAAGATTATGATTCAGAAATGTTACTCAAGATTCTAAATAAGACATCACTGGATAATAAAAAAGGTGATTATAAAGAACTATTTGTAGATGAAAATTGGAAAATTAATTCAAAAAATTTGAATAATATAATTCCTTCAGATAATTCAAATTTGAAAAGAATATTATCATATATTTTCCCAAATAAAAAAATAATGATTCAGGATAATAATGATGGGTCGCAAACAATTTTCTTATCTTAATTTTCTTATTCTTGAAAGCTTATTTATACTTTTATGCAATGTTTATTTTTTTGAGAAAAATTATTAAAAATTACTCTCGCGGAATTTTTTTGAAGATGTTATTGTTCATTTACGTTCATCCAAGTTTATATCTCTGGACGCATGATATGGGAGTAGGGAACGGGATTCTCATTTACTGCAAAAGACTATGAATAACCTCTTACAAATAAGAGAAAGAATCAAAAGAGCCAATAGGCTATATGAAGCTCAACTTTTGGCAACTAAAAGTGGAGAAGTTCCTCCATACAGAAGATCCGTCTTTGAAGAAAGAATCAGGAAAACACAAAAAGAAATGAAATTGAAAGACCCAAAAAATTAAATTCTTTTTTGAAACTGATCCATAAAAGGGGGTTTTATCCCTCTTTTTTATTTTTATAAAAACAAGGTAATTATTAATTTATTTTTTCGATTATCGATTGTTAAAAAGAACATAATTTTGATGCCTTTATTATTGATTTCAAATATATGAATGGCAAATTTAATTCAGTAATTAAGAGGTAAATAAATATCTTTAAAAAGAAAAATAAACAAATTAAAACCTTACCTAATAAATCAAATTTGGATCAAGTTTTATGGTTTATAGAAAATTATTTGCCTCAAAAAAAAGATCGAGGTGTTCAAAAAAAAAATTGTATATGGATAATCTAGAATCAGAGACTATAAAGATATTTTCTAAATTAGCCTCTACACGTTCTAAAACATTATTACCAACTACAAAAAATACGACAATCTCTTTTACCTTTGGTAATTGGGCCTTGCCTTACCTGAAATTGCTTAAGAAAATGGGAATAGCTAAGTAAGAAAATT
Source organism: uncultured Prochlorococcus sp. (assembly GCA_902535175.1). Taxonomy (GTDB): domain Bacteria; phylum Cyanobacteriota; class Cyanobacteriia; order PCC-6307; family Cyanobiaceae; genus Prochlorococcus_A. Next base: position 36,387 of record CACASR010000006.1, read on the forward strand.
GTGATCGGCTAGAACTAGATTTATCCAGCAAATAAAAATAAATAAATATTAAAAAGTTTCAGAAAGTTCTTTTCGAAATTTAAGGAGAATCCTTACTTTACATAAAAAATACAATTGCTAAGTTTAAGATAAGAGATCTATTCATCAATGTTTCTAAATTATCTGCCTAGTGAAATGGTTGAAGTTGTTGGTTTGACAATGATTTTTTCATTTCTAGTTGGAACTATCTTAATTTTGTTATTTACATCAGATCAGGCAAATACAAAGAATCTATATTTAAAGAAGGCTAAATAAATCTTAAATAATTTGTTTATCTATAAAGGACCTCTTTTTTAATAAAGTAACTCGCAGGTGTGGCACATAATTTTTAATATTGATGCATAAACAAATTTAAGATTATGGGCGAAGCTAAAAGAAGAGAAGAATTAGGATTGCCACCTAGGCAAAAAAATGAATTAAATAAATCTGATAGATACCTTTCATGGCTTCCAATTACTAAATCAAGAATTAAGAAATATCCTTATATGGGTGTAGCAACAATGGCACTAGGAGCGATAATTTTCTTAGTAAGTGGGGGCGCAAATAGTATTAATTAGTTGCATTTTGGCTTGGCTTAGAATATGTCTAAGATTCTTTTTGTAATAGTTTAACGCCAGATATTATTGAGATTATTGAAGCTGTGCCAAGAAATATCGAGTAAAAAGGTTGCAAATTAATAATGCCAAAATTACCCGTATGCCATTTTATTAACCAAAAAGCATCTACTCCTAATGGTTGAAGAATACTATAAATAGTCCCAGATACAATAGTAATTAGTAAGGGGATTGCTGAAATTGCGTTTATTTTTCTGTGAATTTTTCTTTTATTGGTTTTTAATCTTTCCATCTATTTCCTCAAATAAATATGTAATTCTTTTTCGTTTTTGCATGGCATCCATTTATCCTGGTTCTTATGTATTCCTTCGCAACCAAGTTCTAAAGCTCTTTTTTCAGCTTCCTCTTCAGAAATAAATGTACCCCTCATATGTGCAAGAGAATAATTATTGAAATTTAGAGATAGAAAAAAAAAAAAAATAAAAAATTTAAAATTTCTAAGAATAATACGCATTTTTAACTTTTGAGGATAGAGTCACAAATACTAGATGGATTTGCTTGTTTAACAATTTTTAGTCTTTTGATAAGTTTGTCTCTATCTATTTTATGTTTTAAATATTTAATACATAAATTTTTTTCCTGATATACCTTTGCTATTGGAGCAATCTTTAAAGCAATAGAAAAAGTACCAATAACTAAAAGAATGTTTGTAGCTAATCGAATATTTGGTCGAAAATTTGATCTCATTCGTATTCTTTATTTCTGTCAATAACTTCCCTTAAATATATATCTTTTAGCTCGTCATTGTATCCATTTTCTTTTGCAAATTTCTCTAATTCCTTCAACTCTTTTTCTGTCATTAAGCAGATTTGGATATATTGTTTTTCATATCTTCAATTTGGTTGATTAATTCATCTAACCATTCTGTATTATTTTCGGATCTTTTCCGTAAATATGTAATTTTAGGTTGATTGATTTCTAGTGTCTCGTAATCTCCACTCATAAATTACCCCTAAATTTATACTCTGCATAATTTATCTAGAGAAATTATGCCCATCAATAGGCTCTAATACTTATTTGACTGTTGCCATGGGTAACAAGTCACTTTTTTAATAATATAAATACAAGGAATTTATCTTTAAAAATATGGCGACTAATGAAGAACTAGAAAAAAGAATTGAGATTTTAGAAAAAGAAGTACAACACCTAAAAGCCGTTCTGCAATATCAAATGAGAAATAAGAAAAAGTGATTTATTCTTATTACATAGAAATTACTTTTGGTCAGATAAGCATTTTCTCTTGGTTGATTAGGGTGCATAATGTCAAAGCTAAAAATTAAAAATTAGTACATAATTAGTCACTTTTTGAAAAAATAACTTTAATCATTGATATTTAGAACATATTTGTTTTTATATATATAAAACTACTTGATATGATTAACTCAATAGCTATTACATTTTTACTTTTAGGCTGTTTAGTCGCTTACAAAAGACTCAAAAGAAAGAAACGGCGATTTCATGCACCACCAACAAATCAGCTTCCTAATTGAAGATTAAATTCCGTCTTCGTTTTCTCCAAAAGGATTGTATCTAATATCCCAAATGAGAACTACTGCTATAGATAAAAGCAATAGCCCAAAAATAACTTGAGGAGGAGGAAATATCATCAAAGAAGTATAACAATTATTAATAAGCTTTGTTTATGAAAATTTTAATGGGTAATCGATATTGTTAGGTTCTAAATGTTTTACATAACATGCTGTTGTGCAATCTACTCCCTCACTATTGATGCTACAAGAAGTTATACATTCGAAAAAATTTTCCAAAGCATCTGAATCTTTAATATTTGAATAAATGTCTTTTTTCATGTTCAATCTTCCTTTTTGAAGCTTATCTAGCAATTAATTTTTAATAATGTCAAATTTTAGGTAAAGTACCTATTCAACATTTTCTTAAAAAAAAAACTATTAAATCTATAAGTATTTTTCCACCCTTCCTCCAAAAGTTTTTTAATATTCAATTCTCGCTTCTTCTATAGATTCAACCCTAGAGCCTTTCAAAACTGACTTACTTGATCGCTTAAACACAACCATAAGAGATTAAAATTGCATTAATTATAGAAAAGTTCTTTGAACTATCCTCAAAAGGTTCAAATACTTTAATCTTCGATCTGGCTTTATTGATTAAAGTAAATTTTTCTAGAAAAAAAAGGGCGTTGGCTTCGCCCCAATAAAAAAGCGGGATAATCCCCATCACCCAGCCCTTTTTAAAAATCATAGCACTACATATGGTGTTTGTAAGTATTTAAAATTACCTATTGATGGGGTTGTTTGTTTCTGTTTAATTTGTCATTATAGGAGTCCCCATCACCTAGGCTCGTAAGAGTCTTTTTTTTTGTTTTCTTGCCCTTAAATTAATGAGTTTTTAATTAGTATTTAAAGACTTTTTATTTAATTTTTAAATTCGATAATTAATAATTAAAAAAATAGTTTTATTCATGCAAACTTACATCATTCACTGGCAATTTCCAGATCAAGAAAGTCATATGCAAGGGGCTGAAGCTTTTGCGGGTTTTGTTGAAGGAGGATGCGAAGGTGATGAATTTGATGGGTTTAAAGTTCTTAATCGAGTGGTAAATCCTGAGGGAGCTAATGGTTGGGCTATAGTTGAATCTTCGAACCATCAGAACATTTGGAAATGGAGTAGTATCTGGGTCGATAATTTTGGCGTAGAAATTGAAGTTACACCAGTTCTTACGGATAAAGAATTTCTTTCCGTCCATAAAGAAATTGCAGCAGCCTCCAACTAATAGTTAATCTTTTGTATGTTGGACTGTTGATTTAATATAAAAGGGTAGTAAATATTTTTTATGGGAAAATTTTCTTCTGAAGAAATTGAAAGTCAATACAATTTAATAAAAATGCTTTTAGCTGACTCTGAAAAGTATAGAGAAGCCATTAATGCAATAAAAAAAGATATTGCATATATGCCTTTAGAGCTTAAAAAAAAACTTGAGGAAGAAAATATTATCTTATGAATGATTTGCAAATCGGATTAATCATAATCATAATTTTTAAAATTAGTAATTAACTATTCTCGTGAACTAACCGAGAGAGTCTAAATCTCTACGATGGTGAACTGTATTTGCATAATCTTGTGGAACTTTCTGTTCTCTCATTAAATCTGCAATTGTTGGATATTCTTTTGCATTATCAAGATCTCTTGCATTTTTATCTTGAATTGCGAATGGTGATCTTTTTAAATTCATAATTAATTTCCTTAAAATTTTTGTTGGATTCTGATTACAGATCCTGGATTGTCATGAACGTAAGTGTTGAATTCTCTTGCAAGCATTAGGCAATCGTATGCATCGCGAGCGTAGAAACCAACTTCATGTGTCTTATTTGTTGAATCTTTGTAACTCAACACATATTTATTACAAGATTTTATTGGCGTTGAAGGCATTTAATTTATCCCTATTACTACTAGGTTCTAACTAGGTATGCTTATCAATCGACTAATAAAAATGTACGGTTTAAGGCACAAACATATACGGATAGAGGACCAACAACTTAATTTAAAAATCGATATAATTATCAACTGAAATTTGCGAAAAAAAAATATTCCTTTACTCCTATAAAACTATTTTCAGTGGTGGCCTGTTTTTAGTAGAAACTTTTGGAGATAATCTATTTCTATATTGAAATGAATTATCTTGCTAAATAAGTTTGTTCGAGATTATAAATATATTTTTCTCCATCATCATCACCATCGTCATCATCATGGAAGGAAGAGATTAATACGTAAACTCCTCCAAGTCCTAATAACATAGATAAATAAAGAATAGGATCAGTCATAATTAAAGTTTCTAACATTTAAATTAAATTTGAGGAAGCTTTTCAATATCTATATTTTCTTTTAATTATTTGGATAAAAAACTTTCTACGATCAAAAAACTGTTTTTTATTTGAGAAAACTGAAAGTAGATCTAAAATAAGGTAAATTTACTTTTTTTTTAAGTGAGTTTTAGAAATATCATAAAATTCAATGTGCGGAAGATTTGAGCTGAAAACTAAATTTGAGAAGTTGCCAAAGGTTTTGAAACAAGACTATCCGAGTGGACTTGATTCTAAATATGATACTCAAAGTCTAATAAGACCAAATGATCCTATTCTTGTAATAAAAAACGAAGGAAGGATTAAAACTACTTTTATGACATGGGGCTTTATTTCTCCTTGGGCCAGAGACCCATTTGATAAAGAGATACCAAGACCATTTAATGCAAGATCAGAAACCGTAGAAGAAAAAAAATTATTTAGTGGAAGTTGGAAACATAAAAGGTGCCTAATACCTGCGAGCGGTTTTTTTGAAAAAAAATATCGTGTTCGAAAATTGAATTATGAGACTTTTTGGTTGGGCGGAATTTGGAGTAAGTGGACTTCACCAGATGGAGTAGAACTTGAGAGTTGCTGCGTTTTGACAACTGAACCAAATGATTTAATTAAACCTTTACATCACCGCATGCCTGTTATCGTTCCTAATGGATATGAGGAAGAATGGACAGAGCAAGTTAAAGATGCAGATGAATTAAGAGGATTATGTGCAATCATGATAAGTTGGTCCCCTGATGGTTGGCTAGTAGAGGATGTAAAGAAAAAAGAAACTGATCAAATGAGTTTGTTTTAAATGGAAAGCTTACTAATTCCAAGGTTAGATTAATGGCTAGATCTTATTGGTTGATTGCTTCAAATAGGTCAGAAGTTAAAAGATTTATGAAAAACGATAAGAGTATTGATGGAGTTTTTGAATATATGTTTATAGATACTGGAAAAATAGTGGGGGGATTAGGAAATAAACCACCAGTAATGACCAATACAGTTTCTGTTGAAATAGATTTGGCTAGAGAAATTTATGAAAGATTACTTTCTAAGGGATGGAGGAAAATTGAAAAAAATTGGAATTAAAAAGAGAATTAGATCTGTAGGTATAAATTACTGATAAAATAATCTGAAATTCAATAATGAAAGGATTAACTAAAATTGACACCCGATCTAAAATATTAAGTGATTAGTAAATTATTTTTTTGTGCAGATAAAAATGAAACATACAAAATGGCTACCAGAATAAATAAATACTTAAGTGAAGTTGGTTATTGTTCTAGAAGAGAAGCAGATAGATTAATCCTAGAAGGAAAGGTAACCATTAATGGCAAAATTCCTGAAATTGGAACTAAAGTAGAAGATAATGACCAAGTTGAAGTTAAAGGTCAAAGAATAGAAAAATCAAAGATACAAAAAAACATATACTTAGCCTTTAATAAACCTGTAGGAATTGTTTGCACAACAGATAGAAAAGTAGAACCTAATAATGTAATAGATTTCATTAAATACCCTAAAAGAATTTTCCCAATCGGAAGATTAGATAAGCTCAGCGAGGGATTGATTTTCTTAACTAATGATGGAGATATCGTAAATAAAATACTCAGGGCAAGAAATAATCATGAAAAAGAATATATTGTAAAAGTTAATCGACCTATTAATAGCGACTTTATTCAAAGTATGAGTAATGGAGTTGAAATATTAGACACAATAACTCAAAATTGTTTCGTAAAACAATTGGGTCCAAGAAATTTTAAAATAATACTCACACAGGGACTTAACCGTCAGATTAGAAGAATGTGTGAGGCCTTAGGATATAGAGTACGATCATTAAAGCGTATAAGAATTATGAATATTAAGTTAGACGTGCCAAAAGGAAAATATAGAGAACTTAGTAAAGAAGAACTCTTGGAATTAAATAGATTACTTGAAAACTCTTCAAAAACATATGATTAATCAAAAACCAATAAAAATAATTGGGAAATTAAAGTAAATTGGTTAGCAAAAATACAATATTTAAACTTTTCGACTTTGGTAGAAATAATTTAAATAGTATGAAACGTTTCTACTTGAATCGCCATTGGTTAGTAATTGAGTATTTTTTAACCGCCTATTAAGAATGAATAATCCTAGCTCTCTTTTTTTGTCCAATCTTCCTCGGTTCTTCTCCGACCCTGAGCAATTAATTTTTTCCATTCTTCTCTATCTGATTCTTTCTTAAATTCTTCTCTGGTTGTAATGACAGGTGGTTCTTTGCCCCATTAAGAAGTAACCTTTCCAGAATCAATAAACATATATTTAAAAAATTGATTTTTATTATTTGTATTTTCTATAAATCTTTTTATCCTTGATCTATTTGAATTAACCAACCAATAAGACCTATCCATTACTTTCTAAGGATAAAAGTCTACTTCCCAACGCATCACGCAATAACCTAATGGGTTATATCCATTACAATTCCAGAATTTGAATATTTTTATGGCGAAATGGTGGAAATTAGCATCATTGAAAAATGCCCACGCAAAGTATATAGCAAATGCAGTTACAACAAAAGCGGCATATTGAAGCCAATGTGTTCCGGATTTATCTACACCATTTTTGTCAAAATTAGAATTACTCATTTAAAGGATTGGATAAGCTATCCATCCGAATAAAGTGTAGTTAATGATCACAGCCATGAAACCTATCATTGCAAGCCTTCCATTTGTTCTTTCAGCAATAAACCAATAGGTATTTGGCCATTCAAAAATTCCCACCTTATTGGATTTTGGATCTTTTGAAATTGGTTCATCTTTAAGAGAATTCTCCTTGTCAAGATAATAATTACTATCTGGGTAAAAACTTTCACTAGAAAAATTATCTTTAAATTTACTCATTACTATTAAAAGTTTGATTTTTCATATATTAAAAAATAAAAAGGCTAAATAGGTTAAATAAGCAATTTTTTATTAAATCGCCAAATAATTACTAAGTCTTATATTTTTTATAGTAAGAAATAAAATAGAGAGTTTTGAGAACTCACTGGTATGAATTTGTTTTTGACAATAGGGACGATAAGCTTCGAACCTGCGACCTAGTGCTCCTAAAGCGCCTGGGGGAAATACTAAATAAATCTAAAAAGAATATCCCTCATAATTGGGAATAATCTAAATCCTTTTTTTTCTTTTGGAAGAAGAAAATTCTTGCAATACTTATCACTATCTCCAATAAGCTTTTCTAGTTCCAATTTTGATTCTTTATAGCTTTGAGTTTTTTTATTGCCAAGTTGATAAGTACATAAGAATTTTAATCTTTCATTTCTGATAACAGGTTGTAGTTGCCTGACAAGAAAAAATATTGTGAGTGAAAGGCTTATGAAACCAGCAAAAATAATAAACGAGGAAAAAATAGATGAAGAAAAGGAATAATTATTTTTCCTTTTTACTACTTTTCTAGTTTTGGAATGAACTTTTTTTCTCGCTGGATATTTTCTTCCATTTTCACTATTCCGAGATAATCCTTTAGTTCTTTTTTTTAACAAACTTCTTGAGGAATATGAGCATATGTTTCTTTTATCGTTTAGAGCGTGGCAAAACAAGTTATCAATACATAAAAAGTTTTATAAGGTATTTAAAAACAATTAATAGCAAAGTTATTTATTTTTCCCAATTTTTCCCCAAGGTGGGTGTTGGTCTTCGCTTAAAAGCAAGTCGGGTTTAAGGATTCGAACCTGCAGCCTAGTGCTTCCAAAGCACTTAGCATACCTAATAGGACACTATGTTTATAGATTTTGCAATAACTATTTAATTTATGATTAGATATTTAAGTTAGGATTAATATTAATTTGACGGTAATTTGACGGCTCTTGGTGCTTTAATATTTTTCAAGTAGATATGCGTATGTTGCCCATACTAAGCTACGTAGAGATGGAACTATGAGAACAATAAAGCAAATTGCCGATTTTGATGGGGTATGAGCCTTATACAAACTTAAAGAGTTATGCTTGATTCCAAACTAAGGTTCTTGACTAGATAAGGCATCTGACTTGGCAGAAGTATTATGAACACCCACTCAGTATTAGTCATTCGACATTAAGATTAAAAATAGGATTCATTATTATGAAAATCAGTTGTTGTTTAAATTTTTCATAGACTTTTTATATTAGGTTTTATTTTTAGTTTTAAGGATGATTAATTTATGAATTATTCGAATTATTTTTTGCCTAAAGAATATAAAACAATAAAAAAATTAAAAATAGAGCAAGAACTTTGCAAAGAAGGAGATTTATTTAATCCTAATTTCCATGATGCTAAATATGTAATGTAAAATAAAAAACTTAAAGGAAATAATATTGTTTAAGTAATTGCAGCAGGCTATCAAAAAGAGGGGAAGCTATTAAAACCAGCTATTGTTATAATTTACAATTAAAAAAATTGTATACTATGTAAATTTAGCTCAATGTTTTGAGTGAAGTAAAAATATTGCTTTTATAACAAAAGAATTTTTTTTGAAATGGTAAATTACAAGATCAATGGTCCAAGCTTTGTATTATCTTGTTCTGAGAGAGTAAAGATCCCATTAATGGTATGTTCTCATGAAAGAAGCGGTACTCATTTCATGATGAACTCAATTTCAGAATGTACTGAATACACCGTTAATCCGTTCTTAAACTTTGACTATATGCCTTTAGGTTCTTTTGTTAATTTTTTTTCAAAGGAAAGTTTGAATAAATTTCTTTTTTCTCTGCATGACATTAGTAAAAATGAATATAGTTCTTACTGTGTTAACAGTATTCTCAAGTCCCATTTCCCTTTAAGTCTTTTAGATCATAATAAGAATTTATGTAGGGTTGTCTACATTTATAGGAATCCTGAAGAGGTTTTTATTTCTTATTGGAAGTTTTTGCATAGATGGAATTGGTTGGAAGGACCTAAGTTAAGTTCACCCTTAGAACTTATTAAAACTAATCCAAAAGGCCAGTCGCAAAGATATCAGATAGAAAATTATACGAATTATTTTGAGAGATGGGCATCACACATAATTGATGCAAAAAACGCAGCAAGAAATTCATCGAATATAGTTTTAGTAAATTATTCGGAATTGAAAAATAACTTTGAAAAAACCATTGAATATATATGCCATAAACTCAAGATCAATATATTCCAGCAACCAACTAAACCAAATAAAGAAAAATTTATTTATGGAAAAGCAATGGAGATTTGTGATAAAGAAAAAATATTAATGAAGAATTTTATTAAGGAAGAAATTAAAAAATTTCCTGATTTGCCAAACGATTTATTAAACTTGTTTTAAGATTGCAAACTATATAGGTTTCAGTATTTAGTACTCTGTATATGACTTTTCTTCAGTAATTTCTGAATTAGATAATCGATTTATTCTTTTTTTTATTTTTGCACGTTTATCATTTTTTAAATAAACAGATCTGGCTAATTCAATAAAAATATTGTCGAATTCTTTGTTTTTCTCTTTTATTCTTATTTGGTCCTCAATGTTCCATAATGTTAGGTTTATTTCTTTAAGCTGGCTAAATAAATCATCAGCTATTTCTATTTGATGTTTTTCCATCAATTTTCTCAAAAAAGAAAGTTCCTTCAACACATTTTCCAATTTAGAGTTTTGTAATTTATTTTTTTTGATTTCAAGGATGGTGATTTTGTCTACGAGCTCCCCAATTGAGATTGGGGCATTAATAATTTTTTTTTTAATAGAGGAATTTTTCATATTTAATTATTTAAAAAATTATTTAGTCTTATTGAAACCCTTATCATTACTTCCCGCCAATTATTTCTTTCAACTTGGCGAAATATTTCCATGTTTTCGTACCAGAAGGTATGGCTCCCTTTTAAACCCCATCTCCAATCAGGGATTTTCTGAAGTAATAGCCATGTTTTTTTTCCCATGCCAGCAGCTAAGTGAGCAACTGCAGAGTCTGAAGTAATAATTAAATCACAATTAGCAATAATTGATGATGTTTCAACAAAATCCCAGATCTCATTGACTTCTTTTTGAAAATCAACAAATTTATTTTTAAATAAGCAATCTTTTAATTGTTCCTCTCCATAACCTTTTTGTAAGGATAAAAATTTGCATTTACTATTCTCAGCTAGTGTTGAAAATTCGTTAAGTAATAAAGATCTTCCTTTATGAATTCCTTGCTCAGTTTCTGGGTTCCCTTGCCAATGAATGCCAATTATTTTCTCTTCATATTGAGAAAATAATAATTTCCATTTATTAATTAAATATTCATCAGAATAGATATAGGGAGCTTTTATCAGTTGATTGTTTGGACGAACATTAAGTATTTTGGGGAGTGATAATAATGGAATCCATTTGCCTTCTGAAAATTTATTCGCTTGATTTGGCGACAGTGGAGAAAAGTCTATTTTTGAATTTTTGATTAGACCGTGAAGCTTTTCTTGAGCACAAAAATAAATCTTTTGATCTTGTTTCCTTAAAAAAGGTAAAAATCTCATGAACTGGATGGTATCTCCTAAACCTTGTTCTGAAACAATTAATAACTTATCAGGTCTTTCTGAATCCTCCCCGCTCCAAATAGGAATGTTGGGAGATGCGTGCGGAAGGATTCTTATGTTTGTATGCTTATATCTGTATTCATAATTTTTTAATCCCTCCTTGTAATTCCCTCTTAGTAAAAAGATTTTACTTAAATTTTTTCTAGCTATTGCGTTTTTCGGATTAAGTTTTATTGCCTTTAAAAAACTGGAGGTAGCGGAATCAAAATCCTCTATTTCAAATTGAGCATAACCCAAGTTATTGTAAAACTGTATTGAATTTTTATTGAGCTTAATTGCTTGTAAATAAGATTTAATAGCTGAATGAAAATCTTCTTTTTTTTGTAAGGTTATTCCAATTTCATTGAACACCAAATCAAGGGAATTAACATTTTTGAGGTTTAATATTCTTTCGAAAGTTTCCAAAGCTTTTTCAAAATCACCTTTTTGTTGATAAATTCTTCCTAAATTAAAAAGTGTAGAAAAACTATTTGAATCTATTTTTAAGGCCTTTAAGTAAATTGATACAGCGGCTTCAAGATTACCTGACTTTGAATATGCAATTGCAAGGTTGTTATAGATTTTGTCGTTATGGGGATTTAATCCTATTGCCTTTAAATAATAACTAATTGATGATTTTATATTTCCTTTTTTAAAATAAGCTAATCCAAGCATATTTAAAGCATTTGAGTCCTCAGGCCTTATTCTTATTGTGTTTAAGAAAGAATGTATAGCATTATCAAAATTCTCTTTTTTTAAATAAATAATGCCTAAATTAAAATGCCCATCAGCGTATTTTGGGTTTAGCTTGGTTGAATAAGTTAAGTATTCGAACATTTCATCAATATTTCCTTTTTTTCCACTTAAAACTGCCAAGCTTCCATAAACAGAATAATTATTAGTTCCACTTGAGACAATTTCTCTAAGTAAATTTTCTGCCTCTAGATAGTTTCCTTTTTGCAAGGCTTTAAATGCTAAGGTTTCTTTTTTATTTTTTTCCTCCATCTAAATATTTTATTTGCGAAATTTACTTTTGGATATTATTGAATCATAGTAAATGATAAAATTTTTAAACAATAAATTTATAATTCATCTATCTGTAAAGAAGGTTTAAGTTCTGAAGATTTATAAATTACTAAAACATCAATCAAATCAGAAGTTAACAAAGAATCTTTGGAATAAAGATACAAACTGTTCAAAAATAATTTTTAAAAAGCTTTCCTGCAAGCATTACAACCACTACTTAAGGATAAATTTACTTCTTTATCCGGTAATGTAATTAAACACCTACTTGGGATCTTCAAAGATTCTAAATACCCCTACAGATCCCCTTTGGGGTATGAGACTGTAGACAATAAAAATTAGAGTTTAGGAGATTACCTAGTATAAATTGGTCTTTAAGAGTCGAGGCGACAGGATTCGACCTAGTGCTCCCTTGGCAATAATTCGAATTAACCAATAATTACGACCTATTGTCGTAGTAGCTGATATGACATAAAACTGATATTAATAATCTAAAACTTTCTAATATTTATTGAGTTTTTCGCACACTTTTCAGACAATATAAGTAGGTAATAACTTAGTGCTCATGCCTCAAACTAAAAGAAAGGTAATAGCTACATTATTTGGAGGATTAGGTAATCAACTGTTTATATATGCTTCATGCAGGAGTTTATCTTTGCGATTAGATTTCGAACTTGTTTTAGATGAGATATCTGGTTTTATAAGCGATAAAAAATATCAGAGGACTTGTGAGCTAAGTAATTTTGCTTTACCATTTTACGAAAAGAAGGGAACTATAGATAAAGTTGAGATTTTTTCGCACAAAAGCAGAAGATTAAAAAAAGTAACAAACATGATTTTACCTCTAAATAACAGGAATTATATTTATCAAAAAGGGATTGATTTCGACAATACTCTTTTAAAAATAAATCCTAATAGATCATTGAGAATAGAGGGTTACTGGCAAAGTGAAGCTTATTTTCGAAATATTGGGGACATAATACGACATGAGGTAAGGATAAAAAATTGTCTCAATAGATCGAATAAAGAACTTTTAAAAGATATCAATAATAAATGTTCAATTGCTATTCATCTTCGAGAACCTAACAAAGATACAAAGGCATTTAATTTAATAAATCTTGATGATTATTATCGTAAATCAGTTAAATATATGATTAAGAAAATACCTTACCCAAAATTTTTTGTTTTTTCGGAGAAAAACCATTCTAGGTTTATTAGAGATCTCTTAAAAGATCAAGATGCTATTTTTGTAGATAAGAATGAAGCTAGTATTGATCTACACCTGATGTCACAATGTCAACATTTTATAATTGCAGACAGTACATTTAGTTGGTGGGGTGCATGGCTTTCAAAGAACAATAATAAAATAATAATTGCTCCTTCATACAAAAATTATGGTACTGAGAGGGCTTGGGGATTTGTAGGATTACTACCCAAAGAGTGGATTTTACTTTAATCGATATGAAAGAAATTACAATATTACTTGCAGTAAGAAACGGCGAACAGTGGATTGAGAAGGCGATTCTAAGTATAAAAAATCAAACATTAAAAGAATATGAGTTTCTCATAGTAGACGATGGAAGTACAGATCTAACAAAAAAAATTATCTTAAGATATGGAGAGGTAGATTCAAGAATTAGATACATATATAAAGACCATAGTGGATTAACAAAATCATTAAACTATGGATTAGGTAAAGCTTCCGGAAAATGGATTGCTAGGTTAGATGCGGATGATCTTGCCTTGCCAGAGAGACTTAGTAATCAATTAAATTTCGTTAAAGACAATAAAGATACAGTTCTTCTTGGTTCAAACTTCTTACTCAAAAAAAATAAATCAATTATTTATAGTTCTAACTTACCAAATTCGAATTCAAAACTAGTTTATAGATTAAGAACAATGAAAGGATTTTTCCCTCATTCATCGGCATTCTTTTTAAAAGATATCGCCATCAAAGTGGGAGGGTATCGTTCTTCATTTATTAAGTCACAGGATCATGATTTATGGCTTCGTTTATCAGAAAGAGGTGAAATTCATTGCCTAAATGAAAAATTAACAATCATAAATGAACATAATAAAAGGATTTCAAATTTGCGTTCAGATTATTCCCAACAAGTATATACATGTGCTGCTATTGTTTGCCACTTTTTTCGCATAAAAAATGGTACTGATAAAGAAATTTATAACGAAAATAGTGGCTTTAGAATTCTTCTTGAATTATTAGAATCTTATTTAGTAAAAAAAGACTTTTTTAAGTTATTTGAATTTAAGGAAGAAATTAAATCTTTTTTCCCTAAAAAAAAGCGGGAAACAAGTATTATTAAATCAATTTATAAAGTATTAACTCATTGGAAATTACTTTATGAGTTATTGAAATTCTATTATTTTGGATCTAAATTACCATTTAGATTTTACGAATTTCTAAGTTCAAAAAAAAAATATGACACATTTTTATCTTAGACTTATATGAAATTCTTAAATAGAATTCAGAATCATAAAGTAACTAATAAAACTAAATAACATTCTGTTTGATTTAGTTAATAGGAAAAATTGTTATTATACTTTGATTTCTTTACATTAAGATGTCAATTCATAAAGAATAGAGATCCAATGTATATGAATAAACACTTATTTATTTGCTCATATGTGTGGATTTGTTGGCTCAGCTTCAACTTCAACGATGGTTGACAAAGAATGACTTTTAAAGGCATCTCAATCCCTTTACCATCGAGGCCCTAACGATTCAAACCAATGGATTTCCAAAAATAATCAATTAGGCTTCGCTCACAGAAGATTAAGCATTATTGATATTTCAAAAAATGCAAGACAACCATTTATTAACACAACAAATGATGCTGTAATGGTATTCAATGGTGAAATATATAACCATGTGAAAATTAGATCAAACTTAGAAAAATTAGGTTATAAATTCAAATCTAATTGTGACACCGAAGTTCTTCTAAATTCATACCATTATTGGGGTTATGAATGTCTTCAATTCATAAGAGGAATGTACTCTTTTGTTATATATGATATGAGAAATAATAAAATCTTTGCTGCAAGAGATTTATGCGGTGAAAAACCCTTCTACTACACTTACTCTAATAAAACTTTATATTTTGCTTCAGAAGTAAAAAGCCTCATAAGCAATAATTTTATAAGCACTGAGTTATCATTAGAATCCGTAGACTTTTATTTAGCTACTGGACATACCCCATCAAATAATTCTATTTTTAAAGGTATAAAAAAATTACAGCCTAGTGAAGCTCTATCATATGATTTAAATGATGGTTTAATCAAAACCTGGATATATTGGAACCCTCCAGAGTTTTCTAGTCAAAATAACTTCTGTGAAGAAGAAACATTAGTTGAGGAATTAGAATTAAATTTAGAAGCTTCAGTTGAATCTCAATTAATCTCTGATGTACCACTAGGCATATGTTTAAGCGGTGGTATTGACTCTAGTTTAATCACGGCGTTGGCCTCTAGGCATGCCCCAAATATATCTACATTTACAGCTATTTTCCCAGGTCATCAAAGTTTTGATGAAAGTCATTATGCAAAATTAATCTCTAAAGAATTCTCTACATCACATAACGAAATAGTAATTGATAATCCTTCTTATGATATTTTGCAAAATTTAACTGAATATTATGATGAGCCATTAGCAGATTCTTCCTCTATAGCAACTTATCTCTTATTTTCATCGCTTTCTGAATATTGTAGTGTTGCACTCGGTGGAGATGGCTCTGATGAATTATTTGGTGGTTATTCACATCACTCTCCATATTTTTCAAGTTTCTCAAATTATTTTCCGAAACCAATTTTAAATAAACTATATAATAAATGCCTAAAATATTTTCCTATTGGATTTAAAGGTAGAAATTTAGCTTTTAAATTATTGTGTCAACAATCACTCGTTATACCCCCCTACCCTTATCTTTTTGACTTTATTTACAGGAAAAAATTGCTGTCAAATCATATAAATTCCTCTCCTACTTATGATCATTTATTTTGTCATCAATTTGAAAAAGGAGATGACATAACATATATAACAATGAAAAAGGATTTTACAAATTATTTAAGTGAAGACATATTGGTCAAAACAGATAGAGCAAGTATGGCAAATTCCTTAGAAATAAGATCTCCTTTTTTAAGTAAAGAGTTAATCGAGTTTAGCTTTAGTAAATTACCTACTAAATACAAAGCTTCAAACAAAAGAAAAAAAATACTTTTAAAAAAATTAGCCCAAAAAATATTACCTTCCAACCTAAATATAGAGAGAAAACAAGGATTTTCTGTGCCTCTAGCAAAATGGTTAGAAGCGGGACCTTTTAAAGATTTTATTTACGAAATATTAATGGATGAAAATTGTTTTTTTGAGAAGGAGACGGTCAGAGAAATATTAAGGAATCAGGAAAAAGGTTACTCAAATTCAGAAAGAATATACAGCCTTGTAATGTTTGAGTTATGGAGGAGAAAATATATCCTATAAAGTAAGATTCAGGATTTCAAAAATATAGTTTAGTTTTTTTAATTTATAAATTATCGTATGATGTAATTTAATAATCATGCACCCATGTCATGATTAAAACAGAAAGATCAATAGATAAAATGAAAAAAGGAATTGTTTATATTGGTATGACAATAGACATAATGCATCATGGACATGTAAATATAATCGAGAAAGCGAGAGAATATGGGGATGTAATTATCGGTTTATTAACAGACAAGGCTGTAGCTAGTTATAAAAGATTGCCATATTTAACTTATGAAAAGCGCGTCAAAATTGTCAAAAATATAAAAGGGGTTACGGATGTTGTTGAGCAAAATGAATGGGATTATGCTCCCAACCTATTACTTTATAAGCCTGAATTTATGTTTCATGGTGATGATTGGATTGAAGGGCCATTAAAACCTTATAGGAAATTAGCATTAGAGGCCTTAAATAGTTACGGTGGTAAATTAATTGAGATACCTTATACAAAAGGGGTTTCATCAACTTCTATGTCAGAGCAAGTACATGCCTTAGGCACAACTCCTGAAATAAGAAAGTCGACTCTTAAAAGATTACTTAAATGTAAAAAATTAATCACTATATTAGAGACCCATAGTCCAATCTCAGCGCTTATTGCAGAAAATGCTTCGATAGAAACAGAGGGGAAACGGAAATGTTTTGACGGGTTCTGGTCAAGTTCTTTGACAGACTCAACTGAGATGGGTAAACCAGATATTGAAGCCCTCGATATTTCAAAAAGATTATCTAATATAAATAATATTTTTGATGTAACGACAAAGCCATTAATAATGGATGCAGATACCGGCGGTAAAGTAGAGCACTTTCAGCTCAACGTAAAATCCATGGAAAGATTAGGAATATCTGCAGTCATAATAGAAGACAAGAAAGGTCTCAAGAAAAATTCATTATTAGGGAATGATGTCTTACAAATGCAAGAAGATATAGAAATCTTCTCTGAAAAAATAAAAGTTGCTACACAAAGTAGGCTATCTAATGATTTTATGATTATCTCGAGAATCGAAAGCTTGATACTTGGCAGAGGAATGGATGATGCTCTAAAGAGAGCAAATGCATATGTAGATGCAGGATCAGATGGAATTATGATACATAGCAGGAAAAAAAGTCCAGATGAAATTTTTGAATTTTCTAGATTATTTAGATTAGAGCATCCAAGTGTCCCTTTAGTATGCGTCCCAACAAGTTTTAACGAAGTAAAAGAACCAGAATTAGAACAACATGGATTTAATATTGTAATTTATGCAAATCATATGCTTCGAGCTTCTTACCCTGCAATGAATGAAGTCGCACACCAAATACTTAGAAATCAAAGGTCCTTAGAGAGTGATAATTATCTTATAAGTATCAAGGAAATTCTAGATCTCATACCCGGAACAAATTAATGATTGATCCAAATGTATTCTTAAAGACCTTTATAAAATCAGATATACGTTTTTTTACAGGAGTGCCTGATTCCTTATTAAAAGAAGTTTGCTCATGTTTTAGTGATCAACTAAAAGATAACTCTCATATAATAGCCACTAATGAAGGAGCTGCGATATCTTTAGGTATCGGCCATTACTTAGCATCTTCTCGACCTGCTTTAATTTATCTACAGAATTCAGGTCTTGGAAATATTATAAACCCCTTGATATCGCTTTCTCACAAGGATATTTACTCAATTCCTGCAATTTTATTAATCGGCTGGAGAGGTGAGATCCTTGAAAGTGGAATACAAAAGGCAGACGAACCGCAACATAGAGTTCAGGGGCGCATAACTTGTGAACAGCTTGAACTACTAGGTATTAAATATAAAATTATTGATGCATCCACAACGAATATTGAAGAAATTATCAATGATGTTATTTCAGAATCAATCATAGAAAGTTCTCCTATTGCTCTGCTCGTCCGTAAAAATACTTTTTCAAAGTATAAAAAAAATCTTCTTTTTCAGACCTCTAAGTATTCACTTAGGGAGGAAATTATAAAAAGCATACTAATAAATACCCCTCCAGAGACAATTATCGTAGCTACAACTGGAATGGCATCAAGAGAGGTTTTTGAAACGAGAGAAAACCTAAAACAAAATCACTCAAAAGACTTCCTTACTGTTGGAGGAATGGGGCATGCCTCTCAGATAGCTGCTGGGATAGCAATTGAACAGCCAAATCGTAAAGTATTATGTATTGATGGGGATGGAGCATTACTTATGCATACTGGGTCATTAGCTATTAGTGCTGGCTGTCCAAATTTGATACATATACTTATAAATAATTGTGCACATGATTCAGTTGGAGGGCAGCCCACCAAGGCTGATTCAATCAACCTTAGTAAACTAGCTAAAATTTTTGGTTATAAAATTACAAAAAAGGTTTCTGATATAAATCAATTAACTAAAACCCTTAAAGAATGTAAGAATAATAAAGAAAGTACATTTATAGAAGTTATGAGTTCTAAAGGTTCACGAGCAGACCTCGGTAGGCCAACGTCTACACCTTTGCAAAATAAAGTATCTTTTATGAAAACATTATCAATAAATGTCTGATAATTCTCCAAATTTAATAACTGATTACGTTGAATTTAGAAATAATCAGAAATCTATTTTTACAGCTGGGCCAGCCAGTCTCATTCCTGAAAATATAACAGGACTTCGACCATGTTTCGGTAGAGGAGATAATGATTATATTACTTTAGAAAATAATGTAATTGAGACACTAAAAAAAATAAGTGGGCATAAATATCTAGTCAGATTACAAGGTTCTGCCTCCTTAGCATTAGAAATAATTACTTGGAATTTTTTATATGGCAAAATTCTAATAATATCTACAGGTTATTATTCAGAAAGACTCAAAATACTTGCTGATGGAGCTAAAAATATACAAGGTGAGATTTCACAAATTGATGTAATGGATCTCAACTTAATAGATAACCTCACTGGTCATTATGACTGGATAGTATGTTGTTATACAGAAACAAGTCGTGGTCTAAAATTACCACTAAAAAGGATAAAAAAGAAGGCAGTGGAGTTAAATAGTAAGATAATGCTTGACGCAACTGCTTCTATAGGGCTAGAAACTGATCATGATCTAGCGGATGTAATAGGATATAGCTCTTGTAAAGGTTTATTTGGTCTTACTGGAGCCGCTTTTATCGCATATAACAGTCCTCCTCATGTGGAAGTTGATTCATTTTATTTAAATTTAGAAACCCATTTAAATAAAGGGATGACGGGTCCCTATCATTCAATATGCTCACTCTTTAACGTCCTTCCACAATTAGATGACTTTAAATTGTCTGTGATAGAAAATAAAAAAAAATTTATGAATGTTTATTCACGATATATTAATCTCCCAATAGAGAGTCAACCACTTTTATGTACCTATGTTAACTGCAATATTGTGACAAAAAATAAAAAAGCAGTTCTTTATCAACCAAGGGGTCTCACTAAGGGGAGTGTTGTTTGTCATATTGGTGAAATACATTTGCGAGAGAAAGCAAAAGGTGAAATAATCGACCAATTAAAGATCCAGAATTAAATTTAGTTATGAGTAACGAAAATAAAAGAATTATGGTGGATATGTCTGCAACATTAATTCATCACGGTCATATCCGTTTGTTAAAACAAGCGAAAAATCTTGGGACTGTAATTGTGGCTTTAACTACTGATGATGAAATCAAAAAAGCAAAAGGCTACATCCCAGAATTAACATACGAGAATCGCAAAGAGATATTGCTATCAATTAAGTATGTTGATGAGGTTATTCCTTCTAATTGGCTAATTGATGAAATATTCCTTAAGAAAAACAATATAGATTTATTAGTACATGGACATGATAATTCGAATCCGATAGATAAAGAAAAACTCGTTATATTTAACAGAACAAAGGGTATATCAAGTACCCAACTGAGAGAACGAGTTTTGAAAAATCATTATTCTTAGAAAAAGTCAAAATAATCAAATAAATTGATCAAAGAGTTTTTGTATAAATATTTAAAATTTAGGTAACTATTGCCTTTCTCGCTCTTAGAATACCGATTATTTTTTGAGAAAAATTATATGAAAATACTTTTTTTATTTTGTGATATGTTGAGAGCAAATAAATTAAATTTAATTAATCCAGAAATAAATTCACATACATGTTTTGACGAATGGATTAGAAATTTTGGGGGATGTACATATACAAATTGCTATACACCATCTCCTGACACCCCAAGAAGCCTTGCATGTCTATACACAGGTCTTTACCCTAAAAACAATGGATGCAAGACAAGAATAGAATGGCCTGCTTTCTATTTGAAACCTGAAATTAATACAATGTTTAAATATTTGAATGAAGAGAATTTCAACACCTTTACAACATTCACAAAAGCAGAAATAAAGACTGGAATTTTATCTAAAGAGGATCTAAGGAGAGTTACAAACTACAATTCAATTTTTGATTTATATAAGTCGGATGTCATCAAACAAAGCTTGGATAATTCATTATTTTTTTTAAACTTACAGGATTATCATCACTCAGTGACAGATTACTATGGTCTTCCAAGAGCTGTAATTAAAGGAAATAGAAAATTGATAAATACCTTTGATTTACTTTTTAGTAGGTACCATAAAGATTTTTTTGACTATATTTTTATCTTCTCCGATCATGGCTGCTTGCTGATAGATGATGAATTTGATAAGGGTAAACCTTACCAATTATTAAGAGATAATAGAAGCAAAATATTTATGCACATTCGAAAAAAAGGAGAAAATAATCATACAAAAGACTCCTCCTTAACATCTATTCTTGATATTTATCCAACATTATTAAATATTTTAAATAAATCAATAGATTCTTCTATTGATGGCATTTCTTTTTTTAAACCTAAACGAGATCGTTTTATCGTCATTGAAGACAGTAGCCTTTTTAATCCAGGATTAGGTTTATATAATAATATTTGGAGATACAAAGACAATCAAGTCTCAATGTATTTGGATTTAGAAAACACTTTACTCGAACATAACGACAAAACAGAGAATCTGAATTCATCAATTAATTCATCGAAAATAAATACAATAATCAATAGGATTGAGGATGTCTCTGCGTCATATTCTGAGATAAAAGCTCAGAAAGATATTTTAAGGAGTTACAGAAAGATTGATAATTCAGATAGGCTATCCATATTTTCTGACGGGTCACCAAGAAATCCACCAAAATTTTCGATTATTTATAAGATTACCTCAAAATTTCTTTCTTTATTCTACATTCTTTTTTATAAATTCAAAAATAAGAAAGCATATAAGTTTTTTAAAAAGAAACTTGCCATTTTAAAATCATAATCGAATTAAAAATAATAAAAGTCAACCAAAATACAACAGTTTAAATAATTAGAACTAGATAGTAAAACTTAAAGCGCAACCATTTCTAAATAAAAAACCAAAATAGTATATTATTGAGATTTTTCTAACATAAGGTATTTTTCTTGGTAAGTGCCAGTTCATCTTTAATATTTAAAAACGATAACCAATATTATTTATCCAACGCGAATTCATCCAGGGTGGCTTGTGTACTTATCAATTTTGAATAAAAATTTAGATAAAAATAATAATTTAATAATACTCGATTCTAGATCAATAAATAAGTAAAATAAATATAGTAAGGCGAAGGTTATTTATATTTAAAAAATGTTCTTGCTGATATGATGGAGTTTTTAAATTGAAAAACTATTAATCATTATTTTAAAAAATCTTCGAATAAATATGTTCGATACTATGGTTATATTGCATCTATTACTCTTAAGATACAGCCAAAGGCTTAATACACTTTAGACTATTATTTTGTTTGGTTTAATTTTATTGTCAGTAAGATCTCTTCTAGTGACTTCTAATAATTTCAAATACCTAAACTAACTCTATGGAATTTTTTCAATAATGAATAGTATTCGTATAAAAAGACTAGGGAAGGAATTCTTTTGGACTTCATTTGCTCAGATTTCAACTCTAATTGGTTCTTTTATAGGAATACGGCTAATTACAGAACTACTTTCTCCAACTCAATATGGAGAGTTAGCTCTTGCTATGACAGTATCTACTTTCATGCAAGCCATAGCTTTTGGGCCCTTAGGTAATGGTGCTTTTAGATTCTTCTCTTCAGCCAAAGAAAAAGGAGTTGAGAGTACAGAATCATATTTTGCAGCCTTATATAAGTTAGTTTTTTTCATTATTTGCTTTTTAATATTACTTGCAATTATAGTCACAATTGTGTTTGGAGTTATTGGCTCACTAGAAAGGTTCGCACTAGGTTTATCATCATTTTTTTTTGGATTATTTTTAGGCCTTAATAATTTAATAAATAGTATTCAGAATGCTGCGCGGAATAGAACAATAGTTGCTCTTCATCAGACATTAGCGACCTTTGGGCGTATTTCTCTAAGCGCTTTAATAATCGTATGCTTTGGAGCTTCAAGTACTAGAGCTATGCTTGGATATGCTTTAGCGATGATATTTGTTTTTCTCTCGCAAAGTTATTTTTTGAAAAGAAGTTTGATAAAGAAATTTAATTCAAAAAATTTGAGAACAATTGAACAAAGTTCATGGATGTCAAAATTAACCTCATATTCTTGGCCATTTGCAACATGGGCATTATTGGGTTGGGGTAGAAGCGCATCTGAGAAATGGGCTCTTGATATTTTTACTTCTACTAAAGATGTAGGGATTTACTCAGCTCTTTATCAAGTGGGTTATATGCCCATCACATTATTTTTCAATATGTGGTTATCATTCGTTAATCCAGTAATATTCAAAAGAGCTGGAGATGGACAAAATATTTCTCGATTGAGGAAAATTTATCATGATTGCTGGAAGTTAACCTGTTTAGGTTTTATACTTGTGCTATTTTTGACAGGTTTTACATCTATATTTCATGAGTTTATTTTTCTAATTCTTTTGCCTGAATCATATAGTAGTTACTCATATTTGCTCCCAGCTGTTGTTTTTGCAGGAGGAATACGCTCAATTTCTCACCATACAACAACCGCAATTCATAGCCATAATAAAACAGGTGCATTAATAATACCTACTAATTTTCTTCATTTCACTGGTTTAATTCTTAACATAATTGGAGCTGGTTTTTTTGGCGCAAAAGGGATTGTATTCAGCTTGATATTATATTCAATTCTAAGTTTGTTTACTTATATTATTTTATCAAGAAAAACATACATAGAACTTGAATTAGCATGAGAAATATTATTATAATTCTAAATTTTTCTAGGTCAGGAGGAACTCTTTTATCACGTTCAATTGGTATGCTTCCAAATGTTATTTTGCTATCAGAGATCAATACTCATCTGGGAGCATCTACAAGAAATAAATCTATAAGTTCCCATAATGCAGTTATTGAGCAAGTTTACAACTGGTATGGAATTGAGGTCTCGGGAGATTCACTTAAAGAAGTAATTTTAAATCTCTTAAAAATTTGTGAACAACAACATAAGCAGCTCATTATTAGAGATTGGACATACATGGACTTTAGAAGCAATATATCTAACAATTGGAAGCCTGAATATAAATTTAGTTTAATAGAAGAAATAGGAGAAATAAGTCCTATACAGACTTTCGCATTTGTAAGAAACGCAATTGACATTTACCTATCACTTGGAGTGAAAAATATTGAAACTTTTTCATCTGAATATCTCCTTTATGTAAATGAACTTTGTAAAGCAGGCATTAAATATATAAAGTATGAGGATTTTGTGATTGATCCAATTAATACGATGAAAGAAATTTGTAATTTAACCACACTAGAATATAGTAATAAGGTTCTTGATTTCCAGAAAAATGATAGAATTACAGGTGACAATCAACTAGGAAATGTATCAAGGGGATATAGTTTATTCTCCATAAAAAAGCTTCCCAGAAAGTGGGTTAATTATAAAAAACGCAACGTAATCGATAAAAACAAGAATTTGCAAGAGGCTAATAGGTTACTGGGATATAAGGTTTATTATAAGGATGAGGCTAATCAGTCATTTTTTGAAATGGTCTTTCAAAGAGCTTGCTCCTTATTAAGTAAAATAATTAAACAACTTAAAAAAAACTTTTTAAATATTGTAATTTAGACCAATCTTTGTTAAAAAAAATTTAGTTTTTTGATTAGTTTTATATTTATATTAAACTTTGAAGATTATAAATTCTTATTACTATGGTAAGATTCAATTGATTTACTAAGATTCTTATACGACATCGTTTTGACCTTAAAAGAATTGGTTAAGAATCTGACTGCTATTCCTTTATTAATTTTCAAGAAACTTTTATTATTAATAGGTAATTATAAGAATAGAAATTCAATCAGTATTTTTTCTGATATCTCCTATAAAATATCATTTGCGAATAAATTTATAACCATTAAACGTGGAACAGTTGCTTGTCCAGATTTAACTATAGGTAGTCATACATATGTAGGATATGGATGTTTTTTAAGTGCTAATATTGGTAGATACTGTTCTATCGCTAATAACGTATCAATAGGTCCAGGAGAACATCCTATTCACTTTCCCTCTACAAGTGCAGTTTTTTTTGACAACTCTTATGATCTTAAAGCACTTAAATGTAATGTTTCAAGCGATGTTTGGATTGGTTCTGGAGCGATTATACTTAGAGGTGTAACTCTTGGAACAGGAAGTGTCATAGGAGCTAATGCAGTTGTAACAAGGGATGTTGAACCATATTCAATAGTTGTAGGTTCACCAGCAAGGGTAATAAGATTTAGGTTTACACCAGATAAAATTGCAATACTTCTTGAATCAAAATGGTGGTTATTAAACCCGGAAGAAGCATTAAAATTTTTAAAAGAATTTCAGAATGAACATTTAAATATTTAGATTTATCCAAATTTCTTGCAATTTTTAAATTTAATTAAATAAAAATTTTATCTCTTTAATTTTAAATTTAATAAAACATTACATGCTACCGCATTAATTAATAAATAATTAAAAGGTGTATAATTAATCTTAAGATAATTTTTTTTGCAAAATTAGATAAATAGATCTAAGGATTGACTCTAATAATGAATTATTTTACTAAAAACTTTGAGTTTGGTTCAAAAGCAGAAACTCTTGGAAATCTTTCCGCGGTTTTATCTGAGTCAGTAATACCTAATTTTGCACATTTTAATTTAACGGAATGGAAGTCATCTAAAGAACTCATTTTAGAAAATATCAACACAATGGTTAAGAAAGGTAGGAATGTAATAGTACGATCTTCCTCTCTTCAAGAAGATGGCGAGCTTTTTGCGCAAGCTGGCAAATTCCTATCTATTCCTCATATATCTCCATTAGAAAAAGGATCTCTATCAAATGCTATAGATCAAGTATTTAATAGTTATTGTGAAAATGATAATTTAGCAAATGAAAAAAACCAAGTATTAGTTCAAGAGATGGTAACCAATGTCTCTATGAGCGGTGTTGTATTCACCCATGTTTTGAGTACTGGTGCACCTTATTATGTAATTAATTACGATGACGAGACTGGCTCTACTGATTCTATAACCTCAGGAGTAGGTTACTCTAATAGAACTATTTATATTCTAAGAAAATATTGGAAAGAAATTAATTCGCAACGTTTTTATTCACTTCTAAAAGCTATAAATGAAATTGAAAAAATTACGGGCACTGAGTGTCTTGATATCGAATTTGCAATCAATAAAGATCTTGAAGTAAAAATCTTTCAAGTAAGGCGAATTACCACATCGCCAAACTGGGGCCGAGGCCTTGGAATACATATTGAAGATGCGGTTTCGAGGCTCAAGGCTAGTATTGCAGATGAACTTTTGTTTTCAGAAGATGGTGAATTAAGAGAGTCTGGAACTGTACTTGGAAATATGCCTGATTGGAATCCCGCTGAAATAATAGGTACAGCACCAAAAAAGCTAGCAGCTTCAATGTACAGAAGTGTAATAACTGACTCCATTTGGAGAAAAGCACGCGCTGAAATGGGGTATTACGAACCTCAAGGACTTCCTCTCATGATGCTATGCGCAGGTCAACCATATATAAATACAAGAATAAGCTTTTATTCATTCATTCCAGCTTCTCTCAAAAAATCAATATTAGATAAACTTGCAATACATTGGGTCAAGAAACTTGCTGAAAATCCCCACCTCCATGACAAAGTCGAATTCTCCGTAGCACTAACAACTTGGTCATTTGACTATAAGGAGAAATCTAAAAAACTTTTACCATCATCTCTTGATCAAAAGGAGTACAAAGAAATTGAAAATTCTTATTTGTCTCTGACACAAAATTTAGTTAATGGTGAACAAGCCTCTATAGAAGAACAAATGCAAATGCTCAAGATACTTGAGAAAAAACATAGTTTAATCATTGAAAATTTACATAAACCCGCTTTAGAGTCAATTTCTAAATTGCATGAAGATGTTACAAAATATGGAACTTTACCATTTTCAATCCTTGCTAGACATGCATTCATAGCAAAAACCCTCCTTGAATCATTGGTTTCTCTTAACGTTATAAAAAATTTTGATCTTGAAAAGTACTACCAAAGTATCAATACTGTTGCGAGTAACTTTATGGATGACGTTGATCTTCTCATGTCGGGTCAAATATTAGAATCTGAATTCAATAGAGTATACGGACATCTTCGTCCTGGAACATATGATGTTTTATCTAAAAGATATGATCAGAGAAAAGAATTATTATCCTTTTCAAATAGAAAAAATCAAATTAGAAAAAAAATTACTTTCTCTTTTAAAAAAAAGGAAATTGAGAGGATAAATAAACTTCTTGTAGAGAATGGCTTCTCAATTAATTGTGAGATGTTTTTTAAATATTGTGAGCAAGCAATTCAAGGAAGAGAGTTGGCAAAGCTAATTTTCACTAGAAGTATTAGTGACATCCTTGAGATAATAACAGCTTGGGCTGAATGTAATGGTCTTAGTCGGCTAGAAATATCACATCTAAGCATTCTTGAGATTCTTAATTGCATGGCTGAAACTCGTGGTCGAACATTAGAGGATCACTTAAGAAACCTATCAATTGAGGGACAAAGAGAATATTCCATTACTTCTTCAATTAAACTTCCGTACCTAATTATGCGACCATCTGATCTATCCATAGTTCCAGTATTACCTGAATCTCCAAATTTTATAACTATGCAGAAGATATTAGCTCCTATTCAAGTCTTGAGTAGTTATGAAATAGATAAATCTAAACTTGAAAATTGTATTGTGGTAATAGAGAGTGCAGATCCCGGATTTGATTGGATATTTACTCAAAAAATAGCGGGTTTGATCACAAAATATGGAGGTGCGAATTCTCATATGGCCATTCGTTGTGCGGAATTTAATATTGCAGCAGCAATAGGTTGTGGTGAGCAAATTTTTGAAAGAGTGATTAAGAGCAAAATAGTAGAACTAGATTGTTCGGGGGGAAAGATAGAAATTGACAATTATTAATATTAAAAATACATAATGGGAATTATTGCTATCACTATGAGGCAATATGTTGAGCCTAAATATGGTGAAAAAAGGGACTCAATAAGCACTGAATGGCCTACTTACTTAAAAAAAGTATTGCCTGGATTTTCTTTTTTACTAATACCTAATAATATTGAGATAACAAAAGATTTACTGAGAACAATAGCTATTGATGGTCTTTTATTATCTAATGGAAACGATTGGGGCTCTTGTCCAGAACGTGATGATGTTGAAAAGTTTTGTTTTTCATGGTGCAGAGAAAATCAAAAGCCAATTTTAGGAGTCTGCAGAGGATTACATGTCATTAACGGCCTTCTTGGAGGATCAATGATTCATGATCTGTATAAAAACAAAGAACAATCCCATGCAGGAACACGTCATTCAGTACAAATTATTGAAAATTCATATCAAAAACTGGCTAAATCTGATTATATAAGTGTAAATAGTTATCATAATCACGGAGTCCTGATAAAAAGTCTAGCCCTTGGGTTAAAACCCTTCGCTATAGCAACTGGCAATATTGCTGAAGGGGTTTTTCACCAATATGAAAAAATATACGCAATTCAATGGCATCCGGAAAGAGTAGGATCACATGAATTATTTGACAAAAATCTATTTAGATATGTTTTCAATCCCTCTTTAATAAGTTCATATCATAAGCGAAATGATTAAAGCCGTAATACTTGCTGCGGGTCGTGGCTCTAGACTAGGAAACTTAACTAATGACAGACCTAAAGGTTTAGTTGAGTTAGATGGAAAATCATTACTTGAATGGCAATGCAAGGCTCTTTATGGGTGTGGTATTAATGAAATATATATAATTACAGGTTACTTGAGTCATGAAATTGAAAGACTCGGATTTAAAACTATCCATAACAACAAATGGGCAAATTCCAATATGGTCGCAAGTATTAAACTTGCTCTTGACCAAATAGAAGGTCCTCTAATATTTAGTTATTCTGATATAGTTTTTTATCCTGATATTGTGGAAAAACTTTTATCTGAGGAATCTTCTTTTGCAATTGCATATGATCCTAATTGGCTTTCACTCTGGCAGCAGAGGTTTGAAAATCCACTTTCTGACGCCGAAACTTTTTTGATAGATTCAAATCGTTGGATTACTCAAATTGGAAAAAAAAGCAGTCTTTATTCTGATATTCAGGGACAGTTTATGGGTTTGTTTAAGGTTGGGAAAAAAGCCAGAATAATCATAGAAAACTTTTTAAACTCTAATCCTGAATTAATAGATAAAATAGATACAACAACTTTGCTAAGTTTACTTTTAGAGAAGGGAAATTCTTTGAGAGGAGTTCGGCTAGATAGTTATTGGTGCGAAATAGATTCACTCTCTGACCTTAAAATTGCAAATAAACTCATTGAATCTGGTAAGTTAAAATCATAAGAGTAAATATTCTTAAATCTAAATTGCTAAAACAATTCTAATGATTTTGTGGATTATCGGTTTATCGGGATGTGGGAAAACCACAATTGGTCGAAAAATTTATCAATCAAAAAAAAATGATAATCCTGCAACTGTTTTAATAGATGGAGATGAAATTAGAAAGATTTTCAATCATGACGGTAATTCTGATGCTTATAACTTAGAAGGAAGAAGAATTAACTCAGAAAGGATTTTTCAATTGTGTTATTGGCTTGATAAACAAGGTATAGATGTTATTTGTTGTATCCTTTCAATATTTCCTGATCACAGAAAACGCAATAAAGAGGTATTTTCAAACTATAAAGAAGTCTACTTAAATGCTTCATTTGATACTCTTAGGGCAAGGCGGACTATATATGATGAAGCTTTGTCAGGAAAAATTAAAAATGTAGTGGGAATAGATATTGATTTTCCCCCTCCATTTGAGCCTGACTTGTCTTTTGAAACCGATAATAAAAAAATCACAGCCCAGATGATTGCTGAAAGAATATTATTAGAAATTAATAGAAAATGACAAAGGCACCTTTCCCCTACCCATATTTTAAGAATAATCCCATAGATAGTCCTTTTACTTATACATATACACCTTTTTTAGGTTCTACCTATATAGATGAATGGAGGAAATACAGACGATTAAGAGTACCAGAATTTTTAAAACCTACCGGGATAAATTCATCTTTCAATATTGATACAGAAACATATTTACCACTATCTAATGAAATAGAATCGGAACAATTACTAGACAGCCTAATATATTCATTCAATTTAGGGAATATTAAAGAGAGGCAATGGTATTGGCTTAAATGGTTCATTAAGCGCTTTGAAGTTACTAAGAAATTGTATTCTTCATATCAAATTCATTCCGAAAAAGCCAAAGGTTATGGCTCCTACAACTCGTTAGAAATATATATCAAGTTTGCAAGATTAATGAGCCTTTCTTCAAGCCTCTATAATCATTTACCTAGCTTGAACGCACTTCTCAAGTGCAATGATATTTTATGTTGCTATTACGATAATTTGCTAATAGCAGATAAGTATCTCATGGCTTCAATTATTAATTCAGAGATAAAGTTAGTAAATCAATTATCAAAACAGATCCTCAAAAATTGTAATAATAAATATCCAAAGCCTTTTGAATCTTTTAATGGCAATGTTGTTGAGAGTTACTTAGAGAATATTTTGTTCCTTGCCGCTGATACTCTTCGCTCTCGTTGCTATGCACAAACACTTTTGAAAAGTGGATTTAAATTATCAGAATGTATAATAGTATCTTCTAGTAAAGAAAACAAACTTGGACAATCTAATCAAAGGATTAAATCAAATATAAGCTCTAGATATTCAATCAATATTGATCTAGAAATACCTCTTTTAGATACATTACAAAAAATAGCTTCAAATATACAGATTATTGATTCTGGCACGGTTAATAGTGATGAAATCATAAATTATATTAAATCTCTCAATTTAAAATTTATTATATATTCTGGCTTTGGAGGAGAAATTGTCTCAGAGAGACTTCTAAAAACAAATGTTCCATTCTTACACATGCACGCAGGGTGGCTTCCTGATTATCGCGGTAGTACTACTTCTTACTATAGTGTTCTTAGTGAAGGTTTTGCTGGGGTTTCAGCAATTCTCTTATCCTCCAAAATTGATGAAGGGAATGTGGTTGCTAGGAAGAGATATTTCCCACCTTTAGAAGGAAGTAATTGGGATTATGAATACGACTCATTAATACGATCAGATCTTCTTATTGAACTTTTAGCTAGTTTTACCAGTAAAGGTAAGCTCCCTGATGGATTTGTACAAAATGCTAAAGAGGGAGACACATTCTATATTATTCATCCTGTCCTCAAAAACCTTCTATACAAAATAGTAGAAAAATAAATATCGATTAAATATTTTTAAACAGTTCTAATGTATGTGACTTGGCTGCTTGTAAAAGATATTCATACTCAGTATGTTTGATAGGCAATTCAATTTCTTCATTATCTGAAGGGTGTATTGAAGCACTATAATCATTGATACTTTTCTTCATTAAATTATCCCAAGTTATTTTAAAAAATAATACGTATTTGTTAGACCTAACAGCCACTTCATAATTTCTATTTGGATAAAGAGACTCTGTAATAGCATAAGGTTTATTATTTTGTTTAAATGAACTTTGAATTCCTAAATCATTGCAAATCATACCAGGAAGATCTCTAAGTTCTTTGATTTCTGAGCAATTCCTTGCTACTGAGTGATTCTTATATAGAAAAATTACTTTTTCTCTTTCTTTAGAAAGTAATTCTTCTGTTTTGGACATGAAGCTAATACCATGGTCTGAATGAAGAATTACAATTGCTTCTTTGTCGTAATTACTTATGGCTTTATATAGTTCTTCTAGTTTACTATCAAAATGATATAAACTATCACGCAGTAACCCTAATCTTTCATTATCGTAATTTACCATTGTCCGATTAGATTTTTCTTCTCTGAATTGAAAATCATTTATATCTGAAGAGATTTGAGTAGATATTGGCTGTAACCTATGTGCTTCATGGATATCCATAAAAGCAAGAAAAATGTATTGGTCGCAATCAAAAGCACTTAGTTGCTCAAGAGCTTCATTAATAATGTAATTTTGATTTTCAAAAGGAGCTATTATAAATCTATCAAAACCTTTATCAAAACTTGTCCCTGGATTAATTCTTTGAACACTTGAACATGCAAATGTTTTATAACCATTTTTTTGAAGCCTATTTGCAATCGTTTCAATGGATAATGATTTTTTTTTCTTAGGGTGATATAAGAGATGTTGATTAGTGTATGTCCCTGTAAAAGTGCTTGCTACTGAAGGTAAGGTCCATTCGGATTGAGCATAAGCATTGAAAAAACAAGTCCCTCTTTCTGTAAAAAATCTTTTGGTATTGGGCATTATCTCGAGGCCGTATTTATCTATGATGCTTTGAGGAAGTGCATCAACATGCATATGAATTATTAGTTTAGGTCTTCCAGTTTCTCTTTGAACCGGAACAAATGGCTTCCCTATGGCCAAAGGGAGTTCAATATTTGAAATTATTTTCAAATTATTAATATCATGATTTGTCCGTATAGGAAGATAGTGAAATCTATTGGAGTATTTTAATTCTATCTTTAATTTTTTGTTATTAAAGAAAAGCTCTAATTGGTAAGTACTGGGTTCTTTGAAGCCCTCTTTGTCTAAAATCGCTATTGGTAATATTAAAAATTTTGTTTTTTTGAAATTTACATTAATATCAATTTGTTTATTTGGCTCTATGACATTTGCTGCTAATATTTCACATGGTTGATTGATATCATTTCTTGTAAAGATCGTTAAGTCATTGTATGGCAATACAATTTTTTGCTTGTAATCTTTACTGTTTGAATTATTATTTTCAATTAATTCATATAACTCAAAAGGAAACTTACTTGGGTAGATATTCCTATTTCCTAATGATGTTTGAATTAGAAAATTATAGACTTTGAGAATAAAATTTTTATAAAAAAATATTTTGCTTTTTGAAATAATTAATTTTTTTATTCTATAAAAATACCCTTTCGTTTTTGTTAAGGATAACTTGATCAAGGTTATAAATAAAATATTAAATAGATGAAATTTTATCATAATTAGAAAAGTAAGTCTATGATATTCTTTCTGCTTTCTTTATTCATCAAAAATTCTTTTAAAAAATACCAACTAAGTTTTAAAGGTGGATTTTAAAAAATGAAAAAGTACACTAACTTATTATCGATAAATATAAAAATCTTAAAAAATTTTTTTAATCATTTCTTAAATTTAAGTTTATGTTTTTTTCTTTCTAAGAATCAAAATTACCTTGGAATGATTTAGTAAGAAAATCTCATAACGATTGCCTTAAAATTAGTTACTTTATAATCCTTAATGCGCAGCCAATAGGTTGAGGGCGCTCGAAATATTTACTCTTATTTTTTATTGCAGTTGGCTTAGGATTAAGATTATCTAATAGTTTTTTTACCTCTTTATTTCTTAGATGCCATTGAAAAGAGTGAGCCCCGTAGTAATCGAATATATTCTAAAGCAGATTTATATCGCCTTTTAAGATTTTCTCTGTATGTTTCTCCATTAATTTTTGGAACATCACCTTGGAAAACAAAATTACATTATTAATGAAGCTCTTGAGCAACTAAGTGCTTTTGATTGCGACCAATACATTTTTCTTGCTTTTTTCTATATCTTCGTAAGTATGCGTATATAGGCTCTAATTTGCTCTAAATAGCTCTTTAACGGGCTTATTTAGGCTTATTTTCCTCTAAAAAGTCACATAGGGGTTGACAATTATGCATATTCCAGACGAAATGTTGAAAGAAATTAGAGAAAGTGGATACGATCAACAGCTTGTATATAACTACATAAGAGAACTATTAAACAGCGATAAACAAATTAAAGAAAATAACAATCTATAGCTTATAGACAATTACTTATTAGACAAAGATCTACAAGAATTATCTAAAAATGCTGCTGAGATAAAAATGGCAGCAGAGCTTATAGACAATTACTTATTAGATAAAAGATTTATGAGAGAGCTTGAAGATAGGGATGAATATGATGTTGCTTAAAAATAATTATTAAATAAAGATGTTTTCTTGCAACCTTCGTAGCGAACGTTCACTTTTTTGAAAAGTGAAAATGATATTGGAAGTAATAAACATTTCATTCTCTTCTACTTTTTAAATTTAAAAATAAATTTGTGTAATTTGCAATAACTAATAACAGCAAAAGAAAAGTATTAATGGACATTAAATAAAGAGGGATTAAATTCCCCCTAATATAGATCGACTGTCAATTATTAAAAATACCCTCCTATAAGGTCTTCTAAAAAAATTGGCAGTTTTAATAAAATTTGCTTTTATGAATATAGAGTTATTTTTATTATGCAAATTTCATTTTTTGCAAAATTAGTTTTGTTTTTAACTCTTTATTGTATTTCTGATTTATCAATTAAAAATAATATTTTGAGAAAAGTAATGAATAGAGCTAATAGAGCTAAAAAAATTTAAACTTCCAAATTAATGGAATTTTTAACTAATTTTTGGAATAATCAACCCACTACAGTTATGGGAATAGGTTTAGCATTATTTGTATTATTAGGAATTTATATATCTTTACTCCAGACATATCAATAAATTAGTTAATTATTTTTTTAATTTTTTCTAGATTCCATTTATCAAATATTAATTTCATTTCTCTTTCGTAGTATCTTACTTTCTTTGCAAAAGGTAGTTTTTGAATAATTATCCCAAAGGGAAATTTAAAAAAAGAAGAGACATAAACAATATAAAACTCGACAAATGAAGGTTTTGGCGGGAGAGGTAAATTTTTTATATATGCCCAATCAATGCAAGGTTTTAGTTGCTTGTCACTATCGATAATATTTTTTTTACATCTCCACCATGAGAATAGATAAATGCAAATAAAAATCGGTAACGGAAGAAGTCGCAACATTTATTAAAAAAGTATTTCTTCAGGAGTTATTCATTCAGGATAACCAAACCTTAATCTCCCTGCGCTGCAAGTAATAAGCGTTTCATTAACAATATAAAGCTACTGTCTGATCTAAATCTGCACAAGGTTCTATAGTAAATTCCAATAATTCTCTCCAAGGACTCCACTGTTTCCAAATAGTTTCTAGAGAATCAGCATCTACAACAGAGTAACCATTGCCATGTTGAGGTAAGAAAATCCAAGATTTAACGTCATAACCCTCTGGTCTATTTTGTGGCCCTCCTTTGTCGTACCATTCCTTTAGCATTTTTGCTCCTTTATCTTGGGCATTTGCATCAGTAAATTTATAAGAAATTAGAAACAACATAATAAAAATAGGGTTATATCCCTCTATGTTAGATCGACTGTCAATCTATTTTATTTTCCCTTTAGACCTTAAAAATTTAATTTTTTCATCAATTACTCTTCTGATTCTGTTGCCTCTTTTCGCGTAAGGTAATTCTTTAAATATTTCTTCAAATATTTGTTCATCTTAATGATGTAAGTCATCAGAGCATATCCAAAGAATATAATGTTTTAATTTATCTAGTTTAATTTGCGCCTTCTGAATACGCATATAAAGTCATCTGGTAATGTCCAGCCTGCAAGACTTTCTCCTCTTCTTTTCTTGTAATCTTTTAAAGAATCCATATATAACTGACATATCTGGATCTCTTTTACAAACAACTTTTGCTTGGCAAATAGTATTGCGGCTCTTTTGAAATAGAAAGGTGCGGGCATACCTTCACCAATATCTGCTCTCTGTAATTCTGCCCTACAACAGGCAAGCATAATATCTAAATCATCTTTTACTTTTGGGTTTTCATTTAATAAGTCAGGAGGGTTCTTGCCATTAACTAATGTCGCTCCATCTAATTCATTGGCTGCAATTCGTTTCCATGTCTCACCCCACGTAGTTGATACACCATCTGAATCAAACTCAACATATTTCTGCAACATTTCAAATTCTCAACTATCAAAAGATTGTTTAGGTGGTTCTTCTTTTGTTGGTTCTCTCTTTACTACTGTTTTAGCTACTGGCTTTCTTACATAACCTTTATCACCAACTTTCTTAGATTTAGGTTTTGGTAATTCTTTTTTCTTAAATAAATTACTCCAGAAACCCATAAGACAAATACTATTGCCTAAATATTAGCTAGAAAGAAATATCAACCATAAATTATTGAGGAATGGTAAATAACTGAACCAAGAAGGTAAGCCCCTTTTTGGAGACCTTCGAAGATCCTAGAGCCCCCCCTATTTCAAAGTTAATATATTTACTCACCGCCACAAGTTGAGCATTCTTCGCAATCTTTACATTCGCAAGGACAGGTGCAACCACACCCACTACATACTTTATTATCAGAAACAGATAA
This sequence comes from uncultured Prochlorococcus sp., assembly GCA_902535175.1. Classification (GTDB taxonomy): domain Bacteria; phylum Cyanobacteriota; class Cyanobacteriia; order PCC-6307; family Cyanobiaceae; genus Prochlorococcus_A. The sequence goes on from CACASR010000006.1 coordinate 72,724, forward strand.
ATTATTTAGATAAATATTTTTTAAAAAAGAAGTAAACATAACAAGACAAATTATCTTAGAAAAAATATAAAGATATTTTTGCTAAAAGTCAATTGCTACAATATATTTAAACAAAAACTAAAGCTATTTTTGAAAATGAAAATCATTTTTAAATGAGTTTTATTTCCAATTACTAATTTATACATTTAAAAGTAAATAGTTTCATTGTTATTCATCTTATCAACCACTAAGTTGAAAGTAATTATATCCAAAAATAATGTCAGATCATTGTGAATTAAAGTGGCAACCCACACAGGAACAGCTTGATAGCATGATCTTGCCAGCATATACGGAGATGGCAAAACAAAGCGTTGCTTATGTAAATAAATTTGGATGCCCTCCAGAATATGTCGCTGATATGTTGAGAGATATCGCAGATGCTTTAACTTCAGTTCATCCGCAATCAGAGGGGGATTGTTCTTGCTGTTAATACAACAACCTAAGGGTGCTTTATAAATATTTCCTTACTAAAAATTTTTTTCTATGAAGTAATAAAAATGAATAGGGTTGGAAAATATAATTTATTCATCTCAAAATGTTCATATTGAACTTTTTGATATAGTTTTAAGTAAAAAAAGTGATAAATATTTCTCATAAAAGAATATAGATTTAGATTGCTTCTTTTATTTCCTCGCACGTAGTTATAAAAGGAGCATAAAACTTTTTAGTTGGAGATTAACTCACAGGTTTTGGACTTAAATTTTAGTATTGGAACTGTATTGATTTTGTGTTTGATTTGAACAAGGAAGTTAAAGAAAAATTATTTAACGGTCTAGCGGATTGGATTATTGACAAAGAACCAAATTATCCCTCATTTGCTGAATGTAAATTATGGATTAGGAAACAAAATTCTCAATATATAATCACTAAAAACGATGAGAAAGAAATTCTAATGTATTTGACCTATCTTCCTATGAGCCAACAAATGAATAATGTTTTATATGCAAAATATCTTGACCAAATCCTAACTAAGTAAATGAAAACTTTATGGATAAATATTCTAAGCAAGTGACTGAGGAAGCATGGTTAATATGTCCTAACTGGACTGAGGTAAGAAGATTTATCAAGAATAAAAATAATAAAGATAAGTTTTTTGAGTATATGTTTGTAGATTGTGGAATTGTTGTTGGTTCTAATGGCGAATCTCCACCACTTATGAAAACAAGAAAAGAGATAAAAATAGAAGAAGCCAGGAAGGAATATCAACAATTAATCACAGCAGGATGGCAAGTGACTGAACCTAAATGGTAAGCACCAATAGGGGATCTTCGAAGATTCTAGAGCCCCTCCTAGAGCCCCTTTCTCATCTGAGATTGCAGACAATAAAAAAGAGAGTCTGGGAAACTCTCTAGTATGACTTAGTTTTTAAGAGTCGGGGCGACAGGATTCGAACCTGCGACCTAGTGCTCCCAAAGCACTTAAAAGCTCTAGTACAGCACTAGGTTTTCAAGCTATGACTATTTTTCTGCTCAGTTTTGCGTAGTTCCTCCTGACAAAATAAGTATTATTTGTCGGCGATTTGTCGGCAATCAATGTTTTAGGAAAGATTTTATGTAATATTTCTTGATTGACAGCGATTAAAAAAAGAGGCAATTAACATTATTTATTTTCAGGAATTATTTTTCTTGCTAATAATAGAAAGCAAATAAAAATTAAAAGAAATGCTTTATGTTCAGCATTGGTCATTTAAGACTGGATATCATCAAAAAGGTGCAGAAAAATTTCTTGGTGGTGGCGGAGACTATCCTGGAGTTGAAATGATTGGAAGGTATCACGCACCTGGTTCTTTAGAAGGTTGGATAGTTTTAAAGACTGATGATCCAAAAGCAATATATCAACATGCAGCTGAATGGGGTGAATTCCTAAATTGGGAAACCACGCCTGTCTTTACTGATGAAGAAGCTGGTCCAATGGTCGCCAAAGTCTATTCTTAGAATTAGGTTGACAACATATTTACAATAAGGGGCAATTAGCTCCTTTTTTTATGTCTTGTTCAGTTACCTCCGTGTTTACTTTTAAAATTGAAAGCACTTTCGATGAATGGGCGGCAATATTTGATAGTGCAGAAGCAGATAAAAGGCATTCAGAATTTAATATAAAGCCACTTTTCAGAGGAGTAAGCAAGGAAGATCCTCAAAAAATAATTGTTATTCATCAAGCTCCAGAAGGTAATGTTCAAAAGTTTGTGGAAGCAAACGGTGACTGGATGGCAACTCATAGAGTTGACTTATCAACAATGGAGGAATCCTCTTGGACTGCTTCATTAACAAAAGATAGTTGTTGTGATTAACTAAATGGCAAATCCAGATCAAAAAACAATATTGCTTGAACAAGCTTATGAAGAACTTAAGGCAATTTGCATCAAGTTCCAAGATGAATCTGGCGCCACAGATATGGAAGTAAAAACTCTACTAAGAGAACTTGCTAGGGTTTATGAAAAAGATATTGATGATAACTACGACATAGATTGGGAAGTTTAAATCAGTTAATTTGAAATTCTGTTGCTATAAATTAAATGAGGCCAAACCTCGATGAGTACACTTTTCGTTTACTCCAAGACATAGATTGACTTTATATAGTACGAGTCAATTTAATAACCTCTCTGGTAGTTGGAATTTCTGGAGAGGTTTCTTGTCTTTAAGCAGGTAATTGATTTGATACTGGGATAATTTTAAATCTTCTAATTTTTGATACTAATTGCACTACTTCCATATAAGTTGAGTAAAGCCCAAGAAGCAGATAAACAATTAACTTAAGCATTTTATAAATTCTTCTGTATATATCAAAACGAATTTATGCCAACTAGCAATAGGCTTCAAATTTCATTGATAGTTGATCTTAAATAAAAGTGTTAATACTTGACCTAAACTTAAAAATTTTTATTTAGTTCTTAACTGTCGTATTGAATAATTGAGAAAATCTATGATCAATTAAGAAAAATCAAGCAATTGTCGGCTTTTTGTCGGCTAAAGTAACCGACATAATTTTTAATAAAAAAGAGAGTCTGGGAAACTCTCTAGTATGACTTGGTTTTTAAGAGTCGGGGCGACAGGATTCGAACCTGCGACCTAGTGCTCCCAAAGCACTTACACCAATAAAGATATAACTCAGACTTATAGCTATATCAGGACTTTTAGGGGAATAAGTATGGACTAATTCGGACTAATAATCCGTATTATGGGTGCATTTTGGGTGCGTTTTGGGTGCATTTTGGGTGTTTCCTTTTATTCAGTAATAACGCTCATATCAAAATCTCCGCTGTTAAATTTGACTGCGTCGCAGTCATCATCAAAGGCTAATCCATTTGAATAGTCAAAATAAATTTGAACAGTTCCTTTTGAATCATCAGTCACAACTACTTGAGATGATAATTCGCCGACGTACAACATCCTATCTCTTGTGGAAGATGCTGGTAACTCACTTACTGCAGTATTTTCGTCAACGATGGAATATGGATTGCTGCTATTAGTGGCATACATTTTCGCAGATAGTACTTCATTGCCACCAACAGAAAGATTAGTTGAAGGTATTGCTGGACCATATGCGCCCGATGAATCAGGTTCGCCATCATTCCCCACACCAAAACTTTGTTCTCTTAAAGATGCCTCCCCAAATTCGGCAGAATTAGATGTTGCGGCAGACCAGCCATCGAACGCACAATTTGAGCAGAAAGTAGTACCGTTCTTTGTAGAGTCAGCGGCATCAAAAACGGAATTTGATTGATTCACACTTGTATTTTTTGTATAACACCCATTTGATGAGCCTTTCATTTTATATGTGTTGCTTATTACGGCATAAAGATGAGTATAAGTTCCAACAACAGGAGTAACCCCTGTAGCCATATTGTTTATTGAATTTTGATTGGAAATGTCTACTTCCACGCCTGATTCACTATTTAAGACAGAAAATACTTTTGTAAAGTCAGAATTTGTTATTCCTAACTGATAGAAAGTTACCTTAAGAGAATCTGGTCTTGTGGAGTTTGAACCATATACATAGGTGTCAGTCAAGCCGGTTTTAGCATTGAAAAGACCTAAAGAAAAGATAGAAATAGTTGCAGCTGTTTTAAAAATTAAGTTTTTCATTTGTTTGGTTTGAAAGTTGTACATTTTTTTTAATTCCTTATTTTGTTTTTACTCTGGCAGTCCAGCCATCAGTAGCTCCATATCTTTCTAAAAGAACATCATATTTGCGTTTTACTGGCTGAGTCATTTGCGTGATCATGTTTTTCTTATAATCTTTTTTGCCAAATGTCACTGGGTTGCCTGTAAGATTCACTCTTAATCCAAAGAATGTTTCATCTGTCCCTGGAAGAGAAGTATTCACTGTAGTTGATGCAGCAGATATCTCATTGGATACATAAGCTTCTAAACCAATATGAGGAGTAGCTTGCCAACTAACAGAACCTTCTAAACCAGAATTGTCTTGTGTATTTTTGTAGTCCCAATTAAAACCCCTCACAAAGAAAGCAAGTTGTGGATATTTAGGAAGCCTGTAACCTAGTTCAATATCCCAACCATCAACTACTCTTTCTTTATAAGAAACACCTTTAATAGCTACATCTTTTTCATTAGTAATAGACATATACCAGTTATTTCTAAGTTCAAAATCTTTCCAGAGATATTCTCCTCCAAGACCAAGTCTGCTATGAGCATCACTATAATCTGTCATTCTGTAATCCCAGAACGCATTCGCTCCTACCATTGATACATCATTGGGACGATGTCTAATTCCTAAACCTAAGTTAGTAGTGGAACCCTCTGCATTAGTTGCAGTTGCTAATCTTGCTTGAGAAAAAGCAAGTGTTTTAATATCACCCTCATCATCTTTTGCAAGTTCTCCAAGTTTCATCAAACTATTTAAAGAGAAACTTGTATCAGATTCTGTTCCTCCGGATACGTTGACAGAAGTCTGAGCAAAAAATGGAATACTTTGAATCGAACTATTAGCTGTTGAATTTACAAAGTCATATCCAGCATCAGCTAATATTCTTTTGCCATCACTAAACATCAAATCAGTATATTCATTGCCTTCTGCTCCATTATTCATTAAGGGAACAAATTTAGTTGAATAAGTTGCTGCTTTGATTATGTATTCGTCTAATTTGTCTTTTGGTTCATATATATTTTGCGTGTTTGCAGTTTGATCAAATTTGATTTCTTCAAATTTATATTCGTTAGCAGCAACAGAAAGAAAAGAACCAAAAGCTAATGGAATAAGAGATAGGGCTTTTGAGAGTTTCATTTATAGAAAATTTTTAAAAAAATACCATAGTTTGAAACAAATTTTCTATAAAAATATGGAAAATCACAAAAAGCTGACCGTTTTTGGGTGCATTTTGGGTGCAACCTTTTTTGGATGTAATTTGTTATTAGCTGAGACTTACTGCTATTACTGATCGGGGCGATACGATTTGAACGTACGACCTAGTGCTCCCAAAGCACCAGTACGTTATTTTTAGAAAATCGTAAGACTTTAGTTGTATAAAAGAATAATTTTAGATATAGGCATAAGTTTAAGTCTCAATTTAGAAGGATGTTTAAAGTTGATTTAACTTGTTTATACATTCTAGATCCCCCTACAGATCCCCCTCAACGACCTAGTGCTTAAGGTTACTTGGGTCGTAAATAAAAAAAGCTTTTTTCAAAATTAGATCTAAAATAAGTGACAATCGCCTCCTTTTTTATGGATAAAGAAAAGATTTTTAATGCTGCTGTTGAAATAGCTATAAGAAGGCAAATAATATCTTCACCAGATAAAGTTGACTTTGAACAGAGTTATAAATCCTCTGCCGGGAAAAGAGGTTATTTCCTTCTAAGAAATTCTGAAAGAAAAACATTAGCAAAAATAGATAATGATTCAATTGAAAAACAAATGTCGGGAAAAGTCCCAGAAATACTAAAAACCTCAAAACCAGCTGCTGAGAAAAAGATAACCTATGTTCCAAAAGAAACTAAAAAGGTTTCTTCAGAATTCCCTATGTCAAATGATGCTGCAGCTGTTGCATGGGCTAAGTCAATAGGCTATCCAGTTCCCACAAAAATGAATGGCTGCTTAACTGGCGTGCTTGTTGTTATTGGTTTAACTGCCTTTGTTATTCCAGGTGTATTAATTCTCGTTTTTGTCTTTATTCAAAATAGAACTTATGAGAGAGATATGAAAGCGTTAGTAATAAAGTGGGTTGATGCAGGTAAACCAATGCCCGGAGAGAAAGTAAAAGCTGTCGAGAAGCTTGAAAAAATAAAAGAAACGAAAGTTGAGAGAATTACAGAAAAAACCGATAACGATGAGAAATTAGATGAAAAAGGGTTCGAAACTAAATTGCAAGAACTGAATTCAATGAAAGAAAAAGGATTAATATCTGAAGAGGAATTTCAACAATTACGTAAAAAAGCATTGGGGCTTTAATGAAACGCCTACTCCTCCCACTACTAGCTGCTCTTGCTTTACCTGCGGCTGTAAATGCAAATTTAGACCCAAAAATTGCTGAAATCTGTATGAAGGCAGCAGATTTTGCTGGGTGTGTAAATATAATGTCAGGTGGTTCAACAAATAATTCTAAAAAGCAAAAGTTATTAGATGAAATTACAAAACTCCCTTCTAGAATTAAAAATACTTCACTAAGAGATTACTCATCCAGAACATTATCTTTTATCGATGCGTTGGCGGTAAGTTCTCCTGAGGAAGTTGGAGAAGAATTATATAAGAGTGCTAAAAAAATTGAATTAGCATTAGATATTCTCTATTCAACATGGGATAGAAGCATTGCTAATGGAGGGAAGAAAGAGAATTGGAATGGTGAATTAAATTTCAAAACAAGTCAAGCTTTGAATAATCTTTTTGAAGGGAAAGCAATGCAGGTAAAATGTTGGACATTTTTTCTAACTAGTAAAAAACCAGTTGGTAAACTTGGGGCTAACATACTTAATGATGTAGTCGCTGTAATAAATTATGCTGCTAATTATCTTTCTGAGAGTGAGTCCGATATAGTATTTCCTACACAAGATTATTTAGTAAAAAACTCGCATCCCTGGGGTAAAAAATTATGTAAAGGAGACCCATCAGTAGTTGAATTAGAAAAAAAATCAAAGTCAGAAGAGACGAGAATTGAAAAAAAGTCCCCTAAGCCAATAAATATAAATTGCAATTCTCCTGTTTGGAAGAACAAGCCTAAGTGTAAGGAATGAAACGCTTACTACTTGAGCTAACTTTAACTCTTTTGTTAGCACTTTGATGGAGCAGCCTCATGAGAACTGTTTTTGAAGATATAAACATAATATTGAATGAATTAAACTGAGAAACCAAATACGGTAATGAATATTTGATCCATGCATTGATTCAAATTATTGATACTTATGAAGGGGTTCAGAAAGTTTTAGATGCAGGAGGTATAGAAAACTAGGCACCTTTTGAAGAAGTTTAAACATTCTAGATCCCCCAAGAGATCCCTTTTCTCATTTGAGATTGCAGACAATAAAAAAGTGAGTCTGGGTAACTCACTAGTATAACTTGGTTTTTAAGAGTCGGGGCGACAGGATTTGAACCTGCGACCTAGTGCTCCCAAAGCACCCAGTACGCAATTTGCGACAGTACCCATGAGAACGAATTGAGGCTATAGCTTATTAGTTGGTATGACTAGAATTTAGTTGAGTCTCAATATTGCTCCAATCTGCTGCAATGTCTGGCATAGATATGCAAATAATCGCTAAATAATCGCTAAGCTTCAACCTAGTGCTCCGTAGGCACTAGATCTCATCAATTTATGATGGTTCTGATTGACAGTCGATCTAACATAGAGGGATAAAAACCCTCTTTTTTTATGGAAAAGTTATTTATAGTTTGCACTTTTGATTGCTCTTTTCAATATTATGAAGAGACTGTTGAGCAATGGGTAAAAGAACAGGGAGATGGAATCGTAATAGATTATGACTTAGTAAAAATTAATGATCACAAGTCTCATTCCTTTTATACAGTTTCAAGTGTAGAAGAGTTTGCAAAGATGTTAGATACAGAATGGGCTAGGGAATGGGATAAAGCCAATAATTGCAAAGATATAGTTTATAAACTTGAGCTAATTGAATGACTGATAAATGGAATGACAAATCTTGGCAAAAAGATTTTTTGAACATGAAGTCACATTCACCTTCAGATGCAAAACTCCTAATGGGAGGAGTAAAAGGATTAAAAGATGCCTGGCGTTTAGGTGTTCTGCATGTTGAATACGAAAGAATGAAGAAAGAACAAATGCAACAAGATCAATAGTTTTAGCTTTCGTAAAAGATCCTGGTGGATATAAGATATAGCTAATAGTTATAGACTAGTAAAGGAATTAGAAGAAAATACTATTGAACAAATAAGAACTCTTCTTAATTATTTAGAGCAAACAGATCTATTAAAAAATAAGGATATTCTTAGGTGTCTAGATGTAATTGCAAGAGAGTATGGAGGTAAGGTAGTGGATGAGAATTAAAATATAAATTGATTGAAAGTCCATCTAAAGTAATTTCTTAGAAGTATTCATTTCAAGATCCTTAACTCAATTTTAAATTCAATGTCCTAGAAAAGATTTATAAATTTATAAATCAAATGAATACTTATTTAGTAACTGCAACTTTTAAAAATGTTGCTCTAATGGGCGCAGCTTACGATCTTTTTTTAAAGGTTATTGAAGATGGAACTTTGAATGATGAGTTTGAAGGATTCAAGGTTTTGGGAAGGTATCATGCCTCTTACTCAAATAATGTTTATATTATTGTCCAAGCTTCAGCAGGTATAAAAATGACAGAACACTTTGCTCCTTGGAAAGTTAAGTTTGATATAGATTTTGATATCAAGCCAGTTATGACTGACGATGAAAAAGTATCTGAGCACAAGCTTGTTGGCTCATTAATGGCAGCAGAACAGAAAATGGGATTCACAGGTTAATTAGTGTTTAAAGATTTAAACTATAAATATATTTTTTGCGTTGAAAGTGGACTAAAAATTAAATTACTACTGATAAATATCGAGTAATTTTATATAAATCCCCAACAATGCTAATGTCGCTACACCTACACCAATAACTATATTTGGTTGATTATCCCAAAGATCTTTTAATAATTCAAAATTCATTTGTTTTTATTTGGTTGTATATTTCAAACTACCTACTTCTTTTCTCCATAAAATACTTAAAAACCTATCAATAACATCTCTTTTATTTTGTGCCTGTTCTTTTTTAGTTTTCATAAATAACTAATAACTAATATTAATTTAGACCTAGATATATAGAAAAAAAATGAGAAGAAATACCTTTTTTACGATTGACAGTCGATCTAAACTTAGAGGGATGTAACCCTCTTTTTTTAATGGATAAAAGATTTATTGCTGAAAAGATATTGACCCTAATTATTTCTTTGATTGGTTAAGTGACTCTCATATGTATGGAATAGCTATTACTTATGGTGTTGTTAGTTTGTTATTACTAGGTGGCTTTGCGTATCTAACCTTCAAGATGACTTCAAAATGATGAAATCCTTACTTTCTAAACTAATGACGATTTTAGATTATTTTTAAATTCAGGCGTAAATTCAGTAAGTTTTGAGATCTCTAACTCAAGATCTTCTTCGGAATTAAAACCTAGTTCTTCGTATGTTTCTCGACCTAATGAAGTTTCTCTTTTGAAAATTATTTCCATAATCCATAAATCGCTAATTTAATACTAGTTTTTAATAATTTAATTAACTTACTAAGTTGTTGATCCAAGACCGTTCGTCCAATTTATTAATTGACAATCAATTTAGAATACAAGAATAAGCCCCTTGTTTTATTTATGGAGGAAAAAGGATTTAACGTAACTCAGGGAATGGCTTTGCTACTTTTGAAGCCATTAAACTTGCCTGCTAATTACGTTCTAAATCTAATAATTTACATAACTAACCCAAGAAATAATATTGGTTATTAATTTTGCCCCCCGAAGTAAAAAAAATTGAATGAAAGTTCTCGAAAATATCGCATCCGATTTAGAGCAAAGAATTGCTGATGCTTCAATTGGTAATACCAATAGGCCATCCATTCTGTTTTGTGGCTGTGATCCTCGACTAAAAAAAGATATGCATAAACGCGCAAAACGCTTTGGTTTTACTCCTTCTTACTCAATCAAACACCCTACTATTAAAGTTGAATTGAAGAATTTTGGGAATAGAAAAATAGAAACAGATAGGTTTAAGACAATAACTATGGACTATGAAAACTTTGAATTTATTTGCAGGTATCTAGAGAGTTAAGCATCTTTCAAAGATCTATTTTTGTTCTTGTGTTATTGTTAACTAATCTCAGGTAGAGATAAGACTAAGCAATATTGACCAGCTAAAGAAATTTTTGAAAAAGAATCCCACCTGCAAGAGTCAAATACTTTCTGATAAATAAATTGTTTTGATCTATCCAATAGAGCAAATGCAAAAAATGACAATCACTTATTAAGCCTGTGTCTATGACACTAAACAAACAAACAAATGAAAAAACTAAACAAAAAATATGCTGACTTAATGCGCAAGGCTCAACAAGCTACTGGAAGGAAAGAGGCAGTTGGATTAATCCATAAAGCAGCAAAGTTAAAAAATAAATTTGATCAATACGAAATGATGTAGTCTATTTGAAATACATATGTAAATAAAATGAATAAGAGAGGAGCTAAAGGTTACTGGATATCGACTGCAAAAATAATTAATCAAGATCTATTTGATGAATATGTAAATAAAGTTGGACCATGGCTGAAAGAGGTTGGAGGCCAAATCTTTGCAAAAGATACAGAGCCCCAAGGAAAAGAGAGGACAGAAGATGCTAATTTAGCCGTTATTTGTGAATTCCCTTCCATGAAAGATGCGGTCGAAGCTTATGAATCTGAAGAATATAGAGAACTTTCAAAGCTAAGAAAAGAAGCTACTGAAAATTCTACATTTACAATTATGGAAGGTTTAGATGAGGCTGCAAAGCTGAGAATAGCAATGGGCAAGTAAGATATCTAAGTTTTCCTACTCGTTATGAAGCGAATAAAGAGTTAGAGTAAGAACAATGGAAGCATTTGATTGGAGATAACTTCACTAGTCCAAAGCAACTATTTATACCTTCATAAAAAAAATTAAAGAAATGACTATTTTTATTGGAAATTTATCTTGGGAAACTGAGGTCGAAGATCTTGAACAACTTTTTAGTAATTATGGAGTAGTCAAAAAATGTTATTTACCTCTTGATAGAGAAACAGGAAGAAAAAGAGGTTTCGCTTTCGTGGATTTAAATGATCATAATTCTGAAAAAAAAGCTATAGATGATCTTCAAGATGTTGAATGGATGGGAAGAGAGATAAGGGTCAATGAGGCTGAGAAAAGAGACAGACCCAACAATAAAAAATACAAAAAATTTAATAGAAATAATTAGTTATTATTATTTTGCGATTCTGAAAATTATTACTACAAATCAAAATAAAATTAAAGCTCGCTTATTCGTAACTTATATCCAAAATTCATCAATTGATCATAAGTCGATTTTATTTGTAAAGAGTTAAGAGAAAGACGTTTCTCCTTATTCTTTTGTAAATAAAAAAAACCTTTGTCATCTATATTTTTCTGAATAGAGACAAATTCTTTTCCTTTCTCTAGAATCCAAGGTTCTAATTGGAAATTATCATCTCCTATTTTATAATCCCATGGATAAAGATCATTAGTTTGATTCTTTAGAGACATATTGCATACCTTACCTTTAATAAAAGTATCCTAATACTTTGTGATGGATTTTTTGAGTATCTAAAGATTGTTATATAAATATGTTACTTTTTGAATCCTTCACATATTTTTTTTAAAGGGCAAAAAAAAGGACCCTTGCGAGCCTGGATGATGGGGATTTCTATCATGACAAATTAAAAAGGAACAAACAACCCCATTGATAGGTAATTTTTAATACTTACAAACACCATATATAGTGCTAGGATTTTTTAAAGAGTTGGGTGATGGGGATTATCAAGCTTTTTTATTTAGGGCGAATCTAACGCCCTTTTTTTGTTTATGAAATTTACTTCTAAAACCTTCTGCTTGTTAATTAATAAGGCTTTTTGTATTTTGGTATTCGTTATTTAGTTACTGCTGTTGTTGGTGCTCTCTACGTTTCATGATTTTGTATTCCTCATGCAGAGAACCTAAGTGCCAAGCCTCTCTGAATCCTTTTGCACCTTGCATTAGAAGTCTTACGTCTGAGGTTGAATGCGGCTTCATCTCCAAGAACTCTTTCTGCCAAGAAGTGTCATCAAATTTAGTAATCAAATTTCCTCCATTCTTTTTTCTATCATCCCAAAGCTCACAATGTTTGTCCACATAATAGAAAGTTAAATCTTTATATTATCTTTTCAATTTCTTCGAAATACTTTTCTATTCGTTCCATAATTATTTTCTTTATTATTCTTAACTAGAGAATGAATTTTTTATGGGATATTTTCAGGAGCTTTGGAATAATCAACCAAATGAAGTTATCGGTGTAGGTATGTCAATATTCATATTGTTGGGAATTTACATAGCATTACTCAATACATATAAGTAGTAATGGAAAAATTTACTCTTATAAATAAGGACAGATCAAGAATAAAAGTATTTGAACCATTTGAGGATGTATCAAAGCCTAGTCCTAGTATTGATGCAATGATGGTTAGTTATGGGTGTGTTTATAAGAGAAGTAGTAAACTAGTTATGAAAGGAAGTCGGGTTGAAACTGTAGAGAGTGCAAGGGAAGAGTATAAAAAATTACTAGCTGAGGGTTGGAAGAAAACCTCAATATTTAATAGCTATTTCTAGCGATTAAGGCAGCAAGGTTATGCAAGGTATAGCAAATAATCGCTATATAATCGCTAAGTCTTATTTTTCTTATAGTAGGCAATAAAAAAAGAGAGTCTGGGAAACTCTCTTGTATGACTTGGTTTTTAAATGGTCGGGGCGACAGGATTCGAACCTGCGACCTAGTGCTCCCAAAGCACTAAATAGGTCTAGTGCAGCACTAGGTTTTCAAGCTATATCTAATTTTTTGCTTAGTTCTGCGAAGTTTGTCGTGACAAATAAAGTAATATTTGTCCGCAATTTGTCCGCAAAATTTTCAGCTTTTAAAGCTTACTTGTGTAAAGAAAGATTTTTCAACATTTAAAGTTTCTGAAATTGTCTTGAGCTCCCTTATCACCAAGTTTTTTGGCAACCTTCCAATCATTACAAGCTTTCTTCCACTTATTATTCATCCAGCTATACACATCACCTCTAGCTCTATAAAGATCAGCAGGGCTAATCAAATCAAGATCCCTATCTAATTCCAACTTTTCAACCTCTTCTTGAGAAGGAGCCATAGAAATTGCTTCTGTGTAATGCTCTAATGCTTCTTCTAAATATTTTTTTGCAGTTGGTCTTTCCTTCTTATCTCTATATAAAAAATATAGTTCAAATTTAGTATCACCCAATAAGGCAGTAGTGGTATATCTTGTCCCAAGAGTAAATGTACTTTCAGATAATGAATTCTTGAAAGATTCATTATCAATATTGGCTAATGTTTTTTGAAAACTTATTTTTGCATCTTCGAAAGATTTTAATGATAAATCTTTTTTATTTTTAGATTTCTTATCTAAGTCAAATGTATCGCCGCCTAAAACAACAAAGCCATTATCAAATTGAATATCACCTGCAACAAAATTGATGTGTGGGTCATCTGGAGAAAGATTAATTGCTTTTTCTAAATATCCTTGTGATTTTGAAAGACTTCCTCCAAGATCAAAATAAAATATCTCTGCCTTTAATGCATGAGCGTAGGCATATTCATTATCAATATCTAAAGCATTATCAATATCTGCAATAGCTTCTTCAAACTTATCTAAAGCATAAGCATTAATTATTGCACTTAATGCAAATCCCTCTTTAGAGTTTGGATTTCTCTTTAAATAATAATTTATTGATTTAATAGCTCTTAATGATGCCCCTTGTTTAAAGAAGGCCAAGGCATCATCATACTCAGTTTTAATTTTTGAATTATTTTCTTTTTGACCAGACATAATTTCCACGCAGCCTTGAAAATCAGATGCCTGCATACATTTTTCTGCAACTTTTGGATCGATATTTGCATGTATTGCGGAAGGCAAAGCTAAAAAAGATAAAAATGGAATAAAAAATTTTTTCATAAAAAAAATACTTTTTTTGATTCTATTTCGAATCTAAATTTATATATATTTAATTTAGAAAATAAGACAATCGATTTCTTTAAAATCTTTTTTTTAATACTTTGGGAGATCACTTATTGAAGAACAATATAGCCCATCAGCTAAAACAGCAGTCGGATCATTCCCTATCTTCATCCAACCTTTTTTTAGACTTCCTGTATGACCTTCTCGATCACCTTTCCTATCGAACGTTTTATCAACACAATCTAAAGAATATTTATAGTATCTTCTATCAACTCCACCTGGGATAATCTTTTCAGGCCTGCCTTCCTCTCCATAACAACTTCCACCTGAGGACCAATTACCTAATCCATAATCCTTATTTATATAAGCACTACCACCCCCTCCCCAATCGCAGTCTATAAAGCCTTCTTTCCCAGGGATAATTTCTCCTCTATATGAATTTGTAGTTCTACCAATGAATTCTATGTACCTTCCATAACTTCCCCTAATTCTTTGCTGTTTAACAGAACCTGCGTCTATGCTGTAGAACTGATGATTTAGATTGGGATAACGTGTCCAAAAATACTTTTTATTATAAAAAATATCTCCGCCATACATGTAGGTATATATTTCTTTAGTGCTACATGAATTAAAAACTTTTTCAGCTACTGAAGTTGGAACAACATCATTATTTTTTATAAATGGTTTTATTTTGTTATTGGAAACGTAACATGAGCAGATATTTTTGATAACTTCTTCAGTTGAAAGTTCTTTTATTAAAAGATCTCTTGAATTATTTATCTCCTGTTTAATCTCACTGAAGCATATTTTTTCATAATTCTTTTTGAATAAGTTTGGAGAATCTTTAAAAAAGTTTTGAGAGTTAACCGATTCAATTTTATTGCTTTTACTAAAAACATTTACACATCCAACATAGTCTTTTGCCTTTAGACATTTTTTATGAATGGAATCGGCTCTAGAAACATTAATAAATGCAATATTCCAAAAGATCAATATAAAAAAGACCAGTTTTTCTCTCATTTATAGATAGTTGTCTTAGATAAATTATAAATTTATTTTTATATAAAACAATTTGTCCGCTATTTGTCCGTTTTGTCTGCGGACAGATTTCCCAATAAAAAAGCGAGTCTGGGTAACTCGCTAGTATGACTTGGTTTTTAAATGGTCGGGGCGACAGGATTCGAACCTGCGACCTAGTGCTCCCAAAGCACCCGCGCTACCAAGCTGCGCCACGCCCCGCTTATAAGATCTTAGTTCATAACAGTCATCTATAAAAGACTAAATTGCTAAATATTTTATAAAAAATCACTTTTGAGGATAGAAAATGATTTTTGTCACTTTTTTGTCACTTGTACAATGGGTATTTTGTCACTAGAAATTAGTCTTTTGTAGCGACAGAAATCATCTCTGAACTTGATTGAAACTTTAGAGCGATATTTTCTAATTTCTCTAATCTCTTTAAAAGCATTTTATTTTGAGAAATTATCTTATCATTTTTAGCTTTTGATAATTTTAATTCTGCATTTAAAGTTTTATTATTTTCCTCAAGAACTGATAATTTTTTATCGATTATTTTTTTGTCATTAAAACTTATTTGAGTTGGTTTATTCAATTCACCTAATTTAAAAACAAAACCTGCTTTCACAACACCGCTATCTAATGTTCCTCCACCATAAGATTTAGAACCTCCAAAGACATAAGAGCCTCCTGCATTTATATCGACTCTTTCATTTACTTTAGAAGCACAACCAAAACCAACTGCGTATCTACTGCTATAAGCGCCAGTACCCACACCGCAACTAAACTTAGACTCTTTTGAGGTTTGAGGTAGGGCAGTTAAAGCTGCTGTTAAAGCCGTTGATCCTGCAACCCCTTCGCCAAGA
>CACASR010000007.1 GCA_902535175.1 uncultured Prochlorococcus sp.
ATTTAGGTTCTTTTATTTCTTCAGAATTGGATTTATTAGCATTGTCAGATATTTCATTAGTAGCTTTATTATTTTTGTCTAAATTTTCTTCCATAAAAAATACTATTTAAAATTATTATAAATTAAAAAAAACCATTTTTTTTAATAATCAAGATTTTACCAATCATTATCATCATTATCCCAGTCATCTTTATTTTCTGGATTTGAATAATCTAGATCTCTTTTAAAATTATTATCATTCATACTTTTGACTACTCTGTAATTAACAGAAATTGTTGGTTGAGTTTCTCTAATATCCCTTTGTGGCGGCATCTCAACGTTTGGTTCCATTTCTTCCTCATTATTATTAGAAACAAAATCATCTCTTACATTTTTGAAAGTTTTTTTTCTGTAACTAGTACTAGAAATTGTTGTATTCAATAAAGTGCTTACAAATAAACCAGAAAAAAACGAAATGCTGATTAATTTACCTATACTTACTTCTTTGAGGGTCCATTTAAAGTATCTAAATGAAGTCTTCTGATTATTATTTGTATATAATAAAATTTGAAGAATTATTATTAAAAAAAGAGTTAAAAGTAAATATTTTTTCTTAAACATAATTATAAAAAGTTATATTAAATTTTTTTGGTTAATATTTCCATAATATATTTTGTGAAAGTTTATTTATGTTAATTCTAAATCAATTTGATATTTAAGAATATCGACTTTTATTATTTTTACTTCTATGGCATCTCCAACTTTATATGATTTTTTGGATTTTCTTCCAATCAATAGATTTTGCCTTGACCTGTATTCATACCAATCATTATTAAGAGTGCTTACGTGTACTAAACCCTCTACATTTAGATCTGATATCTCAACAAAGAAGCCATATGTTTGCACTGATAAAATAAATCCACTATAAATATTACCTAGTAATTTTTCTGCTTTTCTTACCTTTTTTATATTTATCATATTAGATTTATATTGGTTAACTTTGTACTTGAATTCATTAAGTTTATCTATCACAAATTTGTTAAATAATATTTCTAGATTTTTTGAAATTGATGAATTAAATATATCCCAATTTACAAGGCCTAATGAATTACTTTCCGATATATTGATTGCATCAATATTATTTTTCTTTGATTTCTTACCATTTATTATCATATTAAAAATACAGTACTGGTTAATAAGATTAGTAAAGTCAAATCCAGGAATTGTCCATGGAGAAATAAATAATTTTTCTGATTCATCATTATCAGGATCTTTAGATATCAACCTTATTTCATTGTCCTTAAATTCATTAATAAGAAGTTTATGTAAGATTCTTTTTTTATCATCGTCGTCACATAATTTAATTACTTGACTAAATGTCAAATTGCCATCTTCATTAAGCTCTACATCATTATCAATAAATTCTGAATATTTGATAATTTCATTAGCATTAACGTAATCTATTCCATTTGAGATGTATCCTGCACTTTTTAAGCCATATTGATTTGAATGTTTGAACCATATTAAATTAGCTTCATATAGTATTGGTGAAAGGTAAGTTTGGCAATCTTCTTTATTTAATGATTCAAAATATCCCTTTGAATATTCAGCTGGATTGTGAATAAAATATTCTTCTAGTGCTTCAATCTTATTAAGTGGCGCAGGAATTTCCACCTTACCCTCTAAAAGATGGTTTTCTCTGAATGAACA
This sequence comes from uncultured Prochlorococcus sp., assembly GCA_902535175.1. Classification (GTDB taxonomy): domain Bacteria; phylum Cyanobacteriota; class Cyanobacteriia; order PCC-6307; family Cyanobiaceae; genus Prochlorococcus_A. Next base: position 1,690 of record CACASR010000007.1, read on the forward strand.
TGAAATTTCTAGTATTTTATCTAAATCGTCGACATATTCCTTTATAGGTTTTAATACCCGAGAGGTTATTCTTGATTTGCTTTTTCTAGATAGAAGCGCTTCAGTATGATCACTTCCAACAATAAGAGTGCATTTTACTAAAGTAAGATGAAATGACCAATCAATTATTTCATTATCACTATTTAAATTTATACAGAGACTTATTGCTTCTTTCTTTTCTCCAAATTTAAATTCAGAATCATTTCTTATGGATTCACCAAGGTAGTTTTGCCAATCATTTAATAAGGGTAATGATTCAAATCCTTTGAATAATATTTCTAGAGATTTTTTACTATTTAGATCTATTCTTTCTGCCAGATTATTTGTATGTATCCATAATTTAGTATTTTTATTTTTTTCCTGCTCTATTTGAATAATTGGGAGCAATGGAGAATTATTAGAATTCCAACTTTTGAATAAATAAGAGTTTTTATCTGTAAGGTCTATTCTCTCCCTTTGTTCTATTTTTTTTGATTCAATATAATTTAAATCGTATGATTTAACGAGATTGCTTTTAGATAAAACAAAGTCTGTATCATAGTCTTCATTATTGTTTAGTTTTAATTCTTGTATCACATGACCTAGTCCTTGTTCTTGACCTATGGGGAATCTATCAATCTCAACTTTTACTATATTCTTATTGTCTGGATTGAAAGTGTATTTTTTATTCTCTTGTGGAAGTTTAATTTTAGAGAGGATCCTATCGTCTATTGGGATTGCATATACATCATTGTTTATTATTTCTACTTTAGAAAGAAGTATTTGATTTGATCTTTCAAGAATACAATCAACTATTCCTTCAGGGGATCTTCTTCTATATCCCTCTTTTATTATCCTTACTAAAACTTTATCTCCATTCCATGCATGGTTAAGTAGATTTTCCTTAATATAAATATCTTCTTTGTTTTTACCTCTTACAGCAAAGCAATAGCCTTTGCTACTACATCTTATTTTGGCGACAAGATGATCATTATGCTTTATGCAAGTATATTCATCATTTTCATTTTTATTAATTATTTCAAGTGTTTCTAGAGCAGTTAAAGCAATATCTAATTTATCCTTATCAGATTTCTTTGTTATTTTTAATAATCTGCATAATTTTTTATATTCTAATCCATCTGACTGATTAAGATTATCAATTATTGAAGATGATGTGAACATGATCTAAATGAAATTATAAATTAATTTAGTTGTATATACTTCATTATTACACCTTATTATCTAAGCTTAAAACTAATTATTTTCTTTCTCTTGTTATTCCATGGTGAAAGAGTTGATAAAAAGCCTTACACCAATGATGAAAAATGTAAAAGACGCTATTGACTTAAGAATTACTTCGGGTATAAAACTTGAAATAGAACCACCTGTTAAAGCGCCTAGTAAACTTGCAAAAACAAGTGCTGAAGAAGATCCTAGAAAAACTGCTAATGGTTTATTTGAAGTGCCACTTATAGTTAAAGTAGCTAGTTGAGTTTTGTCACCTAATTCAGCTATGAAAACTGTTAGAAATGTTGATAGCAATAAACTTAAAACCATTTATAAATAATTTTTGAATGTTTCATAAGCTAAAAATATACTTATCAATATCATTAAAGCACCAGTAGATAAAGCAAATTTGCTAGGAGATATTTTTTTTGATACCCATTTACCAATAAGAACTCCTACTATACTAGAGCTTACCAATGCTAGAGAACTTCCAAGAAAAACAACTGTAGGCCTGCCCGATTCAGCAGAAAGCATTAATGTGGCTATCTGAGTTTTATCGCCAAGTTCAGCAATAAAAATTGTTGTAAAAGTCGTTATGAATATTGAAAAAAAACTTTTTTCTAGATTGTTTTCTTTTTTTTCTAATTTACTATTCATTTTCCTGAAACAGCACTTCTAAAAGTTTTCATCTCTTTACTTTGGGATCCATAATTTGATGAAATATGTTGTTTGCAGCAATCTATTAAAAATTTATCACCAGATTTCAAATATCCTTTAAATGAAGTTGAAAATTCACTTACCCTGCAAAAATGTGGTCTGGTTTCATAAATTAAGCATTTTTTATTTTCCCTGTCCAGGTTTTTACACCAACCGTCTTTAGCGGTCATCGAATTTATCAAAGCTATATCTTCTTTGTTAAGTTTGTTAGCCAAATAGCTTCTTTCGTTCAAGTCGAATTTACAACAAGCTCCACAATTTTCTATACATGTCCATGATTTCATAATTTAATTCAATCTTGTAACGTATCAGTACAGTTTCATCATTTATTTGTAAAAATAGTATCACAAAACATATTCATTAATCATGGCAACACTTATTCCTTTGGCTGTAGTTGCGTTAGCAGGACCAGCAATAATTGCTCTTGTATTTTACCGTAAATAAGATAAATCCTTTTTGGTGACTTATCTGGAGGGTGTTTATTGGGATTTAGATGGTACCATCGCAAATACTGAATTAGAGGCTCATTTACCCGCTTTTAATAATGCTTTTAATGATCTTGGTATTGATTGGGATTGGGATACTAATACATATATAAAACTTCTGAAGATAAATGGGGGCAAAAATAGGATTGCTTACTACGCTAAATCTAGAAATGATAATATCTCAGAAGATTTAATTCTCAAAATTCATGAAACAAAGCAGTTTCATTATTTAGAAATTATAAAAAAAAATTGCGTTAGTTTAAAAACTGGTGTTTTTAGATTAATAGACGAATTACATAGAAAAAAAGTAAGACAATTTATTGTTACTTCAAGTTCAAGAATTCAAGTCAATCTACTTGTTGAGTATCTTTTTAATGGCTTCAACCCATTTGAGTTCATTATTTCAAGCGAAGACGTTGAATTAAAGAAACCAAATCCATTACCATATTTAAAGGCAATCCAATTAAGTGGTATAAACAAAAACAACTCAATTGTTTTTGAAGACTCCAATCCAGGATTGAAATCTTCCTTGGCAGCTAACTTGCCAACAATTTTTGTTCCTTCAAATATCCCAGTTGTTCTTGAGGAAAATATTAAACTAGATTGTATTTTAGACAGTCTTGGTGATCAGAATAATGTGGCAAATGTAATTAAAGGCCCTAAACTAAAAAAATCATATGTTGACTATAACTTTCTAAGTGATTATTTAGCGTCTTTTAGTAATGCAAAAAACTAATTTTTCAAAAATTACTTACCAGTTAAATAATTTATTTTTTGGTTTTCTAAGTGATACTTGGAGAACAAAATCTATTGGTCTAATTTCAGTTTTGACAGGTTATTTTTTGTTCGCAAATTTTATTACAAAATTTATATCTGAAGGTAAAAATGAGTTGATAATGGTGCCAATAATTATTATTTTTATTGAAATCATTATAAGAATTAAACCTGACGTAAGTTCAAAATTTTATTATCTATGGACCGTAGTTGATAAATTAAGAATTGGTGCAATTTATGCAGTTATACTTGAAGCATTTAAATTAGGATCTTAAAAGCTACTCTTCATCATCTTCTTCTTCAATAGGATAAACAAATCCTTGAGCTTTTCCAGTTAAAACTGATTTACCTAAAGATATAGCTTTTTGAGCTGCCATTGCTGCTTTTCCTTTCCAAACAGCGTGCCTTTGGTTCCTTTTGCTCTTTGATTTTTTCTTCTTTGGTACAGCCATTCTGTTTCTTTATTTCCATATAATAATATAACCTTTAACTGGTTATCTCCAAAACTTTTGAGTATATTTTGTTTATATACGTCAATTTTTTAAATAAGCATATATGCTTTATTAATCACTTATAAAGATTAGTGTTTAGATCAAAATTCTCATATTCAGATTCTAAATCAAGTTATTCGGATCTTCTAGAAGATATAGAGACGGGGAAAATAGAATCAATATTTTTTTATCCAAGACAGAGAGAAATTGATGTTCTGTATAAAAATGGCGATAAATTTAAAATACCTATTCTTTACAATGATCAATTAATCCTTGAAAAGGCTACTGAAAATAAGGTAGATCTAACTGTTAACAATAGTAGAAAAGAAGCCTCAGCTGCTAATTCATTTGCTTCAATAAGTCTTTTCCTGATTTTCATATTAGCTATAGTCTTAATCTTGAGGAGTACATCAAAATTGGCTTCCAGAGCTTTTGGTTTTACTAAAAATCAAGCTAAATTTGTAACTATTGATGATGTAGAAACGAGATTCGATGATGTAGCTGGTGTCCCTGAAGCCGCTGAGGAATTAAAAGAGGTAATAACATTTTTGAAAGAACCAAAGAAATTTGAAAATCTTGGAGCAAAAGTTCCTAAGGGAGTTCTTCTAATAGGCCCACCAGGTACAGGTAAAACATTATTAGCTAAAGCAATTGCTGGTGAATCAGGAGTCCCTTTTCTCTCAATATCGGCATCAGAGTTTGTAGAACTTTTTGTTGGTGTTGGAGCAAGCCGAGTTCGTGATCTGTTCTCTAAGGCTAAAGAAAAATCTCCTTGTATAATTTTCATTGATGAAATTGATTCCATTGGTAGGCAAAGAGGGTCTGGGATCGGAGGTGGAAATGATGAAAGAGAACAAACCCTCAATCAGCTTCTAACTGAATTGGATGGTTTTGCTGATAATTCCGGGATTATTGTTTTAGCAGCAACAAATAGACCAGATATTTTGGATGCAGCATTATTAAGACCAGGTAGATTTGATAGGAAAATTGAAGTAATGCTACCAGATTTAGATGGAAGAAAAAAAATTCTTTCAGTTCACTCACTTTCCAAACCACTTTCGAGCGAAGTTGACTTAGGATATTGGGCTTCTAGAACGGTTGGATTTTCGGGAGCAGATCTTGCAAACTTGATGAACGAAAGTGCTATTCACTGTGCAAGAGATGAATCTAAATTAATCAGTGATATTCATATAGAAAATGCTCTTGATAAAATTACCATTGGCCTGAGAAGCTCATTAATAACTTCTCCAAATATGAAAAAAATTATTGCTTATAACGAAGTAGGTAGAGCAATTGTATGTGCTGTGAGAAATGGCATTGAATCAGTTGATAAAATTACAATTTTACCTAGATCTGGATCTATAGGAGGATATACAAAAATTTGCCCTGACGAAGATGTAATTTCTAGTGGATTGATTTCAAAAAAATTATTATTTTCAAAAATTGAAATTGCTCTAGCTGGAAGAGCAGCAGAAACGATAGTTTTTGGTGAAGGTGAAATTACACAATGCTCCATAAATGATATCTCTTATGCGACAAATATCGTAAGGGAAATGGTTACAAAATATGGATTTTCAATAATTGGTCCAATTTCAATGGATTCTGATAATGAAATGTATTTAGGAGATGGATTATTTAAAAGAAAGCCTCTCATAGCAGAAAATACCAGTTCTAGAATAGATAATGAAATCATAAATATTTCTAAAATTTCATTAAATAATTCAATAAAAATATTGAAAAAAAATAGAGTCTTACTAGATAAATTAGTCGATATACTTTTAAATCAAGAAACTATAGATAAAAAACTTTTTAAATTAACAACTTCTGAATTGTTGAAAGTTTGATTTAATTGCTTTAAATTAAAAAAAATATTTTCTTGATAATTAAAAACAACACAACAAAGTTATTAGTTACACCTTCATTTTTACTTATTCTTCCATTTGTACAAAAACAATGGTTAAATTTGTATTCACTCAATATTAATGATATTTCCTTTTATTTAATCCTTTACTATTTGAGCGGTGCAATATGTCCATCTTTGGTGTATATAAACTCTTTAAAAAACTACACATACTATAATTTTACTAGGGATGAAATTCCTAGTATAAGAATAATTAAAGGAAAAAGATTATTATTCTTAGTAGCAATAAATTTAATATTTCTCTCTTACTTAATAGCTGATTATATATATATAAATTTTGATCTTATATTTAATTTATTTCTTGAAGAAATTAATGTACCAAAACCTGATATTCAACAGTTAAGTTCTTTCATATTTTTAATTTCTATCCTATTAATTTTTAAGAAATCTAGGTTTCTGTTAAAAAAAATAATATTGATAAATTTTATTTTGATTTCTCTCTATCTTTGGCATCTTCAAATTAATAATATTAGTGTTGATGATCAGTTTTATATTTATAGATATTTTGGTTCAAATAATTTAAATTTAATTAATCTTTTTTTCCTGATCGCCATAGAAATTTCTTTTTATACGTGGTCCTTCTTATCATATAAAACTAATTTGAGCGATTGGATCGTGCCCAAACCTCAAAAAGGGGATCTTATCCCCTTTTTAAATATATTTATTTTTTATTTTTTTATAATTATTTACTACTCAATACTTACTTAAATGTTTTTAATTCTTCTATAGCGCAGAAAAATATTCCTTACTACCTTTGGGGTCCTCTAACATTGTTTTCTCCCCGGGAGTCCAGTTTGCTGGACATACTTCATCGGGGTTTGCCGCAACGTATTGATAACCCTGAAGAATCCTTAGCGTTTCATCAACATTTCTACCTACAGGAGCCTTGTTAACAGTCGTATGCATAACTACTCCTTCGGGATTGATAAGAAATAAACCTCTATCAGCCTCTCCATCATCATTAAGAACATTGTACGCCTGGCAAATTTCCCTTTTTAAGTCAGAAACTAACGGGTAATTAATATCACCTATTCCGCCTTCATTTCTTGGAGTTTGTATCCATGCTAAATGACAGTGTTTGCTATCAACTGATACCCCAAGTATTTCAGTATTAAGTGCTGAGAAATCTTTGTATCTATCACTAAATGCAGTAATTTCAGTTGGACATACAAATGTAAAATCAAGCGGGTAAAAGAATAAAACAACCCATTTACCTCTTAGACCTGAAAGTGTAATCTCCTTAAACTCTTGATCATATACTGCAGTAGCACTAAAGTCTGGTGCTTCTTGGCCAACTCTTAAGCTCATGAAAAATTTTGTCCTTATTTAAATTATGTATGGTCTGAATGACCGTAATAAGTATTATAATTTTATTGATAATGAATTAGCAAGTTTTTTTTTTATTCAATGAAATGGCATTATACCTTTACAAGGAAATTTACAATTTTGAATCACAATAAACTTTTAAATAATCTCAAAAAGGAGTTAATTAAATATCCCATTAAAAGACTTGACAATAAAAATTCAAATTAAAAGAAATTTTATTTTATTTAAGATTCCTGTAAATTCAACTCTCTATAATTAGAGATATTCCTTTTAATATTTTTAATTATGGCTAAATATATTGAAAGACTAAAGGAAAAAGTTAAAATAAAAAAATTTGATTCTAATCAACCAATTGGAGCTTGGATTTTCGTTGTAATTTTGAATATAGTTGGATTTGCGGGTTATTTTTACTTAAAGGTAAATCATATACAACTAGGTAGTTAAAGACTTAACTTATTTCCTTTTTAATAGAGCGACAAAAATTTTTTAATCTTTCATTTCTCGTTAAATCAGGTAATGTCCAAATTGATTCTGTTTCAGGTAATGGGTCTTTGCTCCATTCTTTGAATTCTTCCATTATCGATGCATTATTTAATTTTGATGTAGACTTTTTACGTTTTTTTAAATATCTTCTTATCACCGTAAGATTTGCCTCAATATATTCCCTCATAATAAATATTTAAGCTTATATAAATTTATCATCTAATAAGTGATGCTTTAAAAAAATTAATTAGACATTTTGTACTGCTTGAAAAAGGCCAAACGAATAACCTCCTATAAGGATCCAGCCAAGAACACTAGATATTATGGTAGATCTTCTATTGTGTCTTCTTAAGGCTGATTCAATCATTTCATTAACTTCATCTCTATTAATGTATTCTTTATTAAAGTTTTTTTTCATTTTTTTTTCTTTTTACAATAAACGAATTTATAAGAAAGTGAGCTTAAGATTTTAACTTATGAGTAAGAGTTCTATTTTTGATGATTCTATAAATATTTTGTATTAAATATATTATGAAATTTTAAGAGTAATTTTTAAAATCCTAAAATAAAATTATTTTATTGAAGAATAAAAGATTTTCATACAAACAATGAATATTAATGATAAATCTGTTTTAGAAATGCTTAATAATCTTATTGCTATTAATAGGCTAAATAAAACTCAAATTCTTCAAATGGTTAATTTAGTAAGCATATCTAATGATATCAATGATTTAGAGGATAATTGCAAATGGGAAAATTCTAAATCATTTCATCAAAATATTTAAAATACATAAAATATATAAACCTTTGTTTGATAATTATGAATTCTTGAAATTTATATTAGAGATTAATAATTAATTGAATTAATTAAGATTTTTATAAATAAATTATATAAGCTGTTTAAATAAATTTTTGATAATAATTATTCTTATAAGAAGATTGCACTTGATTACTATAATTAAGTGTTGTTTTCTTATCCTTGCTAAATGATTTAATTAATATAGTAGAAGTGATTATTATAATTAGTATGATTAATAAATCTCCAACAGTAATGCCTCTCTCCTTAAGATTCATAATAAAACATATATTTTGTTTAAATATAGCCTTTTTTAATTGATAAACTAATATTTTTAACAAACGTGCTAAAAATATATATTAAGTAAATATAAAAAGAATATAAAAATATTAAGAATAAAACCTTTTGAATCATATAAAAAAAATAGATGATTTACTTATATGGAAGACAAAAAAAAATTTAGTAGTTCCAAAACTCCCGATTTTTTCTCTAAAGAGATGATTATCACAAAAAAATCACTTAACGAAAATCAACTCAAATTTACTTATCAAAAACAGCTAATCTCAAATTTAGATTATAAGCACAAGGAATGGTCAAAATCTATTGACAGTAAATTTTAAAAGCTTTTGTTGATTATATTTAAAAGTTTATTTCTTTTACTTGTATTTTTCTCTTCCCAATAAAGTGTAACTTCATCATTAATGATAGGTTTTGCTTCATAAGCTAGATACCAAAGAATAAATCCGACAGGAAATATTAAAATATGCATAGCAAAATTAGTTGACTTAAATTAAATATAGTGCAACACTTATAATGTGCAAGTGTGACACTAATTTTTTTTAATTATGCCCTCTCCGAGGAAAAGAATTGGTTTTTTGCCAAGTGAAGAAGTTCATGAAATTATTGAAAAATTGTGCACAGCTAATGAATTTAGTCAGTCAAAGGTTACAGGTTTATTGGTCGAAGAAGCGTTGAGGTCTCGAGGTGTATTGAATGAATCTTTGAGTCAAGATAAAATATTAAAACTGGATTTAATTAATTTTTCTTTTGATCAAGAAATATTCTCTGAAAACAATAAATCTCCACTTAATGTGGAAGACTATGAAGTTAATAAAAAAGTATTATCGGATAATATCAAAATGATGCATGAATTTATTGAGTTTAAGTATTTTAAGAAAATTATGAAGCGAAATAATAATATTATTGAATAAATAGTGTCACACTATTAATGTTTATATGAGAATGCTATTCAATGGAATTCAGAAGCTAAGCAAAGATAAATATTTTTGAATATTTCTATTCAACTTCTTAAAGAGGGATCCAAAATAAATTGAATCTTTAAAAATTCAGCGGACTAAATCCTCGTGGAGATATGAACCTTAGCCCGCTTTAAAAAAATAGCAATAAAAAAATATAAATACAATAAGTATGTTAATTTACTTTGGATTTAAAATTGGATTATAAAAACTATAAATTTAAATGGCAGTAAATGAATTAAATGAAGATACACAGGATAAAATAAGTGATCTTCTTGAAAATATTCAGCAAATAGAGAAACTTAAAAATAAAGATATACGAATTTTGCTTGATAAGATAGTTAGAAAATATGGAGGAAAAGTAGTAAATAAATGAAACGCTTATTAATCCCATTATTAGTTTTGCTTACTTTACCAAGTGATTTTCATAGCTCCCAATTGTATAATCAGAAGGATTTATAGTCACCTCAGTAAGCAGTAAGGAATCTATCGATTTAGCAAAATACCTAAAGATAATGGTGTAGTTAAATATTAAGCATATTGGTGCCGTAATTGCATTAAACAAAGTGAATTATTTGGTAAGCAAGCTAATAGAGAACTTAATGTAGTTGAATGTTCAAGAGATGGCATAAATAGTCAAACTCAATTATGCATTGATAAAAAAATTAAAGGGTTTCCCACATGGGAAATAAATGGAAAAAAATTTTAAGTATATTACCACCAAAAAAGTTATCAAAGTTAACTGGATTTAAGTATTAAGGTATATGTAAGAAGATTAATGGCTAGATATTAAAGGTGATTTCTTGAGTCCCTTTCATACAACCTCCAGCGGGATAATTAATTACTTTTTTTGATATTAATCCAATACTTATAGCAACTATTCCAATACCAAATAAAGCTATGGATCTTTTGCTTGAGATGAGATATTTCATTGAAGATTTATAATTACATATTATTAGAGATTATGAGATTATTACGTGGATTTTTTTGTATAAAAAAAATAATAAGTAACCCTAAATCTTATTTATTTAAAATAATTTTTAGATATGAGAAATCTTGAAAATCCTTATTCAATAAATGCTTATATCTTTTTTGAGCATTTATAGTTTTTATTTGACAGTCTTTTTATAATTAATATGCGACTTTTATTTTTTTATGAAAAATAAAGAATTTAATGTGACTCAAGGAATGGCTTTGTTACTTTTGAAGCCATTAAATTTACCCGCTAACTACGTCCTTAATCTCATATTATATATAACTAATCCTAGTAACAATATTGGTTACTAAGAGTCTTTCCAAACTGGTTTGGTTCTCCTCCAACCTTGAGCAATTAACTTTTTCCATTCATCTCTGGCTTTATCAACTTTAAGTTCTTCTCTAGTTGTCATTAGAGGTGGTTCTTTTCCTAAAACACCAAGAATTTTTCCAGAGTCAATAAACATATATTCAAAAAATTTATCTTTATTTTGATTATTCTTTGAAAACCTTTTAACCCTTGAACGATTGGAATTTATAAGCCAAAAATTTTCTGTCAATCTTACTTATTTTATGTTTTCTCAATTGGAGCCATTGTTAATCCTTTGCTGAAAAGTTGCTCATGATATAGCTCTGCCTGTTCAAGATTACCTCTCCATACCTCCGCCGATCCTGTATTGTCTACTTTTATGGTTAGATTCCATGCTCTTTTTTCACTCATGCTTGGGATTATTGTTAGAAGACAATTTGCGACATGCTGAAAAGTATTAAAATTGTCATCAAGAACTATAACCCTTGCTTCTGGATATTTTGCTTTAGATTTCTTTGGATCTAAGGCTGTGTTAAGTGAATTAAACATTATTGTCTTTAATAGTTTTATAAAATAAAAATTTCACCTATGTTCTTCAATTGAAAAGTTTTGAAAATGTCTCGAGCGTGACTTGAACACGCGACCTGCGGGCTATGAATCCGCCGCTCTAACCAGCTGAGCTACCGAGACATGGGAATATTGTAAAGCATTGGTTGTACTTAATTACCATTTTGAAAATTTATTTGTTTGTGGGCCTCATATATAGCAATTCCGCATGCTACAGAAAGGTTTAGACTTCTAACCCCTTTTTGATCATGGTTGCCAGTCTGTAAATTTGGCATAAATATTGATATTAAAAAGTCGCTTTTATTAATAATGGAATCTGGTAATCCTGAATCTTCCCTCCCAAATAGCAAAATATCATCTTGATTAAATTTGAAATCCTTCAAATATAATCCATTTTTTTTACTAAAAGAAATTATTCTTTTTGTTGCTTTTGCCGTCGAAAATTTTTCAAAATTCTCGTACTTTTTAACAGTAACTAGAGGCCAATAGTCTAATCCTGCTCTTTTTAAATATTTATCTTCTAGTTTAAAACCCAAGGGCTCTATAAGATTTAAAGGTACATTAAACGCAGCACATGATCTGGCAATATTGCCAGTATTTTGTGGAATTCTAGGTTCAAAAAGAGCGACTTCCAATTTTAAGTAGGTATTTCAATACTTATTTCATCTATTTTTATTGCTCTGCCGTTTATTGCAAGCCAATTATCTTCTGATATTTTGGTTATTCTCTTTTGAAGTTCGCCAATTCTTTCAATATAAGTATTGCCAATTTTATATTCAGAGACGAGACTCCATCCTACTTGTTCTCCAACAATAATTGTTATGCTTTTTCTTTTCATTAAGAGACTTATAAGTAAATTCATTTTTGTTGACCATTCATTTTGTTCCTTGCCAATACTTTTCATAACGAATCCGCCAATCGAATCTATTAATAATGGACCTTCTTCTTTCCTTAATGCATTTAATAGATCTGTAGTTTCTATTAATTTCCAATCTTTTGGCCTTCTTTTTCGATGTAAATTAATTTTTTCTTGCCATTCTTTATCATCCAAATTGTTTTCAGATAAGGCAACATATGATAATTTTTTTACGTCCTTTGCAAGATGCTCAGCGAATTCACTTTTGCCACTCTTTGTCCCCCCTGTAATAAAAACTAAACGAGATGAATATTCACTAATACTTAAATCCTTGTCATTCATAAATTCTCTATTACTTAGAGAAATACCACCATGTTGCTAAAGGAATAATTGTGGCAGCAATTAATAAACCTATAACTATATAAGTAGCAGTTGAACTCTCAGCATCTTTGGATCTCATAGTGTTAAAATTTGGATCCACTACAGGATTGTCAATAGATGAAGGCTGACTTTTTTCGTAATTTATAACAGTCTTCTGTTGAGTAACACCAAAATATTTATTTATACCACTAATTTCATTAGCGTATGTACTTGAGGGGATAATAATAAAAATTAAGCCTGTAAAGATAATAGAAAATAAATATTTATAAATGTTTAGGTTCATTTTAAAAGGTTTTGGTTAATTATATATTAAAAACGATATGTTTGAGCAATTTTAAATGTACTAAACAATATAATAATTGCATAATTTAATTAGAAATAACATATTTAAGATATGGGATTCAATGGAAAATCATTAATATTAGTCGGTTCAATACTCTTTATTTTTCAGATAGCAAATTTCATTTCAATAGAAACAATCACTCCTGAGCTTGAAAGAGCACAAGTGTTGGCCGCAATAGCTTCTTTAATTATTATTTTGATAGGTTTTTTATTTAAACAATTCAAACCATTAGCTGGTGAAAAAGCTGCTTTAAAAGGAGAAAATAAGTTTCTCTTCGATAGAAACATGCCAGATGAAGTTATTGATGAACTTGCATGGGGTTCTGAAGCAATATTAACTTCTACAGCAGCAGCAGCAATATTAATCCACAATGATGGCGTTAATATATTAAGGAGAGGAATCACTTCAAGAAATGATTTTAAACCTGGGGAAACTTGTCTAAGATCTATAAAAGATATGAAATTAATATCATTAGCAAATACTAAATTTTATCCTGGAAGAGATGAATTTTTTAATTTTTGCGCCGAAATCCCATCTATCTTAGTTGTACCTATAAATAATAAGGCTTTTATATTGATTGGGGGCTGGAGTGCTAAGTGTTTTACGAAGTCTGATGAAAAATGGATTAATAACTGGTCCAAAAAAATTAATAATATTTTTACAAAAAATAAAATTTAGAAATAAATTATTGATTTTACTCTTTTATCTTTTGCTTTAAAGCTTACTGATTCAGTAGATAAATTATAGTAAGCATTTTCTGAATTTATTTCATATTTATTTTCGTTATTTTCATCTTTTAATATATATTTTACTGGATTGAAAAATTCAATTACGTTATCTGAACCCAATAAGGCTTTTCCTGAACTTAAGATGATATTTTTATTTTCAAATCTTATATTACCCTCTAATTGATAGTTAGTATTTTCTATATTCCAAATAAAATTATCAGCATATAAAAAATCCCCATCTTTTTTAAGAGTTTTTAATTTAACATTACCTTTCAATTTCAGGAGTTTATTGTTGTCTGATAATATAGATTCTTCTGAACTAATAATATATTTAGTTTCATCTCCATTGAGAACATTAATAATAGGGTTTTTTAATTCGAATTTTAATTCAATATTGTCATAACTTGAATTTGGACTGGTAATTGAGTATATTTTATCTCCATTTTTAGAGAAAATAGTCATATCTAAACTTTCTATTTTTTGTATTACTTTATTTCTATCAATTACATTTGGGGCGCAACCAAGCATAAATAATGGAAGGAAAATTATTAATCTATTAATGTTGCTCATACTCCAGTTTAGTTATGATTGGAGTGGGTTTTGGAAGACTTGAGTTACTTACTAATAATCCCCAACTTAATTGATTTTTCCAAGGAATTTCTTCTCTGTAAATAGAACCTAATTGCTCATTAATTTTTGTAGATAATTCGGGCAATAAAGGTATTAATAACAATCCTATTATTCGGGTACTTTCTAGAACGTTATAAATAATATGTTTAACTAAAGGTAGATTTTCTTTATCTTTTATTAACAGCCATGGCTGATTATCATTCAAATACAAATTTGTATTAATTGCTAAGCTAAGAACTTCATTAGCTGCTAGATCTAATTTATAGTTATCAAAGTTATAAATATAGTTTTCGACTGCAATTTTGGCAGAATTCTCTAATTTATTTTCACTTAAAAATTTTTCATTATTTGGCACTTTATTATCAAACCATTTTCTAGACATAGATGATGTTCTATTTAATAAATTACCAATTGTATTAGCTAAGTCATTATTGATAATGTCAACAAATCTTTTATCTTGAAAATCTCCATCATTTCCTAGTGATATGTCTTTAATGAGGTACCACCTTACAGGATCATTTCCATATTTTGTAAGCAATAAATCAGGGTCAAGTACATTTCCCAAGCTTTTACCCATTTTTTGCCCCTCTCTTGTAAGAAATCCATGCCCAAAAACCTTTTTAGGAACATTCATATTGGCAGAAATGAGCATTGCGGGCCAATATACAGCATGGAATCTCAGAATGTCTTTACCAATAAAATGAACATCAGCTGGCCATCCTCTATTAATTGATTTTTCCAATGAATGATCTGTAGCATCTGAGCTAATGGCGCTTACATATCCAAGTAAAGCATCAAACCATACATAAAAGGTATGGTTATCGTAACCAGGGACAGGAATTCCCCATGAGACATTTGTTCTTGAAATTGAAAAATCCTTTAAACCTCTAGATACAAAATTTATAATTTCATTCTTTCTTTCTATTGGCTCTATAAAAGATGGTTCGTGGATTATTTTCTCAATTTCTTTTTGATATTTAGAAAGCCTAAAAAAGAGATTCTCTTCATTTTTCCATTCTAGATTTTTTTGATGTATAGGACACTTGTATGTTGATGAGTTTTCTGGATTATCTTTAAATTCTTCACAACCGACACAATACCAACCTTTTTGCACTCCCATATAGATATCATCTGATGCTTTTACTCTTTCATAAAATTCATTAACAACCAATTCATGATTTTTTGAGCTTGTTCTTATAAATTTATCAAAGGATATATTCCAATTTTTCCAATCATTAGTAAAGACTTCTGAGATTTCATCACAATGTGATTTAGGTTCAATACCCTTTTCATTAGCTGTTCTTTGTATTTTTAAACCATGTTCATCAACACCAGTGATAAAAATAACATCTTCACCTGCAAGCCTTTTATACCTAGCTACTGAGTCACAAATTATTGTTGTATATACACTTCCTAAATGGGGTTTATCATTAACATAGTATAAAGGTGTAGTAATGACAAAAGTCATAAAGCTTTTTTATTAATACTAACAGATATTTTTTAAACTAATAACAACCTATTATATTTATTATCTTATTAATAAATAAACTCTAAAAGATTACTATCATTTATAATATATTTAACTTTATATATTTTATTACTATATATTTCTATTGATACAAAAAGAGTAATAAGTATTTCTAGTGAATAATCTGGAAAATAAACCAAAGCAATATTTTTTTTATTATTAATCCATTTAACGAATATTATTTTATAAAAAGGTTTTTTTTCATTTTTAAAAAATAATGTTAAATATTTAAATTTATCATTTTTAAATATATTATTATTCTCTGATTGTCTAATCTTTGAATAATCAATAATCTTAGATATTGAATCTTTACTTAGAACATCGTAATTGTTAATTTTATTATAGACTTGCCTTTGTATAATTAAATCAAGATATCTTCTCAATGGTGATGTACATTGTACATACATTTTAAGGCCTAGTGATTCATGGATTCCTGGCTTAGTAGTTATGTAACTCCTTCCCATATATTGTTTTAATATTATATATTTAATATCACTATCGTTGTATCTATTAAGTATTTCAGATGGATTGCAGTTTAATTTCTGAATCCTAAATGCAGCCGCTAAATTATATTTATTCATAAATAAACTTGTTACATAACCCATTAATATCATTGATTCTGCAACTATAATTTGTGATATTGTTTTCTCTAGTTTAGTTAGTATAATCTTATCCTCATATAATTTAATTTTACTATTAGGACTTTCAAAAATAATTGCTCCTTGTTTTTTTCTGAATGTAATACTTTTTTCTAATAAATTTTTAATCTCAATTAATTCTATTTCTTCTTTAGGTTCTATTTCTAATATTTCATTTGCGTCTTCATATGTTAATTGATATTTTGGTTTTATTATTGCTTCAGTTATTTCATATTTATTTATTGATCCATCGTCATTGAATTCTATTGCTGCACTAATAGTTTCTGAAACTTTATTTTGAGCTAGATTTGCTTTTTCAAGAATATCTTTAGGTAGCATTGGGACATATTGATCAATTAAATACAAACTGCTATTTTTCTTTCTTGCATTTAAATCAACATTAGAGTCATGCAAAATGAGTTTGCATGGATTACTAATATGTATCCATAAATTTTTTTTATTTCCTTCTTTTATTTCTATTGAAATAGCGTCATCAACCTCATGTGGATCATCTGAGTCAATAATATATGTTTTTAAATTAGTTAAATCTTTCAAATATTTGAGATATTAATTATAGTGTCAACTATATTCAATATGAAATTATCCTTCAGGATTTACGAAGGGTAAAAGAGCTACAATTCTGGCTCTCTTTACAGCTAATGTAAGATCTCTTTGTTGCTTAGAGGTTAAACCTGTCATCCTTCTTGGTAGGATTTTGCCCCTCTCAGTTATGAATTTTTTTAGTAGTTCTACATCTTTATAGTCAATAGGATCTCCAGGTTTGATAGGTGATAATTGTTTTTTAAAAATTGAATTAGGCATGATTTAATTTGATTTGATTACTTAATTTCTTTGTGAATTGTCATTCTGTTTAAATGAGGATTAAACTTTTTTAGTTCTAATCTTTCAGTTGTATTTCTACGATTCTTTTCAGTAGTATATCTTGAGACACCATTTGATCTCTTAGGATCTGTGCTTGTCCTAGCTTCAGTACATTCCAGGGTCACTACAACTCTTGTCCCTTTTTTGGCCATTTTAATTAATACTTTATTGTATAATTTTCTATTGTACATCTTCAACAAACTTTTTTGAAGATATACTCATTTCTTTTATCATCATTGGTTAAAAAATATATATGAAAGTTTCTCAAAATTGGTTGAAAAATTTAGTAGAAATTACTTCTACTCCTGAAGATCTCTCTGAGAAATTGTCTATTGGTGGATTTGAGGTTGAATCATTAGAAGATTGTTCAGAAAATGTAAATGGTGTTGTTTTAGGTAAGGTATTATCTGTTTTAAAACACGAAGGATCTGACAAACTTTCAATTTGCCAAGTCGATATTGGTAATTCAAGGAATTTACAAATTATCTGTGGTGCGCGCAATATTAAACCAAATATTTATGTTTATGTTGCTACTGTCGGCGCGAAATTAAATGCAGTTGATTTAACTATTAAAAGAAGCGAAATTAGAGGTGTTATGAGTGAAGGAATGATATGTTCACTGCAAGAACTTGGTTTAGAAGACTCTAGCGAAGGTATAGAGATCATTGATGAAGATTTAGCATTAAAACATGAATTGGGCACCCCAGGGTCTGATTTGCTTCAATTAAATGATTTTATATATGATTTAGCGATTACAGCTAATAGACCTGACGGAATGTCTGTTATAGGTATAGCCCGTGAAATTTCTGCCCTTTTAGAATCCACCTTAAATTTTCCAGAATTAAACCATAAATACAATATTCATTTACTTAAAGGAATTAAACTTTGTCCAGAAGCAATTGAATCTAATTGCATTTATACAATAAGCTGCATTGATGGAGTAAATGGTGGGAAATTATCGCCAAATTGGCTTAAAGACCGTATAGAAAAATCAGGAATAAAATCCATTAATCTTTTAGTTGATTTGACAAATTATATCCTTTTAGAACAAGGTCAACCTTTGCATGCGTTTGATAAAGATAAACTGTCAAACTTAATTGGTAAGGAAGTTTCTCCAGAAGATTTCTCTGTAAGAAAAGGAAAGCATAACGAAAGCCTTATTTGCTTAGATGGTAAGGAATATGACTTAAATGACAATATCACAGTCATTACTTGTTGTAATAAACCGGTAGCTATTGCTGGGGTGATAGGCGGTTTAGAGACTTCTGTAACTGATACTACCTCATCTATTTATCTTGAAGGCGCTGTTTTTAATCCAGTTACTATAAGAAAATCTTCAAAGGCGGTTGGCATAAGAACAGAATCTAGTAGCAGGTATGAAAAAGGGATTTCATCAAAAAATACAATAAGTGCAGTAACAAGGGCAATTAATCTTTTAGAAGAATATTTTTCTATTAATTTACCAATCATCAATACTTCCAATTTAATAAGTAATGAGGATATATTTATTAAACTACGGAGAAATCGAATACATAAAATTCTTGGTCCATTAATAATTAAAGGTCAATCTGAAAAAAGAAATTTATCTGATAATGAAATAGTTGATAAATTAACACTAATAGGTTGTACTTTAAAGAATAAAGAATATGGCTGGGATGTAGCAGTAATTCCTAATAGATCACATGATTTAATAAGAGAAATAGATTTAATTGAAGAAATAGCGAGATTAATAGGGTATGACAGATTCGACTTAAAACTTCCTAATCCAATCAAGCCTGGAAAATTGTCATCAGAACAGTTGGCATTGAGAAAAGTAAAAAATGGTTTTATAGAAAATGGTTTTAACGAGGTACTAAGCTACTCTCTTGTTCCTGAAGAAAATGAAAAACTTATAAAGATTTCTAATCCTTTGTTATTAGAAACAAGTTGCCTTAGAGATAATATCTGGAAAGAACATTTGGAGATAGTGAACCGAAATATAAAAGCTGGACAAGCAAGTTGTTATATATTTGAAATTGGAAATGTTTTTCAAAAGAAAACTGAGTTCATTCAAGAAGAAGTTCTAAATGGTGCTATTTATGGGAATAAAAAATTTGGAAAATGGATAAATTCGGGTAAGGATAACGATCTTAATTATTACCAGGCCAGAGGAAAGTTAAAGGAGGCTTTATCATCTTTAAACATAAAAATTGAGGATAAACCTACTGATTCAATTGATTTTCTTCATCCAGGAAGAACAGCGAAATTAGTTATTGAAGGAAAAGATGCAGGTTATTTTGGTGAAATACATCCAAAACTAATATTAGAAAAGAAGTCATTAAAAAAAGTTTATTTATTTAACATTAATGTCTCTAACCTATTGGGAGCTAGTACAAGAAAAAATAAATGGATTCCAATATATAAGCAATACCCAATTGTTCCGAAAATGGAAAGGGATATAAATTTTGTTTTCAGTAAGAATTTCTTAATAAGCGAAATAATATCACAGATAAGAAAAACAGGAAAAAATCTCTTAGAGGAGGTAAATTTACTTGATGTTTTTGAAGATACTAAATTTGGAGATGATCATAT
This sequence comes from uncultured Prochlorococcus sp., assembly GCA_902535175.1. Lineage (GTDB taxonomy): Bacteria > Cyanobacteriota > Cyanobacteriia > PCC-6307 > Cyanobiaceae > Prochlorococcus_A. Next base: position 21,593 of record CACASR010000007.1, read on the forward strand.
AAGTTATACATTTAGATTATCTTATAGAGATAAAGATAAAACATTACTGGACTCGGACATTTCATCAATACATTCAAATATCGTTTCGAATGTAGAAAAATGTTTTAATACAAAATTGAGGAATTAATAGTATTGCTATTCTCATATAAGACTATAAACTAGTCTATATACAATTCTTATATGAGATAAGTAATAATCCTATAAAACTAATTAATGTTGTATTATAACTATCATGATCAATTTACTATCTCTACTTCTATCTTCAGTACTGTGGGTACAAGTCCCTCAGTGGTCAGATGATTGGTCTAAATGTGCTGTTGATATACCAGATGCCTCATGCCATTGGTATATAACTGCTCCAGACAATACTTTTGGGGAAGGTTTTGATTGGGCTAGTGCTCCTTGGTTTGATGCTAATGGATTAAGTGATATTCCTAGTATTGATAAACAAACTGCCATTGAAAAGCTTCAATCTAAGTAGTACTGTCTTTAAGGCAGTGCGGGTAGAAGAAAAAGTCATTTATAGCAGTACTTTTTAGCTATTATTTATTTCTTGGACAATCAAAGGACATAATTTATGGGTCTACTAGTCAATTTTTAATTTTTCCGGGCATTAACAGGTTGAGTATGTGCATAATTTATTCAAATTTACAATCAGCATTGTCTTATAAATCTGTTATGAGACTACTTAATAGACTAATTATAAGTCTCATATTAGAATTATTATACAACTAGATTTTTATTTTTTTCAAAAGTCAATTTTACATTTTTCACGGCATTAAGCAGTTGGGTATGTGAATGATTTATTCAAATTTAGAAATAGATTTATCTTATGTATCTATTGTAAGACCATATAATAGACTAAATATAAGTCTCATATAAGAAATATTATACAACTAGATTTTATTTTTTTTAAAAGTCAATTCTATTTTAATTTACGTTTATAAATAATGATTTTTCTCTAAATTTGGACAATAAATAATTAATGAATTTCAGTTATTTTGTAATTCGCAGCTATCTTATATAAGGCCATCTATTGGACTCATGATAAGTCTTGTTTAAGAATGAGTATACTAATTTCTGTATAGATTTTTTAGCAATTGATACGCTTCATTTAATTTCCTCATTTGATCTGTTGATCCTCCAGCATCTGGATGCGTCTCTAAAGCTATTGATTTATAGGCCTCCCTAATTTTTCGTAATGTATGAGCTGATCCTGCGGATGTTGATAAATTCAATAATTTAAGTGCTCCATGTACTGTCATTGTTGAGTCCAATGTTTCAAATGAATTTGATCTGTTATTTCGCTTAAATCTACTTATAAACCTTCTCATAAGTGTTGGGATCCTATTAATAAGATCTGATGTAGCAAAAGGGTCTTCTAAAACGCCAATCATTAATAAAACAATTTCAAGGGATGGATTTTTCTTTATCCAAAATGGGCATATTTCAGACATTAATTTATTGGCAGCACTCCATGTAAATGGTAGATTTTCAGTTCCATCAAGATTTGGCCATATATCCCTTCCAAACCAATCCATCGAAGCTTCTACTACATGATCATTAGGAACTGATCCATATAAGGTTTTCCAATGACTAATTAACTCAATTCGACATTTTATTAATTCAGTTTCTTTAATTGTATTAATTTGAATATCATTGATATTCTCCTTTAATTTTTCACTATTAATACTCCTTCTTAAATTCTTTACTTTTTTTTCAACAAAATTGGGAAGGCTTATGTTTGAGTTAGCTTTTTCTTTATATTGATTGTTATTTGAAAATCTTTTATTCGAAGATATCTCATTTTCTTCTTTTTTTTCGTTTGATTTAATTAATACCAATGCAGTATCTTCATCAATATTTAAATTTTCATTATTCTTCTTCTCGTTAAAGTCTATTTCTTGCTGTTGATTCTTAGGTAGTAAATCATCGTCTTGAAGAAGTTCTTTAAGTATCTTTTCTATTACAGGTCCTCTTGCTCTAAATCCCCACTCTTTTCGTAATTGATCAAACCTGGAAATTAGTTCCTCAGGTAAATCAATTGAAATTCTTTTTGTATTTGAATTTTCAGGAATATTCAATAATATTTTCTTGAATAGTAATGAATTTATTTAATTTTATTCAAAAAAAATTGAAAGTCCATACAGAATAATGTTTTTAAATTAAAATCAATTTATTCTTCATGTCACAAGACAATTAATTATCTTTTTATAATAAAAATAAAAATGTTTAATTGTTATTTCAAGTCATCTAAAGAAAAAAAGAGTTTTTATCAACATAAGAAATTAGAAATGCTTAATTATATTAAGGATTCACTTGAACGTAAAATCGCCTCTGTAACAGCATCTATAGAAGTTCTAGAAAACCAAATAAGCAGGGATAAAGAAGTTGAAGTAACTAACTAGTATTCAAACAAAACTTTCTAAAAGTGTTTCTGGACCAAATTTCTTTAAATAATTAATATTTGATTTTTCAGTTACTAATAGATATCCTGCAAAACCTAAACCATTAATACTGAACCCATGAATATGATCATGTTTTCTTTTGATAATAGCGATCCATTTATTAGTTATTAATATATTGTAAGGATATATCGGTTTCTTATTACTAATAGGGTCCCCTAGTCCTAATTTCTTACTTAATTCTAAATAAAATTCAAAAAGAGATGATGAATTTTCTAAAAAATTAAATTTGGATACAATAATATTTTTTTTAAGCTTACTATTTAGATCTTGATATGAGTTCAATTCTAAAAACCACTTTTCTCTAGGGCATGATATCTCACCTTTAGATCTACGCAGAAGTTGAAAATGCCTGTGAGGTTGACTTGCACCCGCAGTTGGAGAACTATTGAAAAACCATAATCCACTAGTATCTTTATTAACTTTTTGGATCGCTCTCCAATCTTTAGCATCTAACCATCCATTTTGAGGTTTCCATTCATTTGTAATCAGTAAAATATGACCTTTTTGTACAGGGTACTTATTTAATATTAGTTGATGATTATCACCAATTTTATCAATTTCTAGAATCTTTTCCCAAGGACAAAATGGATTTTGCTTAGGACCATAAATCTTTTTTTTATTAAATTTTGAAGTATCGAGTTTCCTAATTATGAAGTCGTCTTTTTCATATAAATCTCTTGTAATAATATCAGTTTTGAGAGGATATAATGAATCATCATCAATTGATGATCGAGTTTTCTCTAGTGCTTTTTTCCAATATATCTCTAAACTCATTTAAAAAAATTTATCATAATCATTTTAAAAAGAAAAATAAATTTGTAATTACTTTTTATTAAATTGATATTCTTTCAATTTTTCCAGAGGAACTGATTCTAAGACTACAATATTCGTTGATTCTAATATGACTTTTGGTGCAAGACCGTCTAATAATGCTTGCTTCCACCTATCAAGACAAATACACCAATGATCACCATTCTTTAGTCCTGGGAAGGAATACATAGGCATTGGAGTTATTAAATCATTACCTTGTGATTTACTATATTTCAGGAAATTATCATCCATTACACAACATATGGAATGATTCCCTCCATCATTTTTGTCATAGTTGCAAAATCCATCTCTGAACCACCCTGTCATAGGTGCGCAACTACAAATCTCAATTTTTTCTCCTAGGACATTTAACTGTTCTTGATTAATTATGGTCATGGATTTTTTAATAATAATAAAACACCAACATTTCTTTAAAAAAGGTTGACGAGTATGGGGGGTAAGGAGGTAATAATTCTAATAAGGTTTTTTTCATTATGGATTGGGACTTTACTGAAAACATAGCATTTAAAGCTCTTTATGAAGCTTTTAAAGATAGTGATGAAACTTCCGCATTAGAATTTTTATCTAGTGATGGTGCTTCATATTATCTTGAGTTAACTCAGGACGCGGCGGGTGAGGGACTTGATCTGGGTGATAACGAAACGATGGAAGAACTACAGGAAGAAATTATTGAATATTTAGAAAACAACTAGAGATTTAGTTTAAGCACTGAAATATTTAGCTTTTGAGTGTAGTGAAATGATAGCTGTAGTACTTTGTTCTGGATGAAGTTGTTCAGATTCGTCCATGGTCAAGTTTATTCTTTTTGCATCTAACAATGATAATTGTATGTTTGAATCAGATACTTTTGGACATGCAGGATAACCAAAAGAATATCTTGCTCCTCTATATTTTTGAGCTAGTATTTCTCTATTTTTATCTGGTTCTTCAATACTAAAACCACATTCAATACGAATTAATGAATGGACATACTCAGCTAGAGCTTCTGCTAATTGCACTGTAAGTCCATGGAATAATAAATAATCGCTATATTTATCTTCTTTAAATAATTTTTGAGAATATTCACTTGCAATTTCGCCCATTGTTACTGCCTGCATAGGAAATATATCTATCGGTTTATCTTTTTTCAAATCACAATAAAAATCAGCTATGCATAAATTATTCCCAGATTTTTGTCTTGGGAAATTAAATTGGGAAATTTTACTTAATGATTTATCATCAAATAAGAAAATACTATTATCTTTTCTCCCGCATCTGAAATATCCATAAACTGCTTTGGGTGAAATAAGTTTTTTTTCTATAATTGTCTCTAACCATCTATCTAACAATGGTTTAGCATATGAATCCAAATAGTTATTGTATTCATCTACGCTTTGGTTTTTTCCTTTTTTTATTTGCCACTGTCCGCTAAATAGAGCTTTTGTATCTAGATAAAAAATTAATTTATTTAAATCTATATCAACGTCGTTCAGGACTTTCGTTCCCAAGAAAGGGGCTTGAATTGGTTCTTCTTCATTTATAAATTTAGATCTTATAAAATTGTCTTTTATATTTAATTTGGAAGTCTCGGTAGATATGGATATTGATTTTTTAACAGCTTGAGAGTTGGATTTTGATGAGGCTAAATTGATATTTATACCCTCATTGTTAATGAAACCCTCTGTATTTGACCAATTACCCTTTTTTTTATTATCCATATATTCATTCATGAATTTAAGATCAGTGAACGCATCTTTTCCGTACAATATTTTCCCTTTATATATTTTGCTGCAGTCCTCATTTACAAATTTTGGGGTTAAGGCTGCGCCTCCTAATATTACTGGTACACTGATATTTTCATCGTTAAAAGCCTCTAGATTATCTTTCATAAAAGCGGTTGATTTAACAAGTAATCCGCTCATAGCGATGCAATCTGCATTGTGTTTTTTTTGTGCATCTATAATCGCTGAAACATCTTGCTTTATTCCAAGATTTATAACGTCAAAACCATTATTTGTAAGTATTATGTCAACTAAATTTTTTCCAATATCATGAACATCGCCTTTAACAGTTGCAATTAAGAGTTTTCCATTTGATATGTTTTTATCTACAGTTTCCATATATGGTTCTAAAATTGAAACGGCAAATTTCATTGTTTCAGCGGACTGGAGTACAAATGGTAGTTGCATTTGACCTGAGCCAAATAAATCTCCTACAACTTTCATCCCATCTAGTAAAAAGGTATTAATTATATCAAGAGGTTTATATTTTTTTAACGCTTCATTTAATTGATCCTCTAAACCTATTTTTTCTCCATCGATAATATGATTTTTTAGACTTTCTTCCAGAGTTAAGTTTTTATTTTCTGAAGATGCTCTTTTGAAATCTTGAATAGATAAATCTTGAAAAGCTTTTGTTAATTGTACTAATGGATCATAAATACAAATATCATCTTCAAATTTTCTGTTGTCATATATCAAATCTAAGCAAAGCTTTTTTGTTTCTTCAGAAATTTTTGATAATGGCAAAATTTTATTTGGTGCGATGATTGCAGAATCCAATCCTGCTTTAATGCATTCATCTAAAAATATTGAATTTAGATTAATTCTTGATAATGGTGAAAGACCAAAACTAATGTTTGAAATCCCCAGTATAATATGAATACCTGGGAAATTTTCACGAATTTTTGATATAGCAGTAATTGTTTCTTTAGCGTTTAATCTATCTTCTTCTATCCCAGTAGATATTGGCAGAGCTAATGGATCAAAAAATAGCTCATAATCTGACAAGCCACATTCTCTGGTTCTATTAATTGCTCTTTTTACAATGTTATATTTTTTATCTGCATTCCTTGCCATTCCATCTTCATCAATAGTTCCTACAACAAGACCTGAACCATACCTTAAGGCTAAATTTAGAACTTGATCAAACCTTTCATTGCCGTCTTCGTAATTGGTTGAGTTTATAATACATTTCCCACCAGCTGACTTTAATCCACTTTCCATTTTGTCAGCATCTGTAGAGTCAATCATTAATGGCAAATTTATATTGGTAACTAGTCTTGAAGTTATTTCTTTCATATCTTTCACTCCGTCTCTCCCCACGTAATCAACATTCACATCAAGAACGTGTGCATTTTCTTTTTGTTGTTGCTTCGCAATCGAAACTAGTCCATCCCAATCGTCGTTATTCAATAACTCCCTTACCTTTTTAGATCCACTTGCATTTAATCTTTCTCCTACTATCAAGATAGAATTGTCTTGTTTGTAAGGTACAGAATTATATATTGATGATGCAGAAGGAATATAACCACTTAAATTGTTATTACCATTTTTGGTAGACCTTTCTTCATAAATAATTTCATCGATTATTGAAGAAAGATATTTAATATGTTCAGGTGTTGTCCCACAACATCCACCTATTAATTGAACATTAAAGTCATATATAAAATTCATTAACTGCATCTTTAATTCTATTGGCTTTAATCTGTAGTGGGCTACACCACCAATATTTTCAGGAAGTCCTGCATTGGGAATACAGCTTATAGCGAAAGGAGAATTCTCAGACAAATATTTAATATGTTCTTTCATCTGTTCTGGACCAGTTGCACAATTAAGTCCAAGGATATCTATATTAAATGGCTCTAATATTGTTAACGCAGAGGCGATGTCAGATCCAACAAGCATAGTCCCTGTTGTTTCCATTGTTATCGATACCATTATAGGTATATCTATATTTTTACTATCAAGTACTTCTTTAGACGCTAATAAGGCAGATTTAATTTGTAATACATCTTGACATGTTTCAATTAAAAGAAGATCAACTCCTCCATCTGTAAGACCATATATTTGTTCTTTATATGATTTCTTTAATTCATCAAAATCTATATGTCCTAATGTGGGTAATTTAGTAGTTGGTCCAATTGAGCCAGCAATAAACCTTGGCTTATCAACTGATGCATATTTGACAGCAGCCTTTTTTGCTATTAATGCAGCATTTTTATTTATCTCATAAGCCTTATCCGCAATATCATATTCATCAAGAACTATTGATGAGGCTCCAAAAGTATTAGTTTCTATAACGTGACAACCTGCTTCTAAGAATGAATTATGAACTTTTTCAACTAGCTTTGGTGAGGATAAAACAAGGTTTTCATTACAACCCTCTAATTCCTTGCCTCCAAAGTCGTCTGCAGTAAGATTTAAGTTCTGAAAAGATGTTCCAGTACCCCCATCAAATATTATTAATGGCTTTTCATCTCTATTTAGATAGGTTCTGAAAGATTCCATTTTTAGGTAAAAACTAATTTATTTTAAAGAAATTCTTGTTACCCAATTATCATAGTCTTGAGAACGACCTTCTGTTATTTCTATAAGCTTACTTTTTAATTTATTCATTATTGGTCTTTCACTATTTAATTCACTTGATTCAATTTTTTTAACTGGTGTAATTTTTGCTGCTGTACCAGTCAGAAAAACTTCATCTGCTATTAATAATTCTGTTTTATCAACAGGTCTTTCAATTACATTTATTCCAAAAGATTTTGCTAATTCAATTACACTAGCCCTAGTAATACCCTCAAGTATATCTTGATCCACACCAGGAGTGATTAAGTCTCCATTTCTTACAATAAATAAATTCATACCACTGGCTTCGCTTACCTTACCACTTGAATTTAATAGCAAGGCTTCATCAAAACCCGATAAACTAGCTTCTGTTTTGGCTAATGAACTAGTAATATAAGCTCCACTTATTTTTCCTCTCAATGGAAGAGATCTATCTTCTTGTCTAGTCCAACTACTCATCCTACAAGAAACACCATCTGGAGATAGATAATCTCCTAGTTCAATACAATATATAAAGAAATCTGTTTCAATATTGTGTAACCTTGGAGCTATACCTAAATCACTTGTATATACGAATGGTCTTATATAGATAGGATTTTCTGGCTTATTTTTTTTTATAACTTCCTCTAAGGCTTTAAAAATATATTCTTCAGAAAAATCAGTTAAGAGTAATTTTGCACTTTGAGATAATCTTTTTATGTGCTTATCAGTTCTAAATAAAAGGAATTCTTCATTATTTGTAGGGTTTGGTATTGCTCGCATTCCTCCAAATGCAGCAGTACCATAATGAAGTGCATGAGTAGCTATTGATATTTTTGCTTCTTTAAATGGAATACATTTACCTTCGAACCAGGCGTATGGAAGAAATTCATGCATATTCAATTTATTTAATTAAGGTAAACTTGTTTTATCCTACTTACGTATTCTAAACCCTATTTATATATAAAAATGCACAGGATATTGAATATAGCAGGAAATGAAAAGAATAAGGATGATTTAATAGAGCAACCAGTGGCAGATTTTATTTTTATAACAAGTGTCAAAGCTGATTTAAATCTCTTATCGAACTTATTGTTAGAAAAAGAATTTGCTTCATTAAAAAATAATATTAGAGCTTTAGAAATTTCTAATTTAAATTCCTCAGCTCAAGTAGATAATTATCTATTAAAAACAATTAATTATGCAAAAGTTGTCGTACTAAGATTATTCGGAGATAAAGGTACATGGAACTATGGAATTGAACAACTTTTAAATTGGCAAACAGTTGATAAAAAAAGAAAGTTAGTAATCCTATCAGGTACCGTTGATCAGGAAGTTTCCTTATGTGAAATAAGTAGTATAAATAAAGATGTAGCATTAAATATTTCTAAATTACTAAGATCTGGAGGACTGGATAATTATAGAAAATTTCTTAATTGTTTAAATTATCTAGAAATAGATGAAACATTAATTCCTGATGAGTTTTTGAAAATTTCTTTTTATGCAGATCCTTATTTGTATGATTGGAAAATTGAAAAAGGAGAAAAGATAGGAATAATATCCTATAAATCCCTTTTTTTGGCTAATGAAATTGAAGTAAACGAAAAACTTAATTTGCAGTTAAGAAAATGCGGACTATCCCCTAAAACATTTTTCATTTCAACTCTAAAAGATCATCTTATTCAAAAGAAATTAATAGAAATATTTAAAAAAGAAGATATTAAAATAATAATCACCACAACTTCATTTTCTTCATCTCAAATCAAAAATAATGATTTAATTGAAAATTCTACAAATATTTTTACTTCTCTTAAAATCCCAATTTTACAGATTCTTTCTTCTAATATATCAAAAAAAAATTGGTTAAATTCATCTATTGGAATGAATTCATCTGATTTATTAATGCAAATAATTATTCCCGAATTTGATGGGAGAATTACTACCTGTCCTTCTGCTTTTAAAGAAATAATATCAAAAAAAAATACACTCTATAGTGAAATAACCAGTTACAAAGCTTATCAAGTAGGGATTGAATGGATTTCAAAATTTGCAACAAATTATGTGAAACTTCAAAAACTTAATAATTTTGATAAAAGAATTTGTTTAGTAATAAGTAATTATCCAGTAAAGAACGGAAGAATCGGTAATGGCGTTGGTCTAAATACACCATCTTCAATAATAAATATTCTTAATTGGTTAAAAGAAGAAGGTTATGACCTTGGATCTTGTAATTATCCTCAAGATTCTTCAGAATTAATGTCAATGCTTATAAAAACTAGAACTAATGATATTGAGTCTCAAAATAATAAACCATTAGATTACTTACCACTTAGTGAATATTTAAAATATTGGAATTTTTTAGAACTTGATCCAAAAAATATTATTGTTAATCGTTGGGGTAATCCATCTGACGCGATCGATCTAGATAATGAAGGCTTCTCAATAAATGGTCTTAAATTTGGAAAAATAACATTATTGATTCAACCTCAACGAGGTTATGACGCTTACACTGATAGAGATATTCATTCTCCTGATCTTCCACCTCCCCATAGATATTTAGCACAATATTTTTGGATTGAAAAAGTTTTTAATGCAAATGCTATATGCCATATTGGAAAACATGGGACTGTTGAATGGTTACCTGGCAAATCTATAGGCCTCAGCAATAAATGTTTTCCAAATATTATTTGTCCATCGATACCTAACATATATCCCTTTATCGTAAATGATCCTGGAGAAGGATCCCAAGCTAAAAGAAGAACTGCTGCCACAATTATTGACCATTTAACACCTCCTTTGGATAGGTCAGAATTATATGGAAAATATTCAATATTAGAAAATTATTTAGACGAATATTTTGAAGCAAAATTATTAAATTCTAATCGTATTGAAATAATAGAAAAATCCATTTTTAAATTAATTAAAAAAGATTTTAGTGAAATTAGATTAAAGAATAAAAATAATCAAATAGAAGAAATTGATTCCTTTCTTTGCAAAATTAAAGAATCTCAAATTAGAACAGGTTTGCATGTATTTGGCAATAGGCAGAATGCAATTAATGAAATAAATTTATTCTTATGTATTGCTAGAGTACCAAATGCCAAACGAATTGGTGTTGTTCAATATATAGCGAAACATTTAAAACTAGATTTAAATCCTTGGACAAATAAATATGATCAAAAGTTATCTGAAAAGGACAAAAAAATATTATTGAGGTTTTCAAACAAAAAAATTTCAAACTTTAGAATGGCTATTGAGTTTTTAGAACAACAAGCAAAATACATACTATATTTGTTTTTTTACAAAAAGAATATCAATATAAAATATTTAGACAAATATAAAAATCAAAAAATAATAGACTATTTCTTTAATGATAAAAAACATAATAATTACTTTTTATTATTAAAAAATGAGATCCTAAACCCAATCATTAATTCTTCATATAATGAAAAATCATCATTTATCAATTCATTAAATGGCAAATATGTAAAAAGTGGTCCATCTGGAGCCCCTACTAGAGGTAAAACTGAAGCTTTACCAACTGGTAAAAATTTCTTTTCAGTTGATTCCCGAGGTTTGCCAACTGAATCAGCATGGAGTGTTGGTTGTAAATCTGCATCTCAAATAATTGATTTATACAAACAAGAAAATGGAGAAAATTTAAAAAATATAGCAATATCTGTATGGGCAACATCCACAATGAGAAATGGTGGAGAAGACATTTGTCAAATATTATATTTATTAGGTGTACAACCTATTTGGGATGGACCCTCAAGAAGAGTAGTTGACTTAGAAATTATTCCTTTATCTGTTCTGGATAGGCCCAGAGTAGATGTTACATTAAGGATTTCTGGAATGTTTAGAGATGCATTTCCTCAGTTAGTCAAATTAACTTCTAAAGCAATAAATCTAATTTCTAATCTTAATGAGAATGCTAAATTAAACCCTCTTGCTGGCGCATTAAAGGATGGTGATCCAATTAATCGTATATTTGGCTCTGCGCCAGGTTCATATGGAGCTGGTCTACAAGAACTAATTTCAAATTCTAATTGGGAAAATATAGATGATTTTGGAGAATCTTTTCTTAATTGGAGTAAGTGGATTTATAGTGATAATCTTGAACCTATTGAAGATAAAAAATCATTAGAAAATGCTCTTAAAAATGTTCAGTTAGTTGTTCATAACCAAGATAATAAGGAACATGATATTTTAGATTCTGATGACTATTATCAGTTTCAGGGTGGTTTATCTTCAGCAGTAAAAAAATTGAGCGGTAAATTACCTGAAATGTATCATGGTGATTTATCTAAATTTGGATTATCTAAAATTTCAAAATTACAAGATGAAATTAATAATGTTGTTATATCAAGAATACTTAACCCTAAATGGATAAATGGAATGAAGGAAAATGGTTATAAAGGGGCGTTTGAATTTTCAGCGACACTAGATTACTTATATGCTTTTGATGCTTCTACTGAAGTAGTATCAGATTGGTGTTATGAGGAAGTTTATAAATCATGGTTATGTGATCGCGATCTTAGTAATTTCTTTCTAGAAAATAATCCATGGGCTTTAAGAGATATTGCACAAAGATTTCTTGAAATTGTCAATAGAAAAATGTGGAATAATTGTTCTTCTGAAGTCATTGAAAATTTAAAGAACATAATTATTAATACTGATTCAATAATTGAAAAAAACGAATTCTGAATTATCTTCCTAATAGTGAAAGTCCATGACTATCTGTTCCGCATGTTTTTAGCATTGAATATCTTTCAGTTAATTGATTGATTTTCTCACAAACAAAATTACTAGCTTGCCATATTTGATTAAGGTTATAGTCATACCAAACTTCAATCCCATTAACTCTATTTTTATGGGCTTCAGGAATTAAGATGTCGAATGGGATTCTATATCTTGCTGGATGAGCTAGAAATGATAAACCACCCGCAATTTCAATTGCTCTGGTCACAGAATTTATTTGTAAGTCGTTGCCTATTGGTGATTCACCTAAAATATAAGGAGAAAGAGACTCACTATTTATATCAATTCCTAGGCCTAAAACATGAACTAAACATCCCTTAAGTAAACAATTAATTTCAATACCAGGAATTAAAGTGAAAGAATTTTTTGGATATTTTTTTAATAAACCGTTATCAGATATATATTTATGAGCCAATATTGAATGATGATCTGTAATTGATAAGAATTGAAGTTTATTACGAAAAGCTTGATCTAATAAATCTTCAGGACACATACTTCCATCACTAAAATTTGTATGACAGTGAAAATTTATATTATGAGGACAACTATATTTATCGATTTTAGAGGTTAAATCTATTAACTCTTCTTTATCCATTAAAAAAAAGTCTAGAATTTTGATATTGACTTTATTAAATTATCAACTTTTTTCCAATCTGTTAGTTCATATGTTTTTGAAGTATCTTTCGGACCATTAGTTATAAACATAATAAATAGAATTGCTAATTTATTTAGTGTATCTAAGCTTGGATAATCTAATCTACCAGCAAAAACCTCTTTTATCGTGGGGTCCCATTTGACTTTTTTTAAGAATTTTATAACATATGGATTTGTTTCAGGAGTTGATTTTTCAGGTTTTCTTGCTGTTAAGTTTAATGAAAAGAAAGCAGTTTTTACCTTGTCTAATTTTTCAATATTTTGCTGAATAAATTTGTAAACATTTTTTCTATGGTATCCATACCTTACGCTTGCTCCAATAACGATTTCCTCAAAGTCGCTTAAATCGTAATTAGCTGAATCTTCAACCGAAATAATACTTACATTTTTTCTTCCTTTTAATTTTTTATAAATGTAATTGCAAATATCTTTAGTGTGACCATCGACAGTGGAATATAAAATAAGAAGTTTTGATTTTCTCCAGAACACTATAAAAGAGAATTATTTAAAACTTATTTTAATTCGAATTATCGATAAAATCTATAATATCAACTTCTATGAATATTTAATATAAATTTTTTATTAATCATTATTAAAAAAATTATAAATTTCATTGGCAGTATTAGCTCCAAGACCTTTTACTTTCATAAGATCATCCGTACTAGCAATCCTTATAGCATCTACAGAATTAAAATGCTCCAATAAATCCTTTATTCTTGAAGAACCTAATCCAGGTATTTGTGTTAATTGTGATCTATTCATTCTTTTAGATCTTTTGTTTCGATGAAAGGAAAGTGCAAATCTATGAGCCTCATCTCTTAATCTTCTAAGTAGCATTACTCCTTTTTGATTCATATCTGTATTAAGAGGTTTTGCTAATCCTGGAACATATATTTCTTCTTTCTTTTTTGCTAATGAACATAAAACTACATCTTTCTCTAGATTAAGATCTTCCAATGCTTTGATTGCAGAACTTAGTTGTCCTTTCCCACCATCTATCATTACTAAATCGGGCCAATCTGAAAAAAGTTCATTACTAATAATATTATTTTGTGAATTCATTAGATAACTAAGATCTCCTCCATCGTTCTTATATCTTGACCATTTTTTAAATCTTCTATAAATAACCTCATATATGGATGCATAATCATCACTATGACCAATATAAACATTATTATCTTTGATTTTATATTTTCTATAATTTTGTTTTGATGGTATTCCATCAATAAAAACAACCTGAGAAGCTACTGGATCGGAACCTTGAATATGACTAATATCATATCCCTCTATTCTTTTTGGATGAGTATTTAGTTCGAGTATTTGAGATAAGTCTTCAATAGCAGATTCATTATCTTGAATTCCATTTAATATTCTATTTAATTCTAACTTGGCATTTTTTTGAACCATTTCTATAATTTTTAATTTATTACTTCTTTTTGGATTTAAAATTTTTACTTTTTTTTGTTTTAGTTGAGAAAGCCATTCTTCCAGAGTTAGCTTGTTTGTAAATTCATATTGAACTAAAATTTCAGATGGTATTTCAATGCCATCAACATTTATATAGTGTTCCTCAAAAACTCTTTGCAGAATCTCACTTTCGTTAATACCTTCTAATTTTTGACTATATCCAATTCTTCCTATTAATTTTCCAGATCTCATTTGAAATATTTGAATACTTGCAATATTTTTCTCCGATACAATTCCAAAGATATCTCTATTTATAGAAGAGTCTGGTACTGATATTTTTTGTGATTCTGTTAATAATTTAAGACCACTAATTTGATCTCTTATTTTTGCCGCTTTTTCGTACTGTAAGTCATTAGAGAAGTAAGACATTTTATTCTCTAAAATTCTAATTAGATCATCATTTCTTCCTTGAAATACCATTGAAGCTTGTTTTACAATTTTTTTATATTCTTCTGATGAAATTTTTTCGAGATCAACACCAGTAATTTCTCTATAAAACGACTTTGATAATTTACTATGTCTTAGAGGAAATATTTTCTTAATTAAAAATAAAGTATTTCTTAAAAGACCTACATCAACGTAAGGTCCATAATACCTATCTAAATTATTTCTATTTCTTCTCTTTCTAGTAATAAATATTCGAGGATATTTCTCACTCCAAGTTATGCAAAGATATGGATATTTCTTATCATCCTTTAAAAGAATATTAAAATAAGGTTTGTTTGTTTTTATTAAATTTGACTCTAAATTTAGTGCTTCATATTCGCTATCTGTAACTATAATTTCGATTTCAGTTATTTGACGAACCATCAAACTTAATCTTGGAGTTAAATCTGAAAAATTATTGAAATAACTACTTACTCTACTGCGTAATTTTTTTGATTTGCCAATATAAAGTAAATTATTATCTATATCTTTAAAGAGATAACAACCAGAAGACTTTGGAATTTCGGATAGTCTTGATTTTAATAACTCTTTATTGTTAATTAATTTATATTCAATTTTAAAATTATATTTGTTATCTATTTTTTCAATAGAGGAATTACTCATTTATAATGATTAACCTCCATAATTCCAGCCAGTTGAAGATAAATTTAGTGAGTCAACATCATTATTCAGATAAGCAGATTGAACCTCTCCTACAAAAACGGTATGGTCTCCATGCATAACACTTCCAACAACATTACATTCAACTCCACCAACACTATCAACTAAAATAGGCAATCCAAGCTCACCTAAATTAAATTCAACAGATTCAAATCTACCTCCTAATGCTTTTTGAGGTTTAAAAAAAACAGCTGCTAGATCCTTTTGATCACTTTTGAGCACATTTAATGAGAACTTATTGGTTGACTTTATTATTTCATGACTAGAACCCTCTGCTCTAACAGCCATTACAACTAATGGTGGGGTGAAGGAACCTTGAGTAACCCAACTTGCAGTAAATCCATTCACTTCATTTTTATCCTCGTCTCTAACGCCACAAATAAATAATCCGTGAGGTATTTTTCTTAATAAGATTTTTTTTGCTTCTAGATTTAATGTCATAATTGATTTATCTAATAATCTTATTTTAACTAAATTTCTTATTCGATCATAATAAATTCATGAAAATTCTTTATCCAGGTACATTTGATCCTTTAACAAATGGGCATATTGATTTAATAGAAAGGGCTGAAAAAATATTTGGCAATCTAGTAGTTGCTGTTTTAGAAAATACTTCCAAAACACCAACATTTAATCTTGAAAGAAGAATAATACAAATAAAAAATTCTCTTTCTCATTTACCTAATATTGAAGTTATTTCTTATTCAGGTCTTACTGTTGATTGTGCAAATGATCTAAAAGCTAATCTTATTCTTAGAGGCTTAAGAGCAATGAGTGATTTTGAGTATGAACTTCAGATTGCTCATACAAATAAATCTCTTAATAATGATATTGAAACTATATTTTTATCGACAAATACAAATTATAGTTTTCTTAGTAGTTCTTTAGTAAAAGAAGTTGCAAAATTTGGTGGTGAAATTAATCACATGGTACACCCCTCTGTTGAGAGGGATTTAAAAGAATATTTTAAATAATATTTTTGTTAACAAGATTTCAAGTAATAAAGATCACGTATTAGTTTAAAAGCTTTTTCTTTATCAATTTTATTAGAATTTTGGATAATGCTTATAATTATTGGCTTTTCATTTTTATATAAAAAGCCAGATAATGCAAAGACATTTGAAAGAGTCCCAGTTTTGCCAAAAAACTTTCCAGACAATTCACTATTTACAAATCTTTTAGCTAATGTTCCTCTCACTCCCGTAATTGAAAGTGTAGATTGATAAGCTTTAAAATTATTAAAATATCTCATTTTATCTAAAAACAATACAACTAACTTTGTTGTAATTTTATTTTTTCTAGACAATCCACTAGCATCTGCAAAGTATGCATTAGTTGCTGGCAGGCCAATATTTTTAAGCCATCTTTTCAATTTTATATAGTTATTATCATTCCAGGTATTTGAGGCATTTTTAAAAAGAGATTCAGCCGTAAAATTATGGCTTTCAGAATTTGTTAGAGTTAATAATGAAAGAATTGGAGTTGAATATACTTTATTTATCTCTTTAATATTTTTTAAATAAAAAGTTTTTTCTGAATCAAAAAAATCTATATATATTTTTGAATTTGGAAATTTATTTTTTAAATAATTTTTAATAAAATTTTTTAATGCATAAATATCATCATATTTATTGTGATTACTTTCTATTGCAAGGGAAGTAATTGGAGATCCATATTCGTAAAGTTTATCAGTATTTGTCCAACCATTAGGCCAATATAATTTTGAATCAATTTCTACAATATTAAAGTTAATAATTTTATTTTCTTTAACATTTGAGATTAGTTCGATTATATCTTCATAATTAAGATCTGGATCACCTTGACCGAGTAAATAATAATCGTTTTTATTTTTAAATAAGGAAGTTTTTAAATTATTATTTAATTTATATTTACTTAAAACATAAGCTGATGAGAATAATTTTTGGTTAGATGCTGGCAACCTTGGAACATCCTCATTGTAGGAACTTATTATTTCCCCTTTATTATTAATAATGGATACACTAAAAGAATCATCAAGCGTTTGATTCAATAAAGCATCATAAGTAGGACATATTTTGTTTTTAGTAATTATTCCCGGGAAATTAAAATAAATACTATTTAAAATAGTAATTTTCTGATTTGCTAGTAAATATTTTATTAAGAAAGGAGATGTTACTAATATTAGAACAATAAAGAAAAATGAATATATTTTTTTTATCACATTCAATCTATAAATTTACAAAAATAGATTCATTATCGGGTTTAATTTCAAATTCTTTTTTAAAAAAATATCTTTTATTTTCTTCTTTGAAAAGCAACCAGTTATTTGGATAAATATG
The DNA here is from genome assembly GCA_902535175.1 of uncultured Prochlorococcus sp. Classification (GTDB taxonomy): domain Bacteria; phylum Cyanobacteriota; class Cyanobacteriia; order PCC-6307; family Cyanobiaceae; genus Prochlorococcus_A. The sequence goes on from CACASR010000007.1 coordinate 39,503, forward strand.
CATAAGAGCAGCTTTATTTAAAGGCTGCAGAAAATAAATATTTTTCCATGTTTTGACAAAGTTTTTACGTCGCTCTCTAATAACACTTCCTATACCAATATTGGCATCTTCAAATTTTGGATTTAATGAATAATGCGTACCTTGATAATTATCAGACATTGGTTCAAATGAATCGAAATCATATGGCTGAGGTAGTATCGATATCATTGCACTATCAATATTATTTATATTATTTGATTCATTAAATGATTTAAAAGTAAAGATTTTATCTTTGATATCTGGATAGTCTCTTTGAGCCAAAGCAACAGCACCTTGATCAGCAAATGTAATGAATACATTATTATTTTTAGACAATATCTTGTAGATAGTTATTCCAATTCTGTTAAACTTCAATCCTTCAAAATTAAATTCTATGGTAAATCTTTTATTTGAATCTAATAAACTTGGAATAATCGCATCCTCCATATTCTTAAGAGATTCATTTAAATCTTTAGGTAGTCTGTAATTGGTTTCCATTAAAATTTGTCAATACATATTTGAATAAGTTCTAAAAATTTATCTATTTCTGACTTATTGTTTATTGAACCTAAAGTAACACGAATATTTGAATATAGTTCATCATTTTTTAAACCAATATTTTTAAGTGTTGAGCTAGGTTTCCCAGATGAGCTTGAACAAGCACTTCCACTACTAATGGCTATTTTATTTTCTGACATGAAGTTAACAATCTTATAGGCCCTTATAGGCTCAAATAGTTTATTTAATAGTAGAAAAGAAATATGACTTGGGAGTCTATGGTTGATACTACCCGTAATCTTTATATGATTATTATCTTTAATTTTTTGAAAAAAATAATTTTTAAGTTTATTAATGTTATTAGAAGGAAATTCAGTTAAGTAATCATATAGTTTTATTTTTCCTTCAATATTCTTTAGTGATTCATACATTCCAGCGATTAATGGCAAAGCTTGTGTACCTTGTCTAATTGAAAATTCCTGAGTAAGTGATATGTCATTATTTTTTAAAATTTGTCTAGACTTTTTTTTTGTTAAAAGAATACCGATCCCTTTTGGACCTCCAAATTTATGAGCGGATAAACTTAAAAAATCACATTTAAGATCTTTCCAACTGAATATTCCATTACTTAATATTTGAGTTCCATCTAAATGAAACAATATATTTAATTCTTCACATTTGGAACCAATAAATTGGACAGGTTGTATTGTACCAATTTCACTTTGTCCCCAAATAATTGATACAAGCTTAGTATCATTATTTAAAAATTTTTCGATATTAGAAATATTTAAAATTCCATCATTTTTTACTTTCCATTGGTAAATATCCCAATTTTGTTTTCTTAGTTTATTAGCACAAATAGTTGTTGCTTGATGTTCAACATTTGAAATAACAACCCTACCATTTTTAAATTTCTCATAAATATTATTAAATACAATATTTGTCGATTCCGAAGAACCAGATGTAAAAATTATATCCTCTGGATCTGCTTCAAATATATAAGCAATTTTAGATCTTATTTTTTCAAGATATGTAGAGCATTTTATCCCTAGCTCATATGTAGATGAAGGGTTATGCCAATAATTCCTATAAGTTGAATTAATTATATTTAAAACATTCTCAGATAATGGAGTTGTGGATGCATTATCTAAATAGATAAAATTATTTTCCATTAATTTACTCTCATTGATCCTGAGAAAACCTTTTTAGCATTACCGGTCATCATTACTTCACAATCGTCTTTTGACCAATCAATTTTAAGATTACCTCCTGGTAAGGTTACTATGGTTTGTGAATTACAAAGGCCTAATTTATAAGCTGCCACATGGATAGCACAGGCACCTGTTCCACAAGCTAAGGTTGGTCCTGCACCTCTTTCCCATACTTTTACTTTGATACTATCTCTATTTAAAATTTGACAAAAATGAACATTAGTTTTTTCAGGAAATAATTCATTTTTTTCAAATATAGGACCAAGTCTGGAAAGAACAATTGACTCTATGTCTTCTAAAAAGAATATTAAATGAGGATTTCCCATTCCTACGGAATAACCCATATTATTAAAATCTTTCTCAATAAATTCGTGTGAAGGAATTGAATTTATTTTTTTTTCAATTGTTGTTGGAATATTTTGACATTCTAAAATTGGAACTCCCATTTTTACTGTAATTTCATCATTTATATATTTTGCAATTTTTAAACCTGCTTTAGTCTCAATTTTATATTCTATATTTTTATTATTCATTGAATCATTTACGTGGAGATACTCAACTAAACACCTAATTCCGTTTCCACACATTTGTGCTTCAGAACCATCAGAATTAAAAATTATCATTTTTGCATAATTATCTTCATTAGGTTCTTCTATAAAAATCACACCATCCGCTCCAACACCAAATTGCCTGTTGCAAATTTTTTTTATATCAAATATTTTATTTGTCTTGTAATTTTTATATAATTCATTTCCTCTAGAATCTATTATTACGAAATCATTTCCGTTACCTTGATATTTTTCAAAACTTATATTTTTCATTTGTAATTCATATATCTTAAATTTTAATTATAAATTATTCCTTTTAACAATCTATTTCTATTTTATACAATGGATATTAAAATAAAAATTTAATAAATAAAAATTAAGTGATTTCTTCAGATAAACAATATAAGGCTGATACCAATTTATATAATCCATCTGAAATAGAAAAAAAATGGCAGTATATATGGACAGAAAACAATTTATACAAAACCGATGAATTAACTGAGAATAGCGATAAGTTTTATGCCTTATCAATGTTTCCCTACCCTTCAGGTAATCTTCATATGGGACATGTTAGGAATTATGTTATTACAGACTTAATAGCTCGATTCCAAAGATTTAAGGGTAAATCTGTCTTACATCCAATGGGTTGGGACGCTTTTGGTTTGCCTGCTGAAAATGCTGCGATTGAAAGAGGAATTAGTCCAAGTGTCTGGACTAAAAAAAATATTTCTCATATGAAGTCACAATTAAAGCTTTTGGGACTATCAGTTGATTGGGATAGGGAATTTGCAACATGTGATGAAAATTATTATATTTGGACACAATATCTATTTTTAGAGTTATACAAGTCAGGTCTTGTATATCAAAAGGAATCAGAAGTTAATTGGGATCCTATAGATAATACAGTCCTAGCGAATGAACAAGTTGACTCAGAGGGTAAATCTTGGAGATCTGGGGCAGTAGTTGAAAAAAAATTATTAAAGCAATGGTTTTTAAGAATTACTAATTATGCGGATGAGTTATTGAAGGATTTAGAAAAATTAGATAACTGGCCAGAAAGAGTAAAAATAATGCAAGATAATTGGATTGGAAAGTCAATTGGTGCAAATATTAATTTCAATATCAATACCAATCCAGAAAAGAAAATAACCGTATTTACAACAAGGCCAGATACTTTATTTGGAGTTACTTATTTAGCAATTTCTGTAAATCATTCATTAATTAAAAAAATTACTGATCAAGAAACCATACATGATATAGATAATCTCAAACAATATTTGAAAAATAATAAAAATAATGAACTTGAAAAAATTGGAATAAAAACTAGCTTAATAGCAATAAATCCAGTTAATTCTGAACCTATACCTATTTGGGTGGCAAGTTATGTCCTCGATGAATATGGTACAGGCGCTGTTATGGGTGTACCTGCTCATGATTTAAGGGATTTTGAGTTTGCTAAGAAAAACAATATAGATATTAAACAGGTAATAGTAAAGGATAAAAGTGAACAAAGTAATGAGCTTGATAATGCTTATGTAGAAAATGGATATCTTATTAATTCAAATCAATACAATGGTATTGCAAATACTATTGCTAAATTAAAAATTGCAGAGGAGGGAGTAAATAATGGATGGGCCGAAAATAAAATTCAATATCGTTTAAGAGATTGGTTAATATCTAGACAAAGATATTGGGGATGTCCGATACCCATCGTTAATTGCAAAAAATGTGGAGCTGTTCCTTTAAACCAATCGAATTTGCCTGTTTCATTACCAAAAGATATAGATATCTCGGCTAACAAAATTAATTCTTTAGGTGATAATAATAATTGGATAAATACAACATGTCCAAAATGTGGAATAGCGGCAAGAAAAGAAACTGATACTATGGACACATTCATGTGTTCATCTTGGTATTTTTTAAGGTACCCATCTTCAAAATGTTCAACTAAGCCATTTGAAAAGAATGAAATTAATAAGTGGTTACCTGTAGATCAATATGTTGGAGGAGTAGAGCATGCAATATTGCATTTGTTATATGCAAGATTTTTCACTAAAGCTTTGCGAGATAATGAACTATTTGATATTGATGAACCTTTCAAAAAACTATTAACGCAAGGAATGGTTCAGGCCGCAGCCTATAAAAACAATAAAACGGGTAAATATGTTTCTCCTTCAGATATTACTGACTTAGCAAATCCTACAGATCCAATTGACAATTCTAAACTCGAAGTTCTTTTTGAGAAGATGTCTAAGTCTAAATATAATGGAATAGACCCTGAATCAGTAATTAAAAAATATGGAGCAGATACAGCAAGAATGTTTATATTATTTAAAGCACCACCAGAAAAAGATTTGGAATGGGGAGATACAGATGTTGAAGGACAATTTAGATTTTTAAGTAGGATTTGGAAGCTTTATATAAATTGTGCAAAAGATATAAATAGTAAATCTAATTCCTATCCAGATAAAGAAAAAAGTTTAATAAAGTCAATGAATATTGCTATAAAAGAAATTTCAAATGACATCTTAAATAACCAATTTAATACTGCGATTTCAGAACTAATGAAGTTTTATAATTCATTATCAAATTCGATTAATGATGTAAACAATAATTTAAAAATTGATGCTTTAAAAACATTTTGTATTTTGTTGGCTCCATTTGCACCTCATATTGCAGAAGAAATATGGCATCTTATAGGAATTAAAAATTCTGTACATTTAGAACATTGGCCTTCCTTTAATGCCGAGGCACTAAAGGAAGATTCATATGAACTAGTAATACAAGTGAATGGAAAAGTTAGAGACAAAGTAAATATTAATAATGATATGAGTGAAGATCAAATTAAAGAATTGACTCTTAAAAGACCTAAAATATTACAATGGACTCAAGATAAGGAAATAAGAAAAATAATTATTGTTAAAGGAAAAATAATGAATATTGTTGTTTAAGAATTTATTTTTTGAATAACTAATGAATTTGGATTTGACCAATCGCCCTTAACTAAATAATTATCATTACCGAAACACATTTCACGGAGTATAAAGAATATAGGTTCACTAACTGAATTATCAAATAATGATGTTATGTCATTTATAGAATATTCTCCACCTTCATCTAATAAATTACTTACTTTTTGTTGATACTCAATAATATTTGCAGCTGCTTTCTTTCCAGCTTCAACTCCAGGTTGATCATATGCATTTATATTTACCAATTCAGCATAGAAGGATACAGCCCTCTCAAATAAAGCGATTAAGGCACCTAGTGAAAAACAATTTAACTTTTCTAACGTAATAGTGATACTTTGTCTGTTTTCACTAGAGAGTGCTGATCTCGTTCCTTGTAAAAAACCAGAAAGATATTCTTTAGGATTCTCTTTTTCATCAAATATATTAGTAGATGGAGTATCTAATAATTCAATAAAAATACAAAAGAAATTATCAATACCATCTCTCAGTTGCTGAACATAAGCATGCTGATCTGTAGATCCTTTATTACCAAAAACGGAAATACCTTGATTAACTACTTGACCATTCCTATTAAATTTCTTTCCTAATGATTCCATTACTAATTGCTGAAGATATTTACTAAAAACCTGTAACCTATCTCTATAGGGTAATACGACCATATCTCTCTTTCCAATACCATCCCCAGTTAAATACCATGCGGATGATAATAGTGCTGCTGGATTATTTTTAAAATCACTTATACGTGTGGCTTCATCCATTAATGATGCACCTCTGATAAATTCAGAGATATTTTCATTAATAAGAGCTAATGGAAGTAATCCCACAGAGCTTGTAATACTAGTTCTTCCACCAACCCAATCTTGCAAATTAAATATTTTTAACCAATTTTCAGAAGTAGCTTTTTTAAATAACTTACTACCTTTCATAGTTATAGCTATAGCATTAGAATTCCATTCAAAAGAATTGTTTTCACAGTGACTTTTAATAATTTCCATAGCAATTCTAGGTTCAGGCGTACCACCTGATTTGCTTACTACTACAAATAATGTTGTTGATAATTTTTTAGATAACTCTTCTAACTTTTCGCTAATTAAAAAAGGATCAACATTATCGATATAGGAAAAATTTAAGCCTTTAGAACACTTCTGCAGTGACTCTGTAATAAGTAATGGTCCTAATCCACTTCCACCAATTCCTATCCATAGAACATCAGTATACTGCTGATTATTCTTATTCTTAATATCCCCATTTAAAATTTGTTTTCCAAATTCAGAGATTGAATTAATATCTGCTCTAATTTCTTCTCCTATTTTTGAAGAGGGTGAAATTGATGGATTTCTAAGCCAATAATGTCCAACTTGTCTATTTTCATCAATATTTGAGATTGCACCATTTTCTAATTCTTTTATTGATGAAAAAACATCTTTAAATTTATCTTCTAAATTTTTTATCTCTTTACTTGTGAAATTAATTTTGCTTATGTCTAACCAAATATTTAATTTTTTATCAAACCAAAGATAATTGCAAAATTTATCCCAAGAATTTAAATCTCCATTCATTTTATATATTTGTTACTTTTATTTATTCAATTATATCTATACGAATACTACATAGATTTGAATCATTTAAATTTGTTTAAATTTTTATCTTCAAATAAATATGTTTTTGAATTTAAACAATTAAAATTGAGGGTTTTTTTTATTTCATATGAATTTATCATTGGATAAAATAAAAAACTTTGGATAGTTCATTTAATTACATAATTTCGCCTGAGATATCTGAATTTAGAAGATTTTCCCCTAAATTAAAAATAGGTGTACTTGCTTCTGGGAAAGGAACAAACTTTCAGGAATTAATTGATCTCTCAGAAAAAGGAGAATTAGATATAGATATTAAAGTTCTAATAACTAATAAAGATGATGCAGGATGTATAACGAGAGCTGAAAGTAAAAAAATACCTCACAAAATTATAAGAGGCAAAGACTTTCTGCAAAAGGAGGCATTTGAATTAGAAATTGTAAATACGTTAATTCATTACGATGTTGAACTTGTGGTTATGGCAGGCTGGATGAAAATTGTTACTCCATTTTTTATTAATAAATTTAAGAATAAGATAATAAATATTCACCCTTCATTACTTCCAGCATATAAAGGTGGTTCTGCGATAAAGGACTCTATATTAAATGGTTCAAAAATAACTGGTTGTTCAGTACATTTTGTTGAAGAGGAGGTAGATAGTGGATTATTGATAATGCAAGCTGCATTGTCAATTAGAAATGATGATGATATTGAATCACTTACCAAAAGAATTCAAATGCTTGAGCATAAAATTTTACCTCAATCAATCTCTATTGCTGGGTTTTTGATAAGAAGTAATTTTATGGAAAATTATTAGTTAAATCGAGACCTTCATCCATTGAAAATCCACTCATAATATTTAAATTTTGAATTGCTTGCCCAGTCTGACCTTTTAACAAATTATCAATTGCAGATAAAATAATAATCCTTCCATTTCGAATATCAACTTTAACAGAAAGGAAAATTTGGTTTGTATTTTTAACCCATTTTGTTGAAGGGTATGTATCTACGGGTAGTACTTTAATATTTTTGAAATTTCTGTAATAATTATCCAAAAGAATTCTGCAATCATCAGAGGTTAATCCTGGATCTTTTAATCTCCCATATATAGTCGAATGCATACCCCTTGAAATTGGAACCAAATGAGGTGTAAAAAGCAGTTCAATTTTATTTCCAGAAATTATAGATGCTACTTGCTCGATCTCTGAGGTATGTCTATGATTTATCAATCCATATGCTGATAAGCCTTCACCACATTCTGATAAGAGTAGCTTTTGGTTTGGTTCTCGACCTCCTCCTGAGGTTCCGCTTTTAGAATCAATAACTATTCCTTCATTTTCAATAATTCCTTGCGATAGATAAGGAACTAATGGAATAAGAGCAGATGTTGGATAACATCCTGGACATGCAATTAATCTACCTTTTGAAATGGCTTCTTTATTTATTTCAGGAAGACCATAAACTGCTTCTTTGCATAAATCATCGTCATTCCTTTTATAAATAGCAGCTTCTTTAGAATATACCTTTCTCCATTCATCTAAGGACTTATATCTGTAATCAGCTGATAAATCAATAACTTTAACTCCTCTATCTAATAATTTTCTTGTCAATGTTGAAGATAGGCCATTTGGTAGGCAAAGCAGTGCAACATCTGCATTTTTTGAAATATTATCTACTGAAATATGTTCTATATAAGGATCATTATCTAGATTAATAAAAGGGAAATTATCATTCCACTTTGATCCAGATGTTTTATTACCTCCTAAAAATGTAATATTGTATTTTTTATTTTTCTTTAAAAGATTTACTGCTTGAATACCGCCGTAACCAGTAGCACCTACTATTGCAACATTCATTTCTTTGAATTGGCAGACTTTGAGATAGGATTATAAAGTGTTGAATTAAAGGTAACTAAAACACTATTTTTCTATATTGATAGGAATAATGAAAGAAACAAGTCCCAAATCAAATAATGGAACAATTTTGGATATAAATGAATCTTTTAAAATTGAATTTGATCCTATTAGTGATGCGTTGGCAGCAATAAGAAATGGTGAATGTATAATTGTTGTAGATGATGAAAGAAGAGAAAATGAAGGAGATTTAATATGTGCCGCGCAGTTTGCAACTCCACAGCAAATTAACTTTATGGCTACTGAAGGACGTGGTCTTATATGCCTAGCTATGCAAGGTGAAAAGCTTGACTCTTTAGATTTACCATTAATGGTAGATAGAAATACCGATGAAAATCAAACAGCTTTTACGATATCAATTGATGCTGGACCTGAAAATAATGTTACTACTGGTATTTCTGCTGAAGACAGGGCAAAGACAATTCAAGTTGCAATAAACCCAAATACAAAACCTGATGATTTAAGAAGACCAGGACATATTTTTCCATTAAGAGCTAAAAAAGGTGGAGTATTAAAGCGTGCAGGTCATACCGAAGCGGCAGTAGATATTGCGGCGATGTCAGGTCTTTATCCCGCTGGAGTGATTTGTGAAATACAAAATCCAGACGGTTCCATGTCGAGACTTCCACAACTTAAAGAGTATGCAAAACAGTGGGGCATGAAATTAATATCCATAGCTGATTTAATAAGTTATCGATTCCAAACTGAGAGATTTGTATTTAGAAAATCCGACGCTGTTCTTCCAAGTATTTTTGGTAATTTCAAAGCTTATGGATATGTCAATGAACTAGACGGTTCAGAGCACGTTGCATTAGTTAAACAAAAATCATCAAAATTAAGTGAACCTGTACTAGTAAGAATGCATTCGGAGTGCTTAACTGGCGATGCTTTTGGATCATTACGTTGTGATTGTAGACCACAGTTAGAAGCTGCTTTATCAAGGATAGAAAAAGAGGAAGAGGGAGTTGTTGTCTATTTGAGACAAGAAGGCAGAGGTATTGGTCTTATAAATAAATTAAAAGCTTACAGCTTACAGGATGGTGGATTAGACACTGTAGAAGCTAATGAAAAATTAGGTTTTCCAGCTGATCTCAGAAATTATGGAGTTGGAGCACAGATATTAACTGATCTAGGAATAAAAAAGCTAAAATTACTCACGAACAATCCTAGAAAGATTGCTGGATTAGGTGGTTATGGAATAGAGGTAATTGAGAGAGTTCCATTAGTAATTTGTCCAAACGATAATAATGCAGAATATTTGAGTGTAAAAAAAACGAAGCTAGGTCATATGTTTGATGAAGATAATCCCAATTCCAGGAATATCGATCCATTTATATCAATTTTTCTTGACGGAAAATATAAATCTATTGATCTAGTTCCCATAAAAAATAACGTTATTAAGTTCTGTAGTGATAAGAACATTAATATTAAACTAGAGAGTACTCCAAGATTATTAGCCTTTTGGAATCGACCTAAATTAGTTTGGCGAATTTTACATGATCAAAATAGAACCAATTCCAACATTACTGATGAAGAAATAAAAAATATAGAATTGTTTATTCAGTTTTTATCCAATTATGAAAATAGTACAAAAATAGGAATTATTGTTTCTAGAAACATTGAACAAGCATTACACCCAAAAAGTAGCATCAAATTAATCAATACTAAATTTACTATTAATAACGAAATCTTATATTCATCTACAAGAAAATTTAACCTAGATAAAGAGACATTTAGTATTGTTTTTGAAGGTTAAATTACTATTTTAATGTAGCTTTTAGAATTTTTGAACCATTAGTAAGCTTTAGCACTACATCCATATCATCTGTCTTCCCAAAAACAGTATGAACTCCATCGAGATGAGGCTGTGGCTCATAGACTATAAAAAACTGACTACCACCTGTATCCTTTCCTGCATGAGCCATAGAAAGTGAACCTTTTAGATGTTTTTTGGAATTAATTTCACATTTAATATTATATCCAGGCCCACCCGTTCCAGGCATACCAGATGCCCCATCACGAGTATTTGGGCATCCACCCTGAGCCATAAATCCAGGAATAACTCTATGAAATGCTAGACCATCATAAAAACCATCACTAATCAACTTCGTAAAATTTTTAACTGTATTCGGTGCGTCGTCAGAGAAAAATTCAATATTAATGCTTCCAACTTCTGTCTCAAATAATGCTTTTGTCATGTTTTATTTATTAAATAATTATTTGATAGTTTAATAGCTAAAGTAACTTTTCAAGGTTTTCCTTAATGGTATTTATATCTATGTTATCTTTATTACTAATTTTGTCTTCTTCCCAATTTTCAACTTCTAAGTTTTTCTGTGGTGGTGAAATTAATAACCTATCTTCTGCGGTTTTAGGTACAAAATCTTTTTCTACTAATTTACATTCATAATCTAATTTAATGCAGAAGTCTTTTATTTCCTCTATGTTGATCATTTCAACTGTGGGCAAAGGAAAATCTTGAGCTTCTAATAGGCCACAATATCTTGTTGCATCATCCTTATCTTCAAACATGAGAACAATAGTCCTTCCTTTAAGTTCTATTGAATGAATTCCTTCCTTATCTGTTCCTGAATTATATAAAAGAACAAATACGTTCATAAGTATGGATTTTTCTATTCATATAATATTTGATTAAGAATCAGAAAGTGATAATTCTTGTAATCTTGTATATAAAGCAATTTCTTCATCATTAACATCAGCAGGTATAACAACCAAGATTTCAACATATTGATCACCTACATTATCTTCAAAAGTTAAACCCCTACCTTTCAAGCGTAACATTCTACCCGTAGATGATTTTGGTGGGACTTGAAGTGTGACATTTCCATCAAGGGTAGGAACCTCTACAGCACAACCAAGAAGAGCATCATGAGGAAATAACTCCAATTTATAAAAGACTCTTAAACCATCAATTCTTAGACCACTTTCCGTTTGAACTTTTAACTGTAGATAATGATCTTTACCTCCTCTTGCAATATTTTCAAGTCTTAATCGCCAACCATCTCCAGCGAAAGGAGGTGTATCAACTTCTACCACGGTTTCATCTTCGAGCTCTATTAAAATTGAAGCTCCATTTAAGGCCTCATCAGGAGTTAATTCAATAACTGTTTCAATATCTTGGTGGAGTTTAACTGGAGGCGGCTCTTCTGGAGAAGTTGTAGGGTATTCATAATGATTAAATTCATCATTATTTGTATTTATCGATTCATCCTCATAGGGTTCATTATCATATTCCTCGTAAGTCTTTGGTGTGTATTCATATCCAAATAATGAATCAAGATAATCTTGAAAATCAGGAAAACCAGTCTTGAAATTAATATCTTCAAAATCTTCCTGGATATTTTCATCAGAAATATTTTTACTTTTATTGGGATTACTAAGATATTCGTATGCTTCGTTAATTAATTTAAATCTTTCCTCGGCGTTAAGATCATTTTTATTTAAATCTGGATGCCATTTTCTCGCTTCTCTTCGAAAGGCCTTTTTAAGTTCTTTATTATCAAAATCAGGGGATAAGCCCAAAATCGACAAATAGTCTTTTTTAGAGGAAGTAGTCATTGTCCCATGGATCATCGTCCCTAGAATTACCATACCTCGAATTTCTATAATTTCTATTCATTTGATTGTCCCAAGGATCATCATCCCAATAATCATCTGAAAAGAGTTCATCCTTTAATGATCCAAATGTATTTTTTATACCCTGTAATGGATTATTATCTGTTTTCTTCTCTGCTGCAAATTTCCTGTTTAATCCGAATAGTGCTTCTTGGAGAGCACTTACCGAAATTTCTAATTCTTGAGGATCATCATCATCTATATATTCTTCGACATCTTGAATGGCTAATTCAACCGCTCTTTGCTGCCTTTCAGCCCCATAAGGACCAAATTCTAATGAAGCATCCCTAAGTCTCCTCTCAGCTTGCGCTATAAGAGTTAAAGCACTATTTTTTCTATCAATTACAGATCTTCTCTTCCTATCTTCATTAGCTTTTGATTTAGCCTCTTCAATTATCGAATTTATTTCTTGTTCATTTAAATTAGAACCTCCAGAAATTGAAACTGTTTGCTTTCTTCCTGTTGTTCTATCAGTTGCGCTTACTTCTAAAAGACCATTAGCATCAATATCAAATGCTACCTGAACTTGGGGTATTCCTCTTGGTGCTGGAGGTATTCCTGATAGTCTAAATTTACCAAGTGATTTATTTTCAGAAGCTAGAGGTCTTTCTCCCTGCCTTACTTGAACAACCACTGATGATTGATTAGCTTCCGAAGTACTAAAAACATCAGATTGTCTTACTGGTATTGGCGTATTACGAGGAATGAGTACCTTCATAAGGCCACCAATAGTTTCTAAACCTAAAGATAAGGGAGTAACGTCATTTAGAAGTAAATCTTGTAAATCACCACTAATAATTCCAGATTGTATAGCGGCACCAATTGCAACAACTTCGTCTGGATTAACTGATTGACAAGGTTCATTAGGAACAAGAGTCTTGACAAGTTGTTGAACCATAGGGATTCGCGTGCTGCCACCCACAAGAACAACCTCATCAATATCTTCTGCGCTCCATCCAGAATCATCTAAAGCTATTTGCACAGGCTCTAATAACCTATCTAGTAATTCTTGTGATAATGATTCAAAAATTTTTCTATCTAAAGTTTCTTCAATATGTAACGGGCCTTCTTTGCTTGTTGTGATGAATGGTAAAGATATTTTTGTTTTTTGCAATCCTGACAATTCACATTTAGCTTTCTCCGCAGCCTCAGTTAATCTCTGTAAAGCCTGTCTGTCCCTTCTTAGATCTATATCATGACTAGCAAGAAATTTTTCTGCAAGCCAATCAACTATTTTTGAATCAAAATTGTTTCCTCCTAGCTGTGTATCACCACAAGTGGCTTTAACATCAAATACACCATTAGAAATTTTTAATAATGAAACATCAAATGTTCCTCCTCCCAAATCAAAAACCAAAACATTATTAGAGGAACTTTTTTCAAAACCATAAGCTAGAGCTGCAGCTGTAGGTTCATTTAAAATTCTATCTACCTTAATACCAGCTAAAATTGCAGAATCCTTTGTAGCTTGCCTTTGCGATTCATTAAAGTAAGCAGGGACTGTAATAACTGCAGAGTCAACTGTATCACCAAGATATGTTTCAGCATCATTAATTAATTTTCTAATCAATGAGCTCACTAATTCTTCTGGTGCATACTCTCTTTCTGTATTTGGACTAAGAACCCTAACGCTTCCATTGGTATTAGCCTTTACGTTATAAGGAACAGAAATACTATTCTCATCTAATTCATCCCAATCACTACCAATAAATCTTTTTAGGTTATAAAAGGTATTCTTAGGATTTAGAACAAGTTGTCTTCTAGCTTGGTCTCCTATTACTATTTCCTTGTCTTTTGTAAATCCAACTATTGAAGGTGTTGTTCTAGAACCCTCAGAATTTGCAATAACAATTGGACGTCCAGCTTCTATAACTCCAACAACAGAGTTAGTAGTACCTAAATCAATTCCAACTATTTGCCCCATGATTTTAGAGTGCTAAATTAACGCAAAATTTACTAATAATTTAATTAATTTTTATCCTAGATATTTACATATAATAGTAAAAATCAAATATTTTCAACTTTATTTAATTAAATAAGATTATTTATAACTTGTTAAAAAGATTACTATCTATTTTAAAAGATCCTATAAAGACAAAGGTGTTGATGTAGTTAACTAAAATAAACTAATATAAAACGGAGAGAGAGGGATTCGAACCCTCGATAAAGTTGCCCCTATACAGCATTTCCAGTGCTGCGCCTTCAACCACTCGGCCACCTCTCCCAAGATAACCATTTTAACCCCTTATCATCCCATTTTTGAGGAAAGTTATTTGAAAAAGACTTTCACAGTCACGATTAAAAATAAAGAAACCGGAAAGGTCTACCAAGAGCAGGTTAATAGTGACGAATATATACTTAAGGATTTTGAAAAGAAAGGTTTGAAACTTGCATTTTCATGTAGAAATGGTTGCTGCACAAGTTGTGCGGTTAAAATTAAATCTGGTACTTTGCATCAACCTGAAGCCATGGGTGTATCTCAGGCATTAAAAGACAAAGGTTATGCTCTTCTTTGTGTCGCTAAAGCAACATCAGATCTTGAGGTAGAAACTACATATGAAGATGAAGTTTACGATTTACAATTTGGACAATATTTTGGGAGGGGAACTACAAGAGTTGCGCCACCTTGGGAATTTGAGGAAGATTAACTAAGATGTTTGAATTAAGTGAAATAGAGGAACTTGGAAATCAAGTAAACTTATCTACTTTGTATGAAATAGCCAAGTATTCCGCTCAAATTGGTAATGAAATTTTAAAAGTTAATTACAATAAAATTCAGAAAATATCATCAAAGGGTAGGAAGGGTGATCTAGTTACCAATGTAGATTTGGAAGTTGAAAATAAAATAAAAGAATATTTATTACTAGAGACACCAAACATATCTATAAATGCAGAGGAATCCGGTAAATTAACCAAATCTTCGGATTTAACGTGGTGTATAGACCCATTAGACGGTACAACAAATTATTCCCATGGATATCCTTTTTTTGGGACCTCTATTGGTCTTGTGTATAAAAATAAGCCAATAATAGGCGCTATATCAGTACCTTATTTAAATGAACTATATTCAGCCTGTATAGGTTTAGGCTCATTCTGCAATGATAGTGAACTTAAAGTATCGAATCCCTCTAATCTTTCTGATAGTCTACTTGTAACTGGTTTCTCTTATGACAGATTTGAGATAGAAGATAATAATTATGCTGAATTTTGTTATTTAACACATAAAACTAGAGGTGTTAGAAGAGGAGGCGCAGCAGCCGTTGATTTAGCATTTGTTGCGGCTGGTAAGGTAGATGGATATTGGGAAAGAGGATTGGAGGTATGGGACCTAGCCGCCGGTGCTATTATTGTTAAAGAAGCTGGTGGCATTATTTCTGATTATCCATCAGGCGAATTTAATTTAAGTTCAGGAAGAATTTTAGCTTGTTCTCCAAGCCTTGAGAATGAATTAAAAAATGAACTAGATAAAGTTTCTCCATTTAAAAAAAATCTCTATACCTAAAATTAATTAAATATTAAAATGTCCGATATAAAGGAAATTAAATTAGTCGATGTAAAAAATAACTCAAACATCATAAATAATTTAAATAGTATTTATAAACTATGGGGATATGAAGAGGTTTCACCATCATTTATAAATACTTTAGAGACCATAAAAGGGCGTGGCGTTATTGACGAAAATCAGGTTGTAGGAATAGTAAGTAATAATTCATTATGTCTTAGGCCAGAAATGACAACATCTATTGTTAAATTGTCATCTACTAGATTAATAAATAAGAAAAGACCTATAAGATTATTCACTAATGGAATGGTTTTTGATAAAAAACAAAATAATAAAAATTCATTTAAGTTACAAGAAAAATTGCAGAGTGGAATTGAATTAATAGGATATGATACAAAATACCCAGAAATTGAAGTTATTAATATTTTGTTTGATTCAATCGATAATATTAATTTGAAGGATGGTTGTAATTTATTTCTACTAGTAAGCACCACAAAAATAATGGATTTAATCTTAAATAAATATGAGAATAATAATTTCGAAGAAATTAAGAAAAGTCTGGTTAATTTTGATCAAGATAATTTATCTAAATTAGAGATAGATGAAGATGATAAATATATTCTTAAAGATCTTTTATTCACACGAGGAGAGCCAATTGCAATATTAAAAAAATTAAAAACTATATATGGTACTAGTAAAACATTAGATGACTTAAATTTTTTATTTGAAACATTATCAAAAATATCAAATAAATATGGTGTTAAATTACAACTTGATCCCACTTTTCAACCTCACTTGAATTTATATGAAGGAATAGTTTTTCAACTAATAGGGGATAATGGTAAAAATAAAAGCGTCATCGCAAAAGGCGGCAGATATGATGAGTTAGTAAGATCATTTAGTCCTAATGAGAAAATATTTAATGGGATCGGATTTACAATTTCAGTAGACATTTTAAGAAATTTAATTAAAGAAGAAAAGAAAGATAAAAAAAGAATTTTATTGATGTTTAAAGATTCTTATTTGTTAGAAAA
Source organism: uncultured Prochlorococcus sp. (assembly GCA_902535175.1). Taxonomy (GTDB): domain Bacteria; phylum Cyanobacteriota; class Cyanobacteriia; order PCC-6307; family Cyanobiaceae; genus Prochlorococcus_A. The sequence goes on from CACASR010000007.1 coordinate 56,413, forward strand.
AGGTATGAAGCAACAAAAAGAACTACAGAAAAAAGGAAATATTGCTGTCTTACATTTAAATCCATGTGATAACTTGGCTAAAGCCAATCAAATTATGATAGAAAATAATTGTAGTGAGATTTTGTGGGTTAAATAAAACCCTTTTAACAATTTATTTAACTTTTAAATCATATATTGTTCGGACAATACTCCTAATTAAACTTGATTAAGTAGTTTATAGGAAATAGGATTTAATATGTTTGATTTTTTTTTAAATGGAAAAAGGTGAAATTCGTATTAATACCGAAAATATATTCCCAATTATCAAGAAGGCAGTATATTCTGACCATGAAATCTTTTTAAGAGAACTTGTTAGTAATGGTGTTGACGCGATAAGCAAAAGAAGAATGGCATCTATGGCAGGCGACTGCGAAAATACTGAAGAAGCTCAGGTAAAAATATCTATTGATCGTGAAAATAATACCCTAACAATTTCTGATAATGGAATAGGAATGAATGATGAAGAAATTAAGAAGTATATAAACCAAGTAGCATTTTCTAGCGCAGAAGAATTCCTAACAAAATATAAAAAAGATAATGAGGAATTTATAGGACATTTTGGACTTGGTTTTTATTCAAGTTTTATGGTGGCAGATAGAGTGGATATATTAACTAAATCAGCAATTGGAGAATCAAAATCCTTTAAATGGTCTTGTGATGGATCGCCAAATTTCACGTTAGAGGAGTCAGAAAGAGAAACAATTGGTACAGATGTGATACTTCACCTACTTGACGAAGAAAAAGAGTTTATTGAGCCTGAAAGGATTAAATCATTAATAAAAAAATATTGTGATTTTATGCCAATAGATGTCTTATTAGAAGGTGAGACAATTAATAAGAAAAATCCTCCTTGGAGAAAACAACCTAGTGAATTAAAAGATGAAGATTATATCGAGTTGTATAAATACCTTTATCCTTTTCAGGGAGATCCCCTGTTATGGATTCATCTAAATACTGATTATCCATATGACATACAAGGGATATTGTATTTTCCAAAGTTGTCTGGTAGAGCAGATTGGGAAAAGGGAGAGATTAAACTATTTTGTAATCAAGTATTCGTAAGCGATTCAATTAAAGAGATTGTACCCAAATATCTTTTACCTCTAAGAGGAGTAATTGACTCTACAGATATACCGCTAAATGTTAGTAGAAGTGCATTACAAACAGACAGAAAAGTAAGATCTATATCATCATTTATTTCAAAAAAAATCGCTAATAAACTAAAGGATTTGATAAAAAATTCTCCAGAATTTTATGCAGAAATATGGGATTCAATCTCTGCTTTTATAAAAATCGGTGCTATCGAAGATGAAAAATTTGCTGATTTAGTAGATAACAGTATAATTTTTGAAACAATCATAAATTCTGAGAAAGACGTAACTAAAGATATTGAAAATAAGTCGCTTATCAAATCCAATGATAAATATTTCACAACTCTGGCAAATTACAAAGAACGAAATAAGATAATTGATTCAAAAAAAATAATTTACTGTTCAGATTCGATTGCTCAGTCAAGCGCATTAAATATCTGCTTATCTGATAACAAAGAAGTTATTAAATCAGATCCCTTAATTGATGCACAATTTCTTCCTTGGTTAGAAAGTAAAAATGTAGATTATCAATTCCAAAGAGTAGATTCGGAAATAAATGAACTAGAAGATAAGGAATCTAAAGAAATTGTAGATAAAGATGGTAAATCAAATACAGATAATCTTAGAGACACGATAATTAAGGCCCTTAATAATGAGAAAGTAACGGTTAAAGTGCAGTCACTTTCAAGTAAAGATGCTCCACCAGCGATGATCTTGCTTCCTGAACAAATGAGAAGAATCAATGATATGGGAGCTTACATGGAACAAAAGATGCCTGGATTACCTGAATATCATGTCCTATTAATTAACAAAGAGCATCCACTTATTGTTGGTCTTAATAAAATTACAGGTAACAAAATAATTATTGATGAAAAAGACCCTGTGGAGAATCCACTAGCATCAAAAATTGCAAATCATGTTTACGATATGGCTAAGCTTTCCGTTGGTGGATTAGATCAAGAACAAATAATTAATTTACAAAATAATAATGCCGAATTAATTTCAGAATTGCTTAATTCAACAAATTGAGTCGTGTGTTAAAATTTTTAGAGATATAACTCAAAAAATATGTCAAGAGTTTGCGAACTGACTGGTGCAAAAGCTAATAATGGGATGGCCGTAAGTCACTCACATATTCGTACAAAAAAATTGCAACAAGTTAATCTTCAAAAAAGGAGACTTTGGTGGGAAGAAGGCAACAAATGGGTAAATATTAAAATTAGCACCAAAGCACTAAAATCCATACAAAAAGTAGGATTAGATAAATTTGCTAAATCAAATGGAGTAGATTTAAAAAAATTCTAAATTTGATGAGAAATTTAGTTGCAACTATATTAATACCATTTCTTTTTTTATTTAATTGTAATTCAGCAATAGCTTTTGACTTTGCTCCTGAAGTTGGTGATATGGCTCCAAACTTTCAATTAGAAGGTTTTAATAAAAACATAAAATCAAAAAAAATATGGGGATTAAATGATTTTCAAGGTAAGTGGCTAGTTATGTATTTTTATCCAAAGGACTTTACAGCAGGTTGCACTCTTGAAGCTAAAGGTTTTTCTGAATTAAAAAAAGATTTTTCAAAATATAATGCCGAAATTGTTGGGATTAGTGCTGATAATGAAGATTCGCATGAAAGTTTCTGCAGCGAGAAATCTATAAACTACACTTTATTATCTGATCCTGAAGGAATTATTAGCGATAAATATGGTTCTTGGATTCCACCATTTTCAGATAGAAATACTTTTTTGATTTCTCCAGAAGGAGAAATTTCTTATAGATGGATAAGTGTTTTACCTATAAATCACGCCAAGGAAGTACTTAATGTACTAAAGAAAAAAATATAAATTTTGCACGAACTTTCATTTGGAACTTGGTTAATTCATATCTCTTCAGTAATTGAATGGATTTTTACCATCTTTGTCATATACAAAATCTCTACATATAAAAAATATAATTTATTTTTTTGGTTAAGCTTAGCTATGGTCCCAAACTTAATAGGAGCTATGTGCGCTATAACTTGGCACATTTATGATAATCAAGATGCATTGTATGGATTAGTAACTCTTCAAGGGATATTTACATTCATTGGAAATTCAACATTAGCTCTCGCATCATTCACTATTTTCAAAAGGAAAGAGACTTATGAATGATTTATTTATAAAATTTATAGAAAAATTAGCTTTAATTGACAATACAGCTTTGTTCGCAGCATCTATATTTCCATATGCAATCTTTTTGTATTACTTATATAAAATTAAATCTTTCAATAAATTAGTAAAAACAGGTTATTCTTTAACAGTTTTATTTGTTTTTATAACAATAGTAGTTTCTATCTACACATTAAATTACTACGATAAAACCCTTGTTGAGGTCGACTTCTTGCATGGTTTAGCAGAATCTTTCTTAACTCTAAGCGATTTTGTTATTTTGTTGGGCTTCATAAAGATTTTAAATAACTTAGAAGTTAACAACTCTTAAGACCTTTTACAATTTTGTGTTTTTTTTATAAAAGTATTAGAGAATAGTTAAAAATAACAATTTCTATGATTAATACATTATTTGCAGCTGCTTCTGCTCCAGCAACATTTGAATGGTCACCAAAGTGTGCAGTTGTGATGATAGCTTGTAATATACTTGCTTACGCAATTGCTAAGGCAACTATTAGAAAACCTGAAGAGGGATTTATGATGCCAAATGGAAGATTTTTTGGTGGTCTAAGTCATGGTGCATTCGTTGGAGCTAATTGTCTTGGACATTTATTAGGTATTGGCTCAATTCTCGGGTTAGCCTCACGCGGTGTTTTATAAAAATTTATTTATAAAATTTTTAATGTTGTAACTTAAATTTCTTAACAATTTGATCTGCCATCTGATCAGGCATAAGTCCTAATTTTTCTTTACTCTGGTCAGGTGAAGCATGATCAACTAAAACATCAGGTATACCTATTCTGTATACAGGAATGTTTATTTCATTATCATTAAATAATTCAACTATTGCGGAACCAAATCCCCCTATTAGGGTTCCTTCTTCCATAGTTACAACTTTTTGTACCCTACTTGCCAAAGACATAATAAGATTTTTATCGAGAGGTTTCACAAATCTTGCATTAACAATACATGCACTAAAATTCATATTTTTTAGGATCTTTGCTGTTTCAATAGCTGATGCAACCATTGATCCATAAGCAATAATTAAAATATCGTCTCCTTCTTGAAGTATTTCAGCTTCGCCTATGTTCAAAGGTTCCCAACCCTCATCCATTACAGCCACCCCTAATCCAGAACCTCTTGGAATTCTTAGAGCTGTAGGACCATTATGGTTAATTGAAGTTATTAACATTCTTTGTAATTCAGACTCATCCTTAGGGGCCATCAATACAAAATTTGGTATAGATCTCATATAACTTATATCGTACTGACCTTGATGAGTAGGACCGTCAGCTCCTACTATCCCAGCTCTATCAAGTACGAACGATACAGGTAAATTTTGGATCCCTACATCATGAATTAATTGATCGAAAGCACGTTGAAGAAAAGTACTATAAATTGCTACAACAGGTTTAAGACCATCGCACGACATACCTGCCGCTAGAGTAACCGCATGTTGTTCTGCAATTCCTACATCAATATATTGATCTGGAATATTTTTTTGCAATATATCTAAACCAGTACCCGTAGCCATTGCCGCTGTAATACCGACAACTTTACTATCTTGTTCACATATTTTCAATAAGGTTTGACCAAATATTTTACTATAACTAACAGGCTTAGGTTTCTTAGATGGGATAGATTTTCCAGTTGTTAGATCAAATGCAGATTGTGCATGATATCCAACCTGATCAGCTTCTGCATAAGGATAACCCTTTCCTTTTGTTGTAACAACATGGACTAGTACAGGTTTTTTAAGTTTATGAGCCGCGTTAAAAGTATTAATTAAATTTCCAATATCATGACCGTCAATTGGACCCATATATGTAAATCCAAGTTCTTCAAAAACAGCACCAACCTTAGGCACAGCTAATCGTCTAACACTTCCTTTAATATTTTTCAGTTCCTCTGGTATATCCTTACCAATTAATGGTATATTTTTTACACTTTCTTGAACACTTTCGGACAAAAATTGCAATGGTGGACTGACTCTTACCTTATTTAAATAAGAAGAAAGGGCTCCAACTGGAGGTGAAATAGACATATCATTATCGTTTAGTACTACAACTAAAGGAGTATTTGGTAAGTGACCTGCATGATTTATAGCTTCTAATGCCATTCCTCCAGTTAAAGCTCCATCTCCAATCACAGCGACACATTTATAATTTTCACCTTTTCTATCTCTTGCTATTGCCATTCCTAAAGCAGCAGAAATAGAAGTACTTGCATGTCCAGCTCCGAAGTGATCAAATTTACTTTCACTTCTTTTGAGATATCCAGCTACACCATTTTGTTGTCTAAGAGAATCAAATTTACTGAAACGTCCTGTTATTAATTTATGAGGATAACCTTGATGTCCTACATCCCAAACAACTTTATCGAAATCAAGATCAAGAGTTTGATATAAAGCCAATGTGAGCTCAACTACACCTAATCCAGGACCAAGATGTCCTCCACTAGTAGATACTACTTGAAGATGTCTTTCTCTAATTTGACAAGCAATTTCTTCTAATTGTGAAACTGTTAAGCCATGAAGTTGATTTGGATGACTTAACTCACTTAAAAGCATTTAATAAAATTTGGTACCTATATAATCTAAAACGCCGAGGTGCAAAATGAGTATTTTTTTTGAAATAGATCATGTAATGTTTTATTAGATTAATAATTAATGCTAAAAATATATATATGAATGATTATTTTGAAAAAATACTTCAAGCTGAAGTCTATGAAGTAGCAAAAAAAACACCACTAGAGAAGGCTCATAATTTAAGTAATACACTTAATAATGAAGTTTTTCTAAAAAGAGAAGATCTTCAAGATGTATTTTCATTCAAAATAAGAGGAGCATACAACAAGATGAGTAAGCTCAGTAGATCACAGCTTACTCAGGGAGTAATTACTTCGAGTGCTGGTAATCATGCTCAAGGGGTTGCACTTAGTGCTCTCAAATTAAATTGCCAAGCAACTATATTAATGCCAATTACAACACCTCTAGTAAAAGTTAATGCAGTTAAGAATTTAAAAGCAAAAGTTATATTATTTGGTGATAATTATGATGAAACTTACAAAGAAGCAATAAGGATTAGCAAAGAAAGAAAATTATGTTTTATTCATCCTTTTGATGATCCAGATGTAATAGCAGGACAAGGAACTATAGCTATTGAACTTGAACAGCAACTAAAGGAAAAACCTTATGCAATTTATATTGCTGTTGGTGGTGGTGGATTGATATCAGGAATATCCTTATATATTAAAAAAATATGGCCCGAAGTAAAAATAATTGGAGTAGAGCCTGAAGATGCAGACGCTATGACAAAATCCTTGGAAGAATCAAAAATTGTTGAATTATCTTCAGTAGGTCAATTTGCAGATGGAGTTGCGGTTAAAAAAATTGGTAAAAATACTTTTGATATTGGTAAAAAACATATAGATAAGATGATTAGGGTCAATACTGATGAAATATGTGCTGCTATAAAAGATGTTTTTGAGGATACTAGATCAATACTAGAACCCGCAGGAGCATTATCAATTGCTGGGATGAAAAAAGATATCTTAATTTCGAATCATACAAATAGAAAAATGGTTGCGATTGCATGTGGTGCAAATATGAATTTTGAGCGGCTTAGATTTGTAGCGGAGAGAGCAGAACTTGGTGAGTGTAAAGAAGTAATGATGGCTGTTGAAATTCCAGAACGTGCTGGAAGTTTAATTGATTTTTGTAAGTTACTCGATAATAGAAATTTAACTGAATTTAGTTATAGGATGTCGAATTCTAAGAATGCCCAGATCTTTGTAGGAGTTCAAGTCTATGGGTTAAAAGATAAAAAAAATCTTTTAAATGTATTTAGAAATTCGAAGTACTCATTTATTGACATAAGTGATGATGAATTATCTAAAAATCATCTCAGACATATGGTAGGTGGAAGATTACCAAGGAATTTTAGAGAAATGCATAATAGAAACTTTGTTGAGCTTTTATACAGATTTGAGTTTCCTGAAAGACCTGGAGCATTAATAAACTTCTTAAAAAATATGAAATCAAATTGGTCTATAAGCGTTTTTCACTACAGAAATTATGGTGCTGATGTAGGGAAAATTGTTATTGGAGTTTTAATCGATAGAAATGAAATTTTAGAGTGGAATAAATTTGTACAAATCCTAGGCTATAAATTCTGGGATGAGACTCAAAACGATACATATAAATTATTTCTTGGTGCATCAGATTGAATTTGAGGTAAATTAGGAAAGATTTCGGTATTAAAAATCAATCAATCTGATCTCAATAAAAAAGAATTATCTCATATAGATCTAGTTACTAAAGTTGAAGCTGTTCTATATTTGAAAGGCAGACCAATAACAAAAAAGGATCTTTCAGAAATTACTAATTCTGATATCAACTCAATAAATGATGCAATTAAAGATCTTAAAAGTAAATACTCTAGTCCCAACTCAGCTATTGAATTAAATGCAGTTAATAACAGCTTTTCTCTCGAACTAAAATCTAGTCTTAATGAATTTGTCGATGATTTACTTCCTTCTGATTTGAAAACATCCGAATTAAGGACATTGGCAACTATTGCAATCAAAAAAAAGATCTTGCAATCAGATCTTATACTTCTTCGAGGCTCAGGAGCTTATGATCATATAAAAGAATTAATAGAAAAGAAGTTTATCGTCAAACGTAAGCAAAAAGATGGTAGATCATATTGGTTATCATTATCAGAAAAGTTTTTCCAAACTTTTGCTGTAAGTAATGAATATCTCTCAAAAATAGGAAGCCGTAATAATAAGCAGCAATAATAAGTAAATGTTAGGATATATTAAATTACTAAAAGATAATGTTATCTGAGATTTTTGCAGTTCTGGGCCAAACTTTATCAATCTATTCTTTCATATTGATAATAAGAATATTACTTACCTGGTTTCCAGGTATTGATTGGAGTAACGGTGTTTTATCTGCCTTAACTTCTATCACTGATCCTTATTTAAACATTTTTAGAGGTATTATCCCTCCAATAGGCGGATTTGATATTTCATCTTTATTAGCTTTTTTACTTTTAAATGTTATTCAAAACTTAATTACAAATCTCCAGTATGCAAGCCTAGGTTATAGCTGAACTTATCTATCGTCTCCAGAACCACTTATCTTTCCTTTAGCAGCTCTTAATTTTAATTTTTCAAGGTTTTGTAATGCAACATCCTCTAAATTGAAATTTAATTCTGTACAAAGATTTGATATGTACCACAATACATCTCCCAACTCTTTTTTAATACCCAATTTAGATTCGTTATCAAATATTCCATTTTTATCTCTTATAACTTTTTTTACTTTTTCTGCCACCTCACCAGCCTCTCCAACTAAACCAAGAGTTGGATAAATATTATTTGAGCCTAAATCTGGATATTGTGCTGTTTCTCTTGCTTTTTTCTGATAAGTTTTGAAATCCATGACTTAAATAACTAACTTTGGGTATGGTAAATTTATTTATATCTAGCAATATTATCTATATATGTCGAATATTGATTTAAAAAGAAGAACGAAAATTGTAGCAACTATTGGTCCCGCAACTCAATCTGAAGAAATAATTACAAACTTAATTAAAGCTGGAGTAACAACATTCAGATTAAATTTCTCACATGGAGATCATAAAGATCATGCTGAGAGAATAAAAACCATACGAGAAGTTTCAAAAAAGTTAGATATAGATATTGGAATATTACAAGATCTTCAAGGACCTAAAATAAGATTAGGGCGCTTTAAGGATGGTCCAGTAAAAATCAAAAAAGGTGATAAATTTACACTGACATCAAATGAAGTCGAATGTACAAATACTATTGCAAACGTAACCTATGACAAACTTTCTCAAGAAGTTAGCGAAGGGAAAAGAATACTCTTAGATGATGGTAAAATAGAAATGATTGTAGAAAAAGTAGATATAAAAGCTAATCTTTTAGTGTGCCTGGTAACTGTAGGGGGTGTTCTTTCAAATAATAAAGGTGTCAATTTCCCAGATGTTCAGTTATCCGTGAAAGCATTAACTGAAAAAGATAAAGAAGATTTAAAATTCGGTTTATCCGAAGGAGTAGATTGGATAGCCCTAAGTTTTGTAAGAAATCCATCTGATATAAACGAGATAAAAGACTTAATAAACAAAAATGGGCATTCAACTCCTGTAGTAGCAAAAATAGAAAAATTTGAAGCAATCGATCAAATTGATACTTTATTACCCTTATGTGATGGGGTTATGGTTGCTAGAGGTGATTTGGGAGTAGAAATGCCTGCTGAAGAGGTTCCTCTTTTACAAAAGGAATTAATAAGAAAAGCAAATACATTTGGTATCCCAATAATTACAGCGACTCAAATGCTTGATTCTATGGCTTCGAATCCAAGACCGACTAGGGCCGAAGTTAGTGATGTTGCAAATGCAATTCTTGATGGAACAGATGCAGTTATGCTTTCAAATGAAACTGCAGTTGGTGATTATCCTGTAGAGGCCGTAGAAACGATGGCAACCATAGCAAGAAGAATTGAAAGGGATTATCCACTTAAAGCTATTGAGAGCCACTTACCTAGTACTATCCCAAATGCTATTAGTGCAGCAGTTAGTAATATAGCTAGACAACTTGATGCGGGAGCTATAATCCCTTTAACAAAATCAGGCTCTACTGCTCGAAATGTAAGTAAGTTCAGACCGCCAACACCTATCTTGGCAACTACTACAGAGAGAAGTGTAGCGAGAAGATTGCAACTTGTTTGGGGAGTTACTCCCATAGTAGTTAAAAATGATGACAGAACAGCAAAGACTTTTAGTTTAGCTATGCAAATAGCACAGGAAATGGGGATTTTAAATCAAGGAGATTTAGTAGTTCAAACCGCAGGCACATTAACTGGCATTAGTGGCTCTACTGATTTAATAAAAGTCGGTTTAGTAAGAAAAATTGTATCGAGAGGAATTTCAATAGGGGAAATCGGTGTCACAGGTAAAGCAAGAATAATAAAAAATAATCTTGACATGTCTTTAATTTGTCCAGGAGAAATATTATTTGTTCCGGAGGAATTAATGGAAATTATTCCACTGAGTAAAAATATTGCAGGGATTGTTACCAACCAAAATGTCAATGATGTTTATGCTTTGTTTAACAAAAATAATACAAAAATTTCTACGATTTGTAATTTAGAAAATATGGATAATCATCAAATTAGTAATGGAGACCTTATTACACTTCAGCTTAATGAGGGTGTTATATACATGGGGCAAATTGAAGACGATGATGCAATAGATAAATATAAATATGTCTAGGAATATCTCAATAAAAGAAGCCCTAGGCATGGCCACAAAAACATTGGTTTCGAACAAATTAAGAAGTTCGTTAACAATGCTTGGGATCATTATAGGAAATGCATCAGTTATTACACTTGTTGGACTTGGAAGAGGTGCTCAAACATTAGCAAAAAACCAATTAAGTAATTTAGGTGCAAATGTTTTATTTATTGTCCCTGGGAATAATGACACAAGAAGAAGAGGTATTTCTTTTCCTAAAAACCTAGTTTTAGAAGATGCAGTAGCAATAAGTAATCAAGTCCCAACAGTTAAAAAAGTAGCTCCTCAAATATCTGCTAATGAAATAGTGCAATCAAATTCTAAAAGCCTAAACATATCAATTGCAGGAGTCACTCCTGAATTTCTTGAAGTAAGAAGCTTTGAAGTAGATAAGGGAAGATTTTTATCAGAAAGCGATGTTAACAGTGCAAGAAGTTATGTAGTAATAGGTCCTGATCTTAAAGATGAATTTTTCAAAGATATATCATCTACACTTGGAAGAAAAATTAGAATTAAAGATCATACCTATGAAATTATAGGAATATTAAAACCAAAAGGTGCTGTATTTGGGAGTAATCAAGATAAAAATGCTTATATTCCATTAACCACAATGGTAAATAGGATTACGGGGAAGGACCCTACATATGGTGTAAGTTTAAGCTTCATTAGTGTTGAAGCGATAAATAAAAATGCAACCAGTGCTGCTAAATTTCAGATTACTAACTTATTAAGGCAAAGACATAAAATAATCAGAGATGATGACTTTGCGGTTAGATCACAAGAAGATGCATTGAATATAGTTACCAATATAACAAGTGGGCTAACGTTTTTATTGGCTGGTATTGGGGCAGTATCTTTGGTGGTTGGAGGCATAGGAATCATGAATATCATGCTTGTTTCTGTAAGTGAAAGGACTGAAGAAATTGGACTTAGAAAAGCAATAGGAGCTAAACAGTCAGATATATTAATTCAATTTTTGATTGAGGCATTGATTTTATCTACAATTGGAGGATTAATTGGAACAACAACAGGATTATCAGGTGTTTTTCTTTTATCTTTGATAACACCACTTCCTGCATCAGTAGGAATAACAACTACTTTTTCTACCATGATCATTTCAGGATCAATAGGTTTAATCTTTGGTGTTTTACCTGCAAAAAGAGCTTCTAAATTAGATCCAATTGTTGCATTGAGAAGTTTATAAATTGAATTTATAATCATGCTCAATTTTTATAAATTAATTGAGATACTGGTATGTCTTCAATCACTAGTAATAACATCAATGTTACCAGTTTATATTCCACTACCTTTTATCTACAAATCTATTAATAACTTTGAGTTACCTATCACATGGCAAATTCCGACCATAATTTTATTAACACTTATATTCCATAAAAAAGTTGTTTTCAGAGCATTTTCTATATATATAATTTTGGGGTTATTTATACTTCCTGTCTTTCATCAAGGAGGTTCATTAGGTTATTTGCTCACTCCAAATTTTGGTTATTTATTAGGTTTATATCCATTAATCAAAATAATTGATAATTTAAATAAAAGAAATAAAATAAACGTTGGAAACTTTTTAAAAAACGGATTTATCGCAATATGTGCTATGCATCTAACTGGAATATTTTACAACTTCATGCAAACTATATTCTACAGTCAATTTAATTTATTTTTATATAATTTAGGGAAATACTCATTAGGTAAGATTGGATATCATTTTTTAATGCTTTTTCCAGTTTTATTACTTATTAAACCTTTAGAACGTTTAAAACGTAGCAAATAATGATTATTAATATAAAAACGAAATTGTATTTTGTATCTTTAAGTATTTTTATTGTTCTAATAGATCAATTTACAAAATATTTAATGTTTTATAATAAAAAATTATTTATTAATAAAGATTTTCTTTTATTCAAATTAGACTTTGTAAAAAATTATGGGGCAGCATTTAATATATTTAGTGGTAGTAGAGTATTTTTATCTTTAATAAGTATTTTTTTTTCTATATTACTTGTTTATTTGATATTTAGAAAGAATACTTTAAATTCATTAGATCTATATTCTTATAGCTTTATTCTTGGGGGAACTATTGGTAATGGTATAGATAGGATATATAAAGGTTTTGTAGTTGATTTTATAAATCTAAATATTATAAATTTCCCAGTATTTAATATTGCTGATATATCAATTAATATTGGTTTCATTATTTTACTGTATAACATTTTTAAAAATAATAGATAAAATGAACTACTTGAAATTAAAGAATATAAAGTATGTATTAGTGATATTATTTCTATATATTTTATTTTCGATATTTGTAAGAATAGTAAATATTTATACTCTTTTATTTTTAATTATAATTATTTATACTTTTTATAATATTGATAAAAAATTATTTAAAAAAATAGTTTATAAGGTTATATATAAAAATAAAAAAAATACACTTTCATTCAAAAATACATACGGTGCTGCCAAAATAAGTTTGGAAGGAGTCGAAAAAATTAATAAAAAAATTAACGATAAAGTAAAAGCTGAATTGTTAAATTACCAAAAAAATAAACTAGAGTCCCAATTAAAGACAGGAGATTATAAAGTTACTCTTTTTGGTGCAGGTTCCTCAGGAAAAACATCTATAGCAAGATCTTTATTGAAAAATATTGTCGGACAAACCTCAGCAAAAATAGGTACAACAAAGCAAATTAATAGTTACAAAATTCGTATACCAATTTTAAAAAGAAACATTAATATAGTTGATACTCCGGGTTTGTTCGAACCATCTAAATTAGGAGAAGAAAGAGAAAAAGCCACCATAATACAGGCATCAAATTCTGACTTAGTTCTTTTTGTGTTAGATCAGGACATAAATAAATACGAAAACTATTTAATTAAAGAATTATTAAAATTAAGGAAAAAAATAATAATAGTTCTAAATAAATGTGATTTGAGGTCTAGAGATGAAAATAACCTTATCAAAGAAAATATAATTTCTATAACTTCCGCTAGAAAAAATAAAATTTCAGTTGTTCAAACAATTGCAGTACCTCAAAAATCTCCATATACAAAATTAGATGCTTTAAATTTAGTTCCAGAGGTAGGAAGTTTATTTAGAAAAATAATTGAAACCCTCGATAATAATGGCGAAGAGTTATTGGCGGATAATATTCTTTTTCGCTCAAATAAGTTAGGTATTAAAAGTAAAAATTTCGTACAAGAACAAAGATATTTAATGTCAAATAAAGTGATTAATAAATATATGTGGATAACAGGAGGAGTAATACTAGTTAATCCACTACCAGCTGTTGATTTTCTTACTACTACATCCGTAAACCTTCAAATGATAATGGAGTTATCAAAAATATATGAAGTAAAGCTTACAAAAAAAGATGCAAAAGATTTGGCGACTTCATTGCTCAGCGCATTGGCTAAACAAGGGATACTAAAAGGGGGTCTTGCCATTCTTTCTCCTGCTTTAGCTACAAGCTTGACTAAAATAATATTAACTAAATCTATACAATCAGTTACGGCAGGTTGGTTAATAAGAATAGTAGGACTAAGTTTGATTGAATATTTCAAAAATGGTCAAGATTGGGGAGATGGAGGGATTCAAGAAGTAGTAGATAAGATCTATAGAATAAGTAAAAGAGAGGATATTTTAAATAATTTCGTAAAAGAAGCTATTTCAAAAATTGAAATGAAAAAATATTTTAAATCAAATAAAAGTTTGCCTCCATTTACTAATTAATAATGGATAATTGATCATTTAGATAAGTTCTGAAATCAAAGATAGTTATTAATAGTAAATAAGCAATGCAAATAGTTATAGAGATAAACCCTGTTACTATTGCAATAATTTTTGGTCTACCCATATTCATTAGTTAAGCATCTAGAAGTCTCAAAAGTTCTTCAATATGAGAATCTTTTGTATTGTAATTTCCCATGACAACCCGTAAAAAATATTTACCTTTAAATTTTGGTCTAGAAAGCATAAAATTATTGTTAATTAGTTCATTTACTTTAGTTTGAGTCCATGCATCAGAGTCTTTTGGCTCAAGTTTATTTGGTAAGAATGAAACAATATGAAGAGGACCTGAATATATATCAAATTTATTTTTACTAATATTTTTTACAAAATAATCTTTTCTTTTAATGGATGAATTTAATATATTTTCTATTCCTTTGAGACCTAAAAAACGTAACCCAAGCCAAAGTTTAATAACCTCTGCAGGTCTAGAACCTTGTATGCCTATTTCTCCTCTATTTATAATATTTTCTTTAGATGATATATATGGTAGTCCAGTATTAAAAGTATTTTCTAAAGTACTCATATTTGAAACCAATAACAATGATGAAGTCTTTGTAATGCCAATAATTTTTTGTGGATTTATCGTTATCGAATTAGCCTGATTAATATTATTTAGACCTTCTATTGGAATAGAAGTTATAGCAAAAATCCCTCCAATTGAACCATCAATATGTAACCATATATTTCTTTGTTTACAGATTTCACTTATTTCTTTAATAGGATCAATAGCTCCTCTGACAGTTGTCCCAAGGGTGGCAACAATAGCAAATATTTTTTTATTTTCTATTGAACATTTATCTAAAGAGTTTCTCAGATCGTTTATATCCATTCGACCTTGATTATCAGTTTTAATCCTGACAAGATTCCTAGTATCAAGCCCCATTACTCTTATACATTTAACGAAAGAAGAATGAGCATCTTCACTAACAAGTAATACAGAATTGGGATTTGTACCTAATCCAGCATTATTTCTAGCTGCAATAAGTGCATTCAGATTACTTAATGTACCTCCGCTAGCTGCTATACCTCCTGAGAAATCATTAAACCCTATTTTCTTGGCAAACCATTTGCATAATGATTCCTCAAGCAAGGTTACACTTGGTGATAACTCGTAAGCGAGAAGATTATTATTTAAACCAGCAGCAATTAAATCTCCCAAAATAGAGAAAATTAAAGGTGGGGGATCAAGATGAGCTAGTGAGCCAGGATGAACGGGATTAAATGAACTATTTAAAAGAGATTCAATCTCAGAAAACAAATCTTCCTCAGAGTTACCATCTTCCGCAGGCATAATACAATTGAAGCTCTCATCAAAAGGTAAAGGACCATTTTTATCAGCTTTAGAGAACCAGTCACAAAGAGTTTGACTTGCTCTATTCAGAAGAGTAATCAATTTGTCATTAGTCCCTAGATTTGAGGGGAAATATATATCTTTATTATTAATTAAATCTTCAGCCATCAGATAAGATATCTATTAATAATTCTATTCTCAATCTTGGTAAATGAGATATATTTTTGAAAATGGAAATAGTAATGAAGATCAACCAAAAAAAACAAATAATTCAAAATACACATTATGGATGAATTCGATATTAAGAAGATCCAAAGAAATTGGAAAAGTTGAGCTGCCAATCTGTTCAATAATTTTAGATGAAAGAGGAAGATGTATCGGGAGAGGGGTTAATAGAAGGAATATAAATAAAGACCCATTAGGTCATGCTGAGATAATGGCACTTAGGCAGGCATCTCTGATAAAAAATGATTGGAGATTTAATGAATGCACTATCATCACAAATTTAGAACCTTGTACTATGTGTTCCTCTGCACTTATTCAAGCACGGATGGGTAAAGTTATTTTTGGGGCTTACGATAAGAAAAGAGGTGGATTGGGTGGTTCAATTGACCTATCAAAACATGAAAGTGCTCATCACAAAATGGAAATAATTGGAGGTATTCTAGAAGATGAATGCAGTCAAATTTTACAGATTTGGTTCAAAAAGTTGAGGAATCAAAAATAGAAAATTTCTTTAGCTCAGTATCAAATAAGTTTAATAATCTATCAACATTCTGCTCACATGAATTAAAACCCATTAGCCCTACACGCCACACCTTTCCGGATAATTCTCCAAGTCCATTTCCTATCTCAATTCCAAAGTTTCTTAAGAGATGATTTCTAAAACCATCCCCATCAACTGCTGGAGGTATTTTAACTGTGGTTAAAGTTGGCAATCTATAATCCGCTGATACATGTAATTCCATTCCAAGACTCTCTAAACCATTCCACAATTTCTTTGCATTTGTATTATGTCTATTCCAAACATTTTCTAAACCCTCATTCGCAATTAATCGTAAACCTTCACGAATCGCAAAATTCATGTTGACTGGAGCAGTATGATGGTAAACACGATCAGAACCCCAATACTTATTTAATAGAGATAAATCTAAATACCAGTTAGGTACTTTTGTTTTTCTTGAACCTAGTTTTTCTTCAGCTCTTTTATTCATTGTAAAAGGGCTTAATCCTGGGGGACAACTTAATCCTTTTTGACTACAACTGTAAGCTAGATCAATTTTCCATTCGTCTATCAATAATTCTAAAGCACCAAGTGAAGTAACAGCATCAACTAAAAACAAGCAATTATTTTTTCTACAAATATCCCCAATACCATCAAGAGGTTGTAAAACACCACTTGATGTTTCAGCATGGACAATAGCAAAAATAGCAGGTTTTTTAGTCTCTATTTCATACTTAATTTCCTCATAAGTAAAAGCTTCACCCCATGGTTTTTCAATAAAGGAAACTTGAGCTTTATATCTATTTGCCATATCAACTAATCTATCTCCAAAATATCCTTTTTTAGCAATAAGGATTTTTTCGCCTTCTTCAATAAAATTAGCTATTGAAGCTTCCATCGCTGCACTACCAGTGCCGCTCATTGGGAGTGTAAGACGATTATTGCACTGCCAGGTATACCTTAAAAGTTGCTGAACGTCAGACATTAATGAGATATATGCCTCATCTAAATGACCAATAGGATTTAAAGAAAGAGCACTTAAGACTTCTGGATGTGCGTTTGAAGGTCCAGGTCCTAATAAAAGTCTAGAGGGAACATAAGTCTTTGAAAAATGAGATAAATTCTCTTTGTTTAAAGCCGGAATAAGTTTTGCTTCTGTCAAAGCATTACATTCAATTACTTTTAAATTAGACTAATATCGTCGCTTAAGCGATATTTTTTTATAGAAATTAATTCAATTTAAATATTTAAGTAAATAATTATTAAAGTTATGACTTGAAACACTCAAAGAAGACATCTAGTGTTGAAAAAAGTTACGGTTGATACATAATATGAAGCATCAAGTTATTAATTTCATATAAGGTATCTCAAAAGTTATGTCTAAGTCTCCACAAGATGTTTTAAGTCAAATTAAGGATGAAGGAATTGAACTCATCGATTTAAAATTCACAGACATCCATGGTAAATGGCAACATTTAACTCTTACATCAGACATGATAGAAGAGGATTCATTTACAGAAGGTCTCGCATTTGATGGTTCATCAATAAGAGGGTGGAAAGCAATTAATGCCTCCGATATGTCAATGGTCCCCGATGCAAGTACGGCATGGATTGATCCTTTTTACAAACATAAAACTCTAAGTATGATTTGCTCTATCCAAGAGCCTAGAAGTGGAGAGCCTTATGATAGATGCCCAAGATCTTTAGCTCAAAAGGCTTTAAAGTACTTAGAATCTACTGGGATTGCTGATACAGCATTTTTTGGACCAGAACCAGAATTCTTCTTATTTGATGATGTGAGATACGATTCAAAAGAAGGTTCTTGCTTTTACAGTGTAGATACAATTGAAGCTCCGTGGAATACAGGAAGAATTGAAGAAGGCGGAAATTTAGGATACAAGATCCAATACAAAGAAGGTTATTTCCCAGTTTCTCCAAATGATACTGCTCAAGACATCAGATCTGAAATGCTACTTTTAATGGGTGAATTAGGCATACCCACAGAAAAGCATCACCATGAAGTTGCTGGTGCCGGTCAACACGAACTTGGAATGAAATTCGATTCATTAATAAATTCTGCTGATAACGTAATGACTTATAAATACGTTGTCAGGAATGTTGCTAAAAAATATGGGAAAACTGCAACGTTTATGCCCAAGCCTGTATTTAACGATAATGGAACTGGAATGCATGTTCACCAAAGTTTATGGAAGAGTGGTCAGCCACTATTTTTTGGTGAAGGAGCATATGCAAATTTATCTCAAACTGCAAGATGGTATATCGGAGGCATACTTAAACATGCTCCATCATTCTTAGCATTTACTAACCCAACCACAAATAGTTATAAACGATTGGTTCCAGGATTCGAAGCACCTGTAAATCTAGTTTATTCTGAGGGTAATAGATCAGCTGCAGTAAGAATACCTTTAACAGGTCCAAGCCCTAAAGCTAAAAGATTAGAATTCAGATCAGGAGACGCACTTGCAAATCCTTACTTAGCATTTTCTGTAATGATGCTTGCTGGTATTGATGGAATTAAAAATCAAATTGATCCTGGTGATGGAGTAGATGTAGATTTATTTGAACTTCCAGCTGATGAACTTGCAAAAATTGATACAGTACCTTCATCTCTAAATGACTCACTTAATGCACTAAAAGCAGATAAAGATTATTTATTAGCTGGTGGAGTATTTACTGAAGATTTTATTGATAACTTTATCGATATAAAATATGAAGAGGTACAACAATTAAGACAAAGGCCTCATCCACATGAATTCTTTATGTATTACGATGCGTAATCAAAAAAAAAATTATTAGTTTAAATTAATCAATTTGAGAAATATCACAAAATATTCTCAAATTGATTTTTTTTTTGTTGGAATATAGATATATAAATTGAAAAATGGCAAGGGAATCTATTTCAAAAATTGCATATAAAACGCTACAACAAAGTAAAAGCATTGCAGGTTTCGCTCACAAGCAAATTAGTTCAAGATTAATGAATTTTATTCTTCCCGATTCGAGGCTTGAAAATTTTGATATAAATAAGGATCTACTAATGCAAATCCAAAATTCAATGGATATTTTAAGAGAAGAAGATTGGAATGATGCAGAAAAAAATATATATCCAAAAAAATTATTATTTGACGAGCCATGGCTTAGATATCTAACTCAATATCCTAAAATTTGGCTCGATATGCCTAATACATGGGATAGACGCAGAAAACAAAACTTTGATGATCTGCCAAAATCAATTGATAAAGAAAATTATCCTCAATATTATTTGAGAAATTTTCATCATCAAACAGATGGTTATTTATCAGATTTTTCAGCTAGCATTTATGACCTACAAGTAGAGATACTTTTCAATGGAAGTGCTGACTCAATGAGGAGAAGAATAATTAAGCCAATAAAAGAAGGACTTAAAAATTTTAGTGATAGAAAAAAAAGCTCTATAAAAATACTTGATGTAGCTACAGGATCAGGTAGAACATTAAAACAATTAAGAGCCGCATTTCCCAAAGAAAAAATTACAGGAATTGATTTATCTGATTCATACTTAAAAGAGGCAAGTAGATATATTTCAGATTTAGATGGAGATTTAATTCAGCTAATAAAAGGTAATGCAGAAGAATTACCTTTTGAAAATGATAATTTTCAATGCATTTCTTGTGTTTACTTATTTCATGAATTACCTAGAACAATTAGAGCAAAAGTATTAAGTGAATTTTTTAGAGTCCTTGAACCTGGAGGGATATTAGTATTAGCTGATTCAATTCAAATAAGTGATTCACCTGACTTTACATCCGTAATGGAAAACTTCTATAAATCATTTCATGAGCCTTTCTATTGTGATTACATAAAAGAGGATATTGATTCTAAAATGGAGGAAATAGGATTTAAAGATGTAAAATCAAATTCCTTTTTTATGACCAAAGTATGGTCTGCTTTAAAGTAATTAAAAACTTCTATGACCCCTTGGGATAAAGATACTATTCAGATTGTTCAAAGTCTTAATGACAAATTAAAGATTGATCATTCTAAATGGCATAAAGATAAAGGAAATAAATATAAACGAGCTGCAGAACTAATTTCGGCTGGATTATGCCATTTAATTATTTCTTGCAATGAGAAGGAAACTATTGAGTATATAGAAGAAAGTATTAAATGGTTAAAAGAAATAAACGTAGATCAACCTTGCCCTAGTAAAAATCACCTTTTTAAAGCTAACTGAAGCCTATTACCTTTACTACTCCATCTAATATCATCAAAACATTCATTAATAATGTAAAGGCCACGGCCATTTACACTACTTATTTTTTTTGGTAATTTGTAGTCTCTTTTTTTTATTTCTAAACCATTACCTTGATCTTGAATTTGCCAAACACACCAATTAGGAGTAATTATTCTTCTTACTCTAATATTTTTCTTAGGATCTAATTTATTTCCATGTTTTACTGCGTTAACTAGAGCTTCATGTAAACCAAGTTTTATAAGATAGCTTGATTGAGAATTTTTAATAGGTTCTAATAATTGATCGACAAATTCATTTAACTGTAATGATGATTCGAATTCGTAGTTTGACCAGTTAATTTTTGGTCTTTTAAAAAATCTTTTTAAAATATTTTTGCCCCGGAATAAGGACATAATAATATTTTTATACTTTCTTAATTTTAACTTATTAAATACCTCAATTTAAAGAATATTATTGTGT
Source organism: uncultured Prochlorococcus sp. (assembly GCA_902535175.1). Taxonomy (GTDB): domain Bacteria; phylum Cyanobacteriota; class Cyanobacteriia; order PCC-6307; family Cyanobiaceae; genus Prochlorococcus_A. The sequence goes on from CACASR010000007.1 coordinate 77,549, forward strand.
CTCTTTGAAATAGCAGGATGCCGTAGGATTGAGTCCATAAGTCTTACTCCTCTTAGTTGATTTATTAAAGGCATATGTCCATCAGGAGCATCCAATGACCAGCAAAAAGATCCAGGATATCTAGTCCATAAGCCTTCTTTTTTCCACCCTATTTTCGGCCACATTAATTCATATTTTTTCCCTACTGATTTTAATATCTTTGCTTGAATTGAAAATCCAAATCTACCAGTAGAATAAATAGTCCATAATCTATCTATTGTTTCTAGATCTATTCCTGACATATTTTTAACTTCACTGTAGAAAACATATCCACGCTTTTCAGCTAATTTTCCAGCTAATTTTCGTAAGTAGGAACTTGTTAATCTATCTGCATCTTCAAATTTTTGCTCAACTAACATTAATTGCAAATCTTCATAATTAATATCAATATCTGAATATGTATTAAACCAATTATTGAATTTAGAGTTGTCAAAAAATTCAGGCTTGAATTTTTTTAAAACTTGCAATATCCAACCAGCAGCCCAGTCATCTCCTTCACTATCAAACATATCAAACAGAGATGGGCCAAGATTAAAAATATTTTCGACTTCAGATTCTATTTGAGTTAATGAATTTATTCTTTTTCTTTGATTGGAATCTACAAATTTTTTTATAAGTTCTAATGTAGCATTACTATAGTTATCCTGTTCTTTGTTATTCATTTTAAAAAAATCAATCTAAAAAAATAAAAACTATCCATGTATTTCAAGAGAAAAGAACTAGAGAAATTTAGATGTTTTAAAGGACCACTTATAGACGTTAGGAGCCCGAGTGAATATTATAAAGGACACATGCCTAATTCTATTAATATTCCACTATTTGATGATGATGAGAGATCTATAATTGGTACAATTTATAAAAAAGAAGGTAGAAAAAAAGCAGTCATAGAGGGATTAAAATTTATTGAAAAAAAAATAGAATTACTTCTTGATAATTTATTCAAAAGTATTGAGTCTCATACATCTATTCCTAATAAAAATAATGAATTATTTATTAGGATATATTGTTCTAGAGGAGGAATGCGTTCACAAAGTATTGGATGGTTATTAGATAAATTTAAATTAAATATAGTTACACTTAATGGCGGATACAAAATATATAGAAGATGGGTATTAGACAGTTTTTCAAATAAGTTGAATTTAGTAGTTATTGGCGGGAAAACAGGCACAGGGAAGACAAGATTATTATCATTACTTGAGAAATATAAATATCAAACTATTGATCTTGAAGGATTTGCTTGTCATAGAGGAAGTACATTTGGAGGTTTAGGGATGAAAAAACAACCTTCAAATGAACAATTTGAAAATATAATTGCAGAAAAATTAAATTCTTTTAAATGTTCTAATAATATTTTTGTAGAAGCTGAAAGTGCAAATATAGGTAAATGTAAAATTCCTCATGAATTATTCAATCAGATGAAAAACTCTAGGAGGATTGAAATTATAAGGAGCGAATCTAACAGGTTAGATGAGTTAATAGATACTTATAGTACATTTAAAAAAGAGGAACTCAAAGAATCAGTGCTAAGGATAAAAAAAAGACTAGGACCGCAAAGAACAAAAATAGCTCTTGAATCAATTCATAATGAGAAATGGGACTTAGTTTGCAGATCAGTTTTAGATTATTACGATAAGTGTTATGAATATGAAAAGGTTGGCAAAACTAATATAAAGTTATTAAATTTAACTGATAAAAAATATGATGAAAGTATCCTAGAGTTAATAAATAATGTTTTATAAAATAACTACAAACGAATGTAAAAAATATTTCCTAATATAAAAAATTATCAAACGAATATTATGACAACAAATAAAACTGCAAAAATACAATTTTATGAGGGAACTGATGAACCAGTAGTTCCTGAAATAAGACTGACTAGGAGTAAAGATGGTACCACTGGCCAAGCATTATTTTTGTTTGAAAAACCTCAGGCAATATCTTCAATTACAGACGGTGAAATCACAGGTATGCGTATGATTGATTCCGAAGGTGAAATATTAACTAGAGAAGTTAAAGTAAAGTTTGTTGATGGAGAACCAATATTTTTAGAAGCGGTTTATATTTGGAAGAACACACCAGATTTTGATAGATTTATGAGATTTGCAAATAGTTATGCCAAATCAAATGGATTAGGATATTCTGAAAAGAAGTAGAATATTATGAAAATTGAATAGTTCATCATATTTCAAGTTAGTAGTAATATTAATCACTTTATTAATAGCATGGACTTTAAGGGATTTTCTCCTACTAATAATTTGTTCTTTAGTAATTTCAAATATTGTATGTAATTTATGTAATCAAATCCAAAAAGGTTTGAAAATTCCTAGATCGATTTCTTTGTTTCTTGTCTTAGCCGTCATATCAGTAATAATATTTACTATTTTTATTCTTGTATTACCACCATTTATAAAAGAATTCAATGAAATACTAGTTGACATTCCAAATGGTTTATCAAAAATAAATATATTGATCAATACAAATCTGAACAAATTTAATAGCTTATTTTATGGTGAACAATCAGAAAATGTTATAGACATATTCAGTCTAATAAATAATGTAGTTACCATTCCAGATGTCTCAACTATTGCAAAAGCTATACAAGAAAGTTTTAAGAATTTAATTAATATTGCGGGGAATCTAGGTTCAGGTCTTTTGAGATTAATATTCGTATTAGCAGTGAGTTTGATGATTTCTATTGAACCAAAACAATATAAAGAAAATATACTTCTTTTAATACCAAAAAATTACCGTAACAAATTTAGAAATATTCTGGAAAAATGCAATATTGCATTAGCAAATTGGACCTTTTCTATGGTCATAAGCTCATTATCAGTAGGTTTATTATCATTAATAGTCTTATCTATATTAGATGTAAAATACGTTGTCTCAAATGCTTTAATAGCAATGGTTCTTAATATAATTCCGAATATAGGTCCAGTTATTAGTGGAATATTTCCAATCTCAATTGCACTACTAGATAATTTTTGGAAACCATTGGCAGTTTTAGGATCATATGTAATCATTCAAAATATTGAAAGCTATATAATAATGCCATCTATAATGAAGAAAAAAGCAAACCTACTTCCTGGTTTGACATTAATATCACAATTTGGATTTACCTTCATTTTTGGTCCATTAGGCTTAATACTATCTCTTCCATTAGCTGTAGTAATGCAGGTTTTAATCAAAGAATCATTTAAAGATATTTAAAAACTACTTAATTAATTTTTTATATAAATATGGGTAGGAAAAAAGTATAAAGATAGCTAAGGGATGTTTACCTATAGCAAAATATAGAGAACTAAAAGTAAAATGATCAAATAATATTCTTATCTCAGTAGAAAGATCTATTAAAACTAAAGAAAATAAAATTATCAAATAGTAATTCACTTTCATAAAATTAGAAGCTTAAGCTCAGTCTTTAAGCAATAATGATGGAGCCAATAAAATACTTGAATAGCTTCCAACAATAATTCCTAATGATAAAGCTAAAGAAAACCAAAAAAGTGAGTAA
>CACASR010000008.1 GCA_902535175.1 uncultured Prochlorococcus sp.
CGAAGACATCTGTGGTGGGGTTCATAAGTCGAGTATAAATATTTCCAAATTCTTTTAATCCAAAGAGATTAGCTCCATGCTCGGCATTATCAAAGACATAGGAACTAGTTTGATAAATGGGTACTGCTCTAGAATTTGTTGTTGGATCAGGCACTTGGCCTGCATGTAACTGAAGCGTCTCGAACTTTTGGTTGCTCAAAATTTTTAAATAATCCTATTATCTATTTAACTTAAAAAAGTCCCAAAAAAAAACAAAAAAAAGATAAATATTTATAAATCCTTTTTTAATGAGGGGAAATTATCTTTCATATATGAGCTTAATTCTTCTTTTATCGCATATCTAAGTTTCTCAATATTTGCAGAATCAATTATGGGAAAAGTTTTATTAGCCTCAGGATCTTTTTCAGTAATTGATTTCCAATTCCTACCTACATCTTTTTCAGAGTTGTTAAGAACCTCATCAAAATTGAAACACTTATCATTGTTCTTAGCATCAAATTCGCTAAAAGCTTTATTTATAAGCTCTTTTCTATTTTCGAATAGATTCTTAGCTTTTAAAGTATCTGGAAGACCCATAACTGGTTGTAATTCCTTAAGAAGTTTTATTTCCTCTTCAATTAAGAGTGTCCAAACACCATATTTATTTTTTGGAAGATTAGAATTACTAAAAATATAAATTTCATCGAGGTAAAAATTTAACCATAGATAATAAGATTTTTCTTCAATAGTTTTTTTAACGGATATCTTTTTATTTTGGATCTTTGGGAGTAACTTTTCTGCCTTCTTTAAAAACTGTCTGTCTTCTCTTTCTAAATTTATTAATCCCCATCTTTGACTGTAGTCCCATAAATCTTCGTATCTTGTTAAGTCTTCTTGATTCCAACCAAGAGCTTTAAGTTCATGAGAACGATGAGTTAATTCCTTTTTCAAAAAAAACCTTTTAAACCATAATAATTCTAACCCTGCAATCAAGATTAGTAAATAAATTAAGAACTTTGATTTCTAGCAAATTAGAAAAATAATCAATTATTAAAATATTTATTAATAATTTTCAATACATTGATATAAATAGGATTTTTTTTAGAAATTTGATTACTATATTCATTTGTTTTATGGGCGTTTTGCTCTTTGTCAAAAAATAATTTCTTATAAAAGTTTTCAATATCATCAAAAAGATAATGTCCTTTTAATTTTTCATTTAGTTCGAAAGATAATTCAGATTTCACAGATTCTTGGCAAAAATTAGTGATTTCTTCTGAACTAATTAAAACCTTATAAATTTCTTTTTTTTCTTCTGAATTAGCATTAAAGCATAAATAAATCAGGTTAATCATTGAACAATTGTTATTTTTAATTTTGAATTCTTTATAAATGTCTGGCCAAAATTTTAAAGATTTTAGACCTTCTAAATCTCCTTGACTGAGAGAGTATTTATTACACCAATTTACAAATTCTGAGACATCTATTGGACATCTTTTGAGTTGCAAAAGCATATCTGATAAAACTTGGCCTGCTTGAAAATTCCTTGTTGGTTTTCCTTCGGTTGGTAGAGTCATACTCCCTAAGACATCAGCCTTAACAGCATTTAATTGAGAAAAAGTATAATCTCCTTTTTCACAAAATTTATCATTAATTATTTCCCTTGCACTAATTATTTCTTCACCATAACCAAGTTCTTTTAATGAAAGATATTTATTCTCTAATTTATTTTCTTTTCTAACTTTTATTGATACTGATGCGGCTTGATCTAAACATTGAGTTAACAAAATCGTATTTATGGTAGGCAGCATTCCTGGCTTATCGGAATGAAAGTTATTTACAAAACCTGCAAATATTGATGAGATATTTTTTATTGATTTTATATATTGACATTCAATATTGTGAACTCCAGGAGAAACTTGAATTTTCGGTGATAATTGATTCAAAATGCGTGCTCCTATTAATGCCGTTAGCGCATCAGGATGGCAGAAATTTGCAGTAAAACTATCATTAGGATTTCGTAAAGCTCCGTGACGATGAAATCCTGTAAAAAAAGCTAAATTTGGATATTTATTACAAAGAATAAAAGGGTTTTTATTTTTATTATCAATACAAAAAGAACCGACTAGACAGCCAAGGACAACATTTTCTCTTTTTAAATTTTTTCTGAGCTCTAAAGCATTTTTAACATCATCTTGTATGTGATTACTATTTGAAGAAAGAATAACTATCTCACATTTCAAGAGAAGATCTTTTAGATCAAAAGACTTTATTTTTCCATCTGAAGAATAATTTCCCATTCTCTTAATCTTTTCAATAATCTCATTATCCATATCCGAAATAACATCATTTGAGAAAGCACCTAATAAATCTCTATCTTCCCTAGGAGCCAATAGAATATTATTTGATTTTCCATGCATAGCACAGTTGTATGCTAGTGATGCAGGATATAAACCAACACTGTAAAATCCAACTTTACTATTCTCTATATCTTCAATCAATGAATAAAAATATTTTTCATCTTTGATGTTTTCTACAAAATTATTCTTCATTTTTGGAAACTCTTGATAATTTTTTTAATTTCTTACCCATACCAACATTTTTCTACATTAAAGCAATTTTTGACCATAGCAAATTATTTATTGAAAATATTGAGTTTTTTAATTTATAATTTCTGGGAAACTAGAAATTTAAAGAAAAATAATTATAAATATGGAATATATGGCAAGTAATTTAAATGAACACAAACAATTAATTTCTTCAAAAAATATCTTATTTATTCAAGACATTGACGGAGTTTGTATCCCTTTAGTTAAAGATCCAATGACTAGAGAATTAGAATCAAAATATATCTATGCAGTAAAAGAATTTGCCGAGGAATTCTTTGTATTAACTTGCGGGGAACATGAAGGTCCAAGAGGAGTTAACAGAATAATAGAGAGGAGTTTAAGGAGCACTACTGAGCCTAAAAACAAAGAACTATATTTAAGAGGTTTAGCTGCCTGTGGAGTAGAGTATCAAGACAGCAATGGTGAAATAAGTTTTGAAGGAGCCTCAGAAAAAGAACTAACTTTTTTATCTAAAGTACCTAGTTTAATAACACCAAAATTTAATTATATAGTTAAGAATATTTTTCCTGAACTTAGCCAAGAGGATATCAATTTTCACGCAGTAAAATCAATATGTGAAACACGTTTCTCGCCAACGATTAATTTCAATAGTCTATTTGATTTAGTTCATGAAGATTCTGATAAAAGAAAGCTTATTCAAATTAGTTTTGAAAAAATGATGAATGAAATCATTTTAAAAGCTGAATCCGAAGGCCTCAAAAACTCATTTTTCCTTCATATTTCACCAAATCTAGGTAATAAAAATGGTAGAGAAACAATTAAACTTTCTTCTCAAGATGATATCGGATCAACAGACATACAATTACTTATTAAAGGAGCAGTTAAAGATTCTGGAGTTTTATTTCTTTTAAATAAATTTATTGCTGATAAAACTGGTAAAGCTCCTTTTGGAAGAAATTTTAATTTTAGAAACTCTCCAAATTCTGTTACGGAAAAAATTGATTTATGCAAAAGAACTATTCAAAAAGAAGATATGCCTTTGATTGTAGGAGTTGGTGACACAGTCACATCAAAAAAAAATAATGATGAAAAAAGTTATTCAAGAGGAGGAAGTGATAGGTCTTTTCTAGAATTAATACAAATATTAGGTAATGAATTTGGGATTAAGAATAAAATAATTTTTGTAGATAGTAGTTCTGGTGAAGTTGAAAGACCCTCTACAAAAAAAACTGGTTTAATAGGGATCAGTGATGTTCATGACAATTTAAAATTTGACATAGTTTTTAAAAATGGTCCCAAAGAATACATAAGTTGGTTTATTGAACTTGCTAGAAAGAGATCAAACTTTAAAAAAAATAGTTGACTTTTTTATTTTCGAATGACAGTTTATAAATAATAGATTCATGAAAGAAAAATTCCCCTCAATATATAAACAACCTATAGAAACATTGCAAATCAACATAGGTTATAAATGCAATCAGGCTTGTAAGCATTGTCATGTCAATTCGAGTCCCCTAAGGACTGAAAAGATGTCCAATGAAATGATATCTCTTATTCCAAAGATAATTGAAAAATACAAAATTAAGACTTTAGATATTACTGGTGGTGCGCCAGAACTTCACCCAGAGTTTAAAAACCTAATAACCAGTTTGAGCACAAAACAAGTTGATATTATTGATAGGTGCAACTTGACAATTTTTTTTGAAGAAGGTTATGAAGATCTTCCCCAATTTCTTGCAAAGAATAAAGTGATAGTAACTGCTTCGCTACCTTGTTATGAAAAAAATAATGTTGATCTTCAAAGGGGTTTTGGCGTTTTTGAAAAAAGTATTAATGCCATAAAAATTCTTAATAATTTGGGATACGGAAAGAAAGGAAATGGATTAAAATTAAACCTTGTTTACAATCCTGTAAGCCCAATTCTGCCTCCTTCTCAGGAAATATTGGAGAAGGACTATAAAAAAATACTATTCGATAAATACAATATCGTTTTTAATAATTTATACACAATAACTAATATGCCGATTAATAGATACGAAGAATCTCTTAGAAGAGAAGAGAAACTAAATACTTATTACAAATTACTAAAAGAAAATTTTAATGAAAAAAATTTAGAAAATCTTATGTGTAAAAAGACAATTAGCGTAAATTGGTTAGGAGAAATTTATGATTGTGACTTTAACCAACAGATCAATTTCCGAGAGAATAAAGGACCAAAGACACTTTTGGATCTATTGGATGAATCATTTACTTTTGACTACCAGGTAGCTGTAAAAGAGCATTGTTTTGCTTGCACTGCAGGTGCAGGGTCAAGTTGTGGCGGTACTTTAAGTTAAAAGCTGCTAAATGCAATTAGGACAAATAGCTCTTACATTTAAAGAGGATTCAATTAGTTTAAAACCATTAACTTTTGCTGCAACTTTGCCTGCCTCTAAAACTTCCTCATTTTCGAATTCTTCTGTTCTTCCACACCTAATACAAATCAAATGATGATGATCCGGTGTGTCGTTACTAAGCAATTCATATCTGTGTCCACCCTCACTGAGTTCTAATTCATGAAGTAAACCCATTTGTACTAAAAGTCTCAAAGTTCTATAAATCGTTGCTAGTGAAACTTTAGAGCTTGTCTTCACTAACTTTTCATGAACCTCTTCAGCACTAAGATGCTTTCCAAAGCCAATATTTTCAAATAAATTAAGAACCTTTAACCTCTGAGGAGTTAATCGCTTCCCATCTTTATGTAATCCATCACCAAGAGGAGATGTGAATACTTTGTATTGAGAGGATAATGACAAAATTAACCCTTGGCTATTCTCAATAATAACTCTTGATGAGAGTAAAACAACTTATTTATTTAAAATGTTTACTAAAGTTCTTCAAAATATTATGTTAAATGTATCTTTATATGTAAATAATGAATGATCAAGAAATCTCTTCTGATAAATTATCATCGAAAGTAAACGCCTTGATAATTATTGATATTCAGGAAAAAATAATAAGACCAATTTTTAATAAGGATTCAATAATCAAAAACATTAAAAAGCTTATAAATGCATACCAAATTTTAGAAGAAAACATTTTTATATCTGAACAGAACCCACTAAAATTGGGAGTAACGATACCTGAATTATCACCCATAGCAGAATTTAGAAAATTTGAAAAAATGGAATTTAGCCTAGCTAAATTAGAAGATTTTTTAAAAGAACTCAAAGATAAGAAAATTACTAATTTGATAGTTTGTGGGATCGAAACGCATATTTGTATTCAACAAACAGTCTTAGATTCTTTACAAAAAGGATTTGAAGTTATTCTCATATCAGATTCCATGGGAAGTCGAAGTAGGGTAGATCATGAAATAGCATTACAAAGAATGTCTCGGAGTGGGGCAATCTTAACAACAACTGAATCAATAATTTTTGAATTATGCAAAACTGCGGATAGAGAAGAATTTAAAGAAATTAGAAAAATAATAATGAGTTAAAGAAAAATAAAGACTGGTATGTTGTTTTGAGATAATTTAAAATTTTATTAGAGATAAATTTTTAGGTTTTTTTTTTTGAATATGAAATTAGTTACTGAAAACTTCCTTCTGGCAATATCTATTTTTTTTATTGGAACTTTATTGTCGATAATAATTTCAAAAGTTTCAAAAATATTTTTTAAAAAGATTTCCAAAAGAACAAAAACAAATTTCGATGATTTTATTTTTGAGGTGATCTCTGGAATTATAAAACCTATAGGTTTCCTCCTATCGTTTTATTTTTCAATTGACTATTTTTTTGCTGATGAAATAACTTTCATCTCTGTCTTATTGAATATTTTGAAATTATTTATATTAATAATCATCATAAAAGCTCTCAACAAAGTTTTAATAAGATCTTTAACGGAATCTACCTCGAAAATTAATGATTCCTCAATTAGTTCGATGGTATCTTCACTAACTCCATTAATAAAAGCATTAACATGGACTATTGGCTCAATTTTTTTCTTACAAAATATAGGTGTTCAAATGACTGCTATTTGGGCTTTACTAAGTGCAGGAGGTATTGGAGCAGGATTAGCTTTGAAAGATCCAGTTCAAGAGTTCTTTGAATATATAACAATTTTGCTTGATAAACCTTTTCAAAAAGGTGAGTTTATAAAATCTGATGGAGTCCTCGGAATGGTTGAGAGAGTGGGAGTACGATCATCAAGGATAAGAAGTATTAATGGAGAAGTAATAGTAATGAGCAATAGCGCCCTAACAAATGGAATAATTTCAAATTACGCACAAATGGAAAAAAGAAGGCTAGTGCATAAATTGGGAGTTGTTTATGAAACCTCTCCAAAACTTATGAAATTGATTCCAATAATAATTAAAAAAATAGTTGAAGAGACAAAAGATGCTTCTTTTGATAGATGTCATTTCACAGATTTCGGTGACTTCAGTCTTAATTTCGAACTTGTTTATTACATCCCAACAAATAATTATCTCGCCGCAATGGAAGCTCAACAATCTATAAATTTAAGAATTATTGAGGAATTTGCTGTTAATAATATAGAGTTTGCATTCCCAACACAAACCTTAAATATTGAAAGTAACAAAGCCAAATGATCTACAAATCTCTTCACTTAAAATCCAGAGTTTTGTAGCCAACTCAGAGTTATTTGCCTCATCACTAACGTTACTTTCAACTAATTTATGTTTTTTATAAGATATAAGTTTATTACTTAAATGAACGTAACCAATATTATTTAAATTTGAATCAAAAACAATTTCAGAAAGTATCTTTCCAGCATTTTCTATACTTTCAGAAATTCCTAAAATATTTTTTGCAGCTTTAGAAAAAATTAAATATCCAAAGATATTAAAACGTTTACTATATCTAAAAAAACCGGAATCATCATTTGGTATTACTAGGCCAGGAGCCCAAGTAATTACTGAAATTTTACTAGAGGAAATTTTTAATTTTTTCTCAAGTTCTTTAGCAAACAAAATATTACATAACTTACTATTTTTGTAAGCTTCATCAGCATTAAAATTTAAAAATTGACCCGTAACTTTTTTTCTAAAATCAACTAGATTATTAAGGCCAGCTTTTTTTCCTATATTTCCGCCTGAGCTATTGGGATCGTGTACATCTGACGATGTAATAATGATTCTAGATCCTTCTTTATCCCTAACTAAATCTTTTAATATGTTCACTAAGTAAAAATGTGCAAGATGATTAACCGCAAAAGTTAGTTCTATGCCTTGTTTTGATACCTTAGGGTAAAAAGAACCTGTATATTGCAATCCTGCATTTAAAATAACTACATCTAAGAAAATCTTTTTACTAATAAAGTAATCCTTAATTTTTTGTATATTATCTAGATTTGAAAGATCACAATTTTCAATAATATTTAAATATTTACTGAGGTAATTTTTATCAAAATATTTCTCAATTGTTTTTAGAAATTCATGCTTTCTTAATTCAGATTTTATTACAACGTATAAATTATTTTTCGTCTTTAGTAAATTAATGATGGCAAAAAGCCCTATGCCTGAATTACCTCCAGTAATTAAAAAATTTTTATTTTTAATCATTTAACTTGCTATTTATGTTTTTATAATAAAAAAATTTTTATAAATTTTTTATTTTGTAATCTTATAAATTATTGTTAAAACACTGAAAACTTAGTCACTGGTAATTGAGTAATTTGATTATTATTAATCTACTCATTACAAGTATTGGATGAAATATATAAACCTAGGCGCAGAAGTAATAATTTGTTCCATAAATTTCTTTAATCATAAGATTTACATTTAATGTCAACAGAAAATATGCCAGATGTTCTTGTTTTGGGTGCAGGGCCTGCAGGTATGGCAATTGCTTCAGCCCTCGGGAAGGAAAAATTAGATGTTGAAGTACTTTCTCCAAATGGACCAGATGAACCTTGGCCAAACACATATGGCATTTGGGGGAAAGAAGTTGATCAACTCGGGCTTCAGGATTTACTTGAATATAGATGGAAGAATACTGTAAGTTTTTTTGGGCATGGTGCTTTAGAAGAGCAAGACGATGAGAATAAAGCCACGGAACATTCACTAGATTATGGACTATTTGATAAAAAGAAACTCCACAATTATTGGTTTAATGAATGCAATGAGTCTTTTATTAAATGGCATCAAGGCTTTGCAAACAAAATACATTTTGAAAAATACAAAAGTACAGTAACCACAAAAGATGGCAAGACTTACTCTGCAAGATTGGTAGTAGATGCGACAGGATATGATCCAGTTTTTCTTAAATTAAAATCGTGTGGTCCCTTAGCAGTCCAAACTTGTTATGGGATAGTAGGTAATTTTAGTAAACCTCCACTTAAGAAAGGACAGTTTGTATTAATGGACTATAGAAATGACCATCTTAACGATGAGCAAAAAAAAGAACCACCAACTTTTCTTTATGCCATGGATATGGGGGATGGGAAATATTTTCTTGAAGAAACATCTCTTGGTCTTGTAAATCCTCTAACAATGGAAAATTTAAAAGAGAGACTAGAGAAGAGGCTTTCTTATAGAAATATATCAATCACAAGCATGCAACATGAAGAGCTTGGCTTATTTCTCCCAATGAATATGCCAATCCCAGATTTCAAACAACAAATACTTGGATATGGTGGTGCTGCTTCAATGGTACATCCTGCATCTGGATATTTAATTGGTAATGTTTTAAGAAGAGCTCCACTTGTCGCTAAAGCGGTTTCAGAAGCAATTAAAAACAGAAATCTAAGTACCTATCATATTGCTAGAAAAGGTTGGGAAACTTTATGGTCAAAAGAATTAATTAGGAAGAAATCACTTTACCAATTTGGATTAGAAAAACTCATGAGGTTTGACGAGAAACTATTGAGAGAATTTTTTGGGAGTTTTTTCCAACTACCTAAAAATCAATGGTATGGTTTTCTAACTGATACTCTTTCCTTAAGAGAGATTGTATATGCGATGTGCGTAATGTTCGTAAAGGCTCCATGGAGTGTAAAGAAAGGTCTTATGATTATGCGTGGTAGAGAATTTAAAATGTTGCTGAGGATAATATTCCCAAATATATAATCTAAAAATGAGAACCTTACTAATAAGTGGAGCCAATAGAGGTATTGGATTAAATATTGCACATAAAGAATTAAAAGAAGGAAACAGAATTAGTGTTGGCATTAGAAATCTAGAATCACTAAAGGGAAGTGTTATTGATCCAAATAAATGGCCAGAAGGGAGGATTATAATAAACCACTATGATGCATTAAAAAAAATTACAGCCGAAAATTGGGTAAAAAATACTGTAGATAAATTTGGAGGATTTGATTCAGTAATAAATTGTTCTGGAGTTTTATCGAAAGTTCCTTTCTTATACAAAGATGGTGATGAAGAAGATATTTTAAATACATTTAATATAAATTTTTTGGCAATTTGGAATTTATGTAGGCTTTCTTGGGATCATTTATGTACCTCGGGCAGAGGAAGAATTATTGTTTTAGTTTCAATGAGTGGGAAAAGATCTAAAGGCGATTTAGCCGCTTATTCTTCTTCAAAGTTTGCTTTGATGGGTTTATGCCAAACGATGAAAAATAAAGGTTGGGATAAAAATATAAGGGTTTCAGCAATTTGCCCAAGCTGGGTTAATACCAAAATGGCCCGAAACATCTCTTCCTTAGACAAATCAAGCATGACACAACCTGAAGATATTGCTGAAATATGCTCAACTATTCTGAAGTTACCTAATCAATCAGTTCCATTTGAAATTGCCTTAAATTGTAATTATGAAATTTAACCTAGATTGAAAATCAAGTAAGCCATTGAAAGCATTGCAATCGCAATAAATAAACCTTTTATTCGATTAGTTAACAATGAAAAGAGAGATAAATCTTCAGAAAAGTATCCGCCAAAACTTCCTGTAATAAATAATATAACCATTGGTAGAGATGCCATTCCGAAAGAATAAGATATAGATTTTACAAATCCAAAATTTAAATAATTAAAAATAAAGGAACTTAATGAAAACAATAAAAATGATGCAAATAGAGTTATGGAAACTTCAGCATCTAAAGTGTGAGGTAAGCTACCCTTTAATTCAAATTGCTTTTTACATTCTCTAATTTGTCTTTTAGAAAGCTTTAAATAACCAGTTTCTGGAATTCTTTGCGACTTATATTTTCTTAGTAATCTTGCTTCAAGAGTTTCAGGCTCCTTTGTCATAATTGATGTTAATAATTCATCTGGCTTTAATTTCTTAATTTTCTTTTCAAGATTATCCGTCTTCCCAATCCTGTAAAGGTCTCCTACTCGAATAAGGTAAACATATCCCGACATTTGCGATGTAAAATTAATACTGTCCCTACTTAGATAATACTAAAAGAATTAAGGAAATTAAAAGTTTTTACAATATGAAAAACGATATTTTATATTCATTTCGAAGATGTCCATATGCAATTCGTGCAAGATGGGCCCTGTTAATTTGTGAAATAAAAGTAGAGATAAGAGAAATTGATTTAAAAAATAAGCCTCTAGATTTTTTAAATAATTCAAAGACGAAAACGGTTCCAATACTTATAAAAAAAAATAGTGAGGTTATTGAAGAAAGTCTTGAAATTATCCTGTGGGCTCTCTCAGAGTCAAAAAAGGAAAAGATCCAATTAATTTATTTTCCTGAAAACAAAAAGGAAGATATTTTTGAAATAATTGATGAAAACGATAACGAATTCAAATATCATTTAGATCGATTTAAATATGCCACAAGATATAAGAATAGTGATGAAGAATTTCATTTCACGAATGCGATGAAATTTATAAAGAGATGGAACGAACTTCTTTCAGAAAACAAATACTTTTTTGGAGACAGCCCCACAATTGCTGATTGGTCTATTTGGCCTTTTGTAAGACAATTTAGAATCGCTTGTGAAAGTCAAAAAAGAACAAATTATTTTGAATCCTCAATAAAAAACTGGTTAGATTCATTTGAGAAAAATAGAGAATTTAAATCCTTAATGCATAAATACGAATTATGGGAACCATATTCTAGGGAAAATTATTTCCCATCTAATTAACTTTCCAAAAACTTCCTTTTCTCAATTATTCTTGCTAACTCCAAAAAATATCCTGCAGTCCTAAATTTGCCTATATTTTTTTCCTTAAAATCAAGATCGCTTCTAATTTCTGCAGTCTCTGCCATAAGCAAATCTAAATCATTTGATCCAAGACTATACAATTCACCAAGTTCTATTTCCCTTCCAAGTAAATGACTCCTAAACCACTTCCCTTTATTTTCTTGAGGTGGAATATCGTAGGGTGTAAATGACATTAAAATAGAAAGTTAGGCTATTACCATTCTAGGGTTCTTATTGAAACTTTTTCATCTCTACTTTATTAAAAATCAATGCAATAAAAAGAATTGCGAATGTAATTAGGGCACAGATTTCTGTCCAATAATCTAACCCAATTTTAGAAATCATTAATGGTGCAAGAACTGTGAATAGTCCCCCAGAAAGAATTAACTGAGCGAAAAGCTGTTTTGACGTAAAAATTGGTAAAGTCTTAGAAATATTTTTAGGATCTGCAAGCCTTAAAAGAAGTAAACCAGAAGCTACTACACCTGTAGAATTTCCAAACTCTATCAAACTTTTTTCAAACCAATAATCATCAAAAATAAAGTAAGCGAAATAAGCAATACAGATTAAATTCCAAAATAAACCGAAAATAGTAAACACTAAAATAAGTATCCAATTATCAAAAACAACTGCGATATCTAAACTCGCCATAGCTGTAAAAATCAACAAATCTGTGGATAAAATACCAATCTCTCTTTGCAGAATATTTGAAATAAATTCTGTATTTTTGGTTTTCTCCAAAATATATCTTATAAGGAGCGAACCTATAAGAATAAAAGGGAATACTGGTAGTGAAAAAATAATTTCCTTAGAAAAATCACCAAAAGAACTTGAAATACTCCTTAAAAATTTTAGTAGCAAAACTCCAAAAGAGATTGCCAAACCAGAGAAACCAAGATTTACTACAAAAATTCTTAAATCTGCAAAAATTCCTATCTTATTTTTTTCCTTTAGGTTATCTTTTTGTTCAAGAATTTCCTCCGTATCTGAAAGACCCAGAGTTCTACCAAGAAAAATAAATATGCTTCCCAATATTGAAGACGATAAAAGACCCATTGTTGCCATAGCCAAGCCAAGATCTAAACCATTTTGAAAACCAAGTTTATTAAAACTTTCTCCGATTATTGTTGCAGCTCCATGACCACCCTCAAAACCAACCTCTATTAAACATCCCATTAGAGGATTTGCATCCATGGATGGCGGCAAAAAATATTTAACAACTAGACCGCCAATGAAAAATTGTCCGAAACCTAGAGAAAGAGCTAGTAGAAATTGATTAAAGATTGGTTTAACTAAACCATTTATATTGGGGATAGGTCTTCCCATCATTAAAGTTGCGAAGACTAAAGATAAAAGAGGAGTAGGAAATTTACTCCAAACATTGATTGTTTCTTTTGGCAAAAAGTGTACAGCTCCAAATGGACCTATAGATATACCTAAAATTCCTGATATAACTGCTATCGGCAATCCAAATCTCTCAAGTTGAACAGCTAGTTTAAATTTCCTCCCAAAAATCAATAAAAAAAATATAACTAATAATCCCAAAAAACTTATTAATAGTGAATTTGAAAAAATATCTTTATTCTGAAGAGAAAAAAAATCCAATGATTTCAAAACGTATAATTATCAATCTAAATTAATAAACAAAATTTTTCAAATAAAAAAGGCTCCAATAAGAGGAGCCTTTTAATATTAGTAATGAAATTAGATTATTAATCCTTAAGAGTAACCGTTGCACTATCAATATTACTGATAGCATTTGTAACTCTCTTGAAATCAAATCCTAGTGCTCTTAAAGCATGCCATAGATGACCTTGAATAAAGAAGAATCCAAAATAGTAATGAACATTTGCTAACCAAGCTCTTGAGGTATAAACACCATCTGGAAGGTCAACAGTATCAACCCAATAAGGAGATATACTGAATTTCAATTCAAGTGGTTCTCCAAAAAACTCAACTGGATAAACAGTTGTATTAGATGCACTCCAGAATGCTGCAATTATAGCCATCCAGCCTATACCAGCAAGTGACCATGAAAGAACTGCTTCTGCAGATAAAAGACCTTTACCTTTGAATTTAGTAAATTCACCAACCTGTTTTGTAGCTATGTGCCATGCTCCTCCAGTAATCAAGACAAATGCTAAGAAGGCATGACCTCCCATGACATCCTCAAGACTATCTATTAGAAGGAAGTCTGTTTGATGATTCCAAATTTTAGCTAAATTTAAATCATATTCAACAGGTCTAACTGCACCAATAGCGGGATCGTATACACCGTGAACTCTAGCCCATTCAACAAGAAGAATTACTGCAAAACCAAGAATGATTAAATGATGACCGAGGATAAAAGTCAATTTATCTGGATTATCCCATTCAATATTGAATTTTCTAGCCTTCGCAACTTCAGATTCCTCTAAGTTTCCAGGTAATAGTAAAGAGTGGAGTAGTCCTCCAGCAGCAAGTACCATAGAGGAAACTAGATGAACAATTGCTATAGCCAGTACTGGCTTAGTATCTCCCATTAAAACACCATCAGCATCAAACCCTATACCAAGGGTTGCTAAATGAGGAAGAGCAATAAGAGGTTGTTGACCCATTGGGACACTTGGGTCAAATCTTGATAGTTCGAAAAGAGTGAAAGCACCAGCCCAGAAAACAATTAATCCTGCATGAGCGACATGAGCAGCAATAAATTTTCCTGAGCGATTAGCCACACCTGAATTACCAGCCCACCATCCATAGGTGGTGTCTGGATTACCATAGGTTTGCATTTAGGAAATGATTAGCTTAAACGTTTTGAGAATACTTTATATTTAATCAAACGGTTGAATTCATAACAAAATTGTAAAGGTTGTTAATTCCAGGAATGTATACCTTACATTAAGAATAGAGAGGGGTTGGGCATCAAAATATAGTAACCGCAATGGAATTTAATTAAATTTCTTAAGAAAAATAAAAAATATTGAGAAAATTAAAAACTACCTTTTGGATAGATCTTTTTTTGCTGACATAATTTACTTTTGCATCATAAAACTGCATGAAGTCTTGTCTTATAAGAAATAATTTACTAAGACTTAGGATAAGGTTCCAATAATTTATTTATGACAGCTTCCCAAAAGATATCTGGCAGTGTCTCATTGGAGATGAAATCAGAAGTGCATTACAAACAAGTTGCTGAAATTTATCGCAAATCAAAGCAGTATATTCACATGATTGATTTATATCCAATTTTGCAAAGCACCTTAATAGATTGTAAAGACGAAAATTTGGTTAAATAAATTCTTAAAATTTTAAAAGCCCAAGAGACTTTTATTTTATGCAGCTAATCCATAATTCATAAATGATTTCTTAATAATCCCTTTGCAAAATTGAGCATTATAAATAGGTTCAGGATTCCAAGGTTTATCTTGACCATATGGAGAACTTTTCCAATGAACTCCAGGTTTAAATAAACCATTTTCTCTAAATCTAGAGAGAATTACCTCAGATATTCCTAATTCTGCTGAGGCATGAGCTGAATCCAGCCAAATATTTTCCTCCATAAATTTTCCCAATATTTGATATACCTTGATAGCGCTTATTAGAAGTTTTTGGAAGGTTAAATCACTTAAAAGATAAATATTTTGTAGTAATTTTATTTTTATTCTAGATTCTTAAAATATTTCAAATTCTAGGAGATATGAAAGGGAGACCATTTACTTAAAAATATTTTATTTTTTTCGACAGCGGCTTTTAGTTTCGATTTATTTTTTAAGTATTCATTTGATATTGAGGATTTTTTCGCGAGATTTAACCAACCTTCTTCCCATATTTCCTTATTGAATAACTCTTCCTCAGAAACCTCCAAATTAATATCAACATCTAATACGGAAACTAGCAAAAAAGTAATTTCATCTCCTGAATGAAATTTATCAATCAATACAAAATGTCTTAAACCTTTAATTGGTTTTTTTGAAGTCCAATAGCAATCCACAGTTTAATTATTGATTTTATTTATTTTTGGTAATATTTTTATATTCTTTCCTAATTTCATCTAATAAGCTTTTTCTTTTCTTGAGATAATCCTTAGATTCAGTTTCTGTTAATTCAAATCTTTCATTTTTTGTCAAATTCATCCATTTGTACAAATTACTTTTGCTAAATTTTAAACTTTTATTTTTTTTAAAAGCGTCTTTATATTTATAAAATTTGAGGAATATAAAATTAAACATTTATTAAAAAAAAGATATTTATATTCGAATTTTAGTATCTATAAGATTAAAACAAGTTACTTTTTAGCCAATTTTCTAGTTTAACTTCGTCATCAAATGAAATCAGCTCTTCTTTATTTCCATTATCTGACTGATCAAAAAGCCTGATAGCAAATTCTCCTTTTACTGCCTCATCATCACCAATAACAATAATACTTTTAGATTTAAGTTTATTTGCCTTTTTAAATTGTTTAGAGAATGATGCTCCGCTTAAATCTAACTCAACTAACAAATCGTAATTTCTTAATTTTCTAGATAAATCCATTGCTAATGATTCAGCAATTAAGCCTTGATTAATAATATAAATATCAGTATTTCTTGGGACTTCAAGATCTTTTCCTGCTAGTAGAATTAATCTTTCTAGACCAATAGCAAATCCAATTGCCGGGGTATTTGGACCTCCCATTTGTTTGAATAAATCATCGTATCTTCCTCCACCGCAAACTGTCGCTTGGGAACCTAAAGCACCACTAGTAATTTCAAAAGCAGTATGGGTGTAATAATCTAAACCTCTTACTAAATTAAAATTTTCCACGTAAGGTATTTTTAAAACCTCTAATTGTTTTTTTAAGTCTGAATATCTGTTATGACTTTTTTCAGACAAAAAATCAAATAATCTTGGTGCATTTTCAAGAGCTTTTTTTGTTTGAATATTCTTTGAGTCCAAAATCCGCAACGGATTTTTAGAAATCCTATTCTGAGAATCTAAATCTAGAGAATCTTTATTTATTTCTAGCCATTTTAAAAAGGATTTTTGAAAATTTGATCTGTCATTTGTATCACCTAAAGTATTTATTTCAAGATTGAGTTCTTTTATTCCTAATTTTCCTAAGATATCCCAAGCTAAAGCAATAATTTCAACATCACTTCTAACTGAATCATGCCCTATAAACTCAACGCCTAACTGATGAAACTGTCTTTGTCTGCCTGCTTGAGGTCTTTCGTATCGAAACATAGGACCCATGTACCAAAGTTTTTGAAGAGGATTAGATGATATTCCATTTTGTATTAACGCTCGCGCTACTGATGCTGTTCCTTCAGGTCTGAGAGTACAGGATCTCTCCCCCCTATCAAGAAATGTATACATTTCCTTACTGACAACATCTGTTCCTTCACCAATTCCTCTTATAAATAAGTCGGTCATTTCCAGTATTGGTGTTCTTATTTCTTTGATGGATGCTCTTGAAAGCTGTTCCAATACAATTTTCTCAACGTTTTGCCACTTTATTAATTGATCAGGCAATAAGTCTAC
The DNA here is from genome assembly GCA_902535175.1 of uncultured Prochlorococcus sp. Taxonomy (GTDB): domain Bacteria; phylum Cyanobacteriota; class Cyanobacteriia; order PCC-6307; family Cyanobiaceae; genus Prochlorococcus_A. The sequence goes on from CACASR010000008.1 coordinate 17,172, forward strand.
TGTTCCTCTTAGATTTTTTAAGTTATTCAAAGTTCTAAAAAATAATTCAAAATTTTTAATTCCTCTAGAAATTAATCTTTGATTAGTTATTCTGTGAGACAATTTTAATTTAACATTTAGAAAAACTATTGGGAATTAATAAAATTAAAGAGAATCAGCATTGCGGTACAAAACCAAAAAAAATTGCTTTTGGAATAGCACCGCTTGGTATAGTTTCAATAGGAATAGTGCCTATGGGAGTAATAAGTATTGGGGTAGTACCAATGGGTGTATTTTCTTTTGGTGCAGTAGCAATGGGAATAATCAATTTATCAGTAGTTGGGATGGGGATTATCTCTGCCGGTTTTACTACTATGGGAATATTGGAGTATTCACCTAATTCTCATAACAATCATCATAATCAGTCCAAACAAATTTCAAATTCAAATAAGGAAAATATGATGTCAGATCTATTTAACACTAAAAAAGAGGCTGAAGAAGCTGCCTCAAAATACGGATGTGTTGGGGCGCACAAAATGGGTAGTAAATGGATGCCTTGTAAGATGCACTAAATATTTTCTTAGTCAAAAATTTATTAAATATTAATTCAAAATCTCTACTCTAAAATCAAGATTTTTTGCCTCATCAGTAGTTAATTTTCTTGACCAAGCTCCTTGCACAGGACTATTCCATCTGAACCCAGCATTTTTAGCTAAAGACCTATCTTCGTAACTAATCAGTGCCTTATATAAAAACCTCGGTTCAGTAGCTTTAAGTAAAAGTTCCTCCAAATTATCACATTTTTTGAAGACCTCAGATATGTAAAAGCAATCAGATAAAGCTCTATGTAAATTCCACACTGGTATTGAAAAAGATAAAGCTAGATCAGTTACAGAGGGTCTATTTTTTAGTGATTTTTGAAAAGACCAATTAATATCTTCTAAACTGCATATCCATTTCTTATTAAGTTTAGGTAATCTTCCTTTACCAAACCATTTTTTATCAAACTCTACATTATGCGCGACAATGAAATCCGAACAATCAACAAGTTTTAAAAAGAAATTTAATCCATCTTCCCATGGTTGAGATATATTAGTTACTTCTGCAGATATGCCATTAACATATTCTGCTTCATTATTATTAACCGGGAATAAGAATGAGAGCTGTGAAAGTACACATTTAAAAGAAACATCAAACAAAATACAACCTATCTCTATCACTTCATCTTTATTTTCATCTAAACCTGTTGTTTCAGTATCAAGAATTAAAATTTTTTCAATTTTTTTATTCTGATTTACAACACTATCTTCAAATGGATAGCTGATAACTTGATCCTGAAGAATATCCAATTGATTCAATTCTTTTTTGTTAGATAGTTCCAATTAGCTGAAAACACTTTCATTTATCTTGACGCATTTAATAAAAATTTCTCTTAAATTAATATAAATTAAGAAAAATGATTAGAAAATATTTTTTGAAACATTCTTAGTTTATGAAAAATGACTTTTACAAAATATCAATTTAATAATTTTTGTTATTGGCCTTCAAATCCTAAAAAAATTGTGGAATTTATTGGTGGAAGTTATCTGGCTTCTAAACCAGATTTAACTTATAGAAGATTCATCGAGAGTTTAATTAATAAAAATTATGCAGTACATGCATATAAATACACTCCACAATTTGATCACCAACAACTTGCAATTAAAGCATGGAGGGATTTCAAGAATTGCCGAATATCTTTATCAAAAAGAATAGGAACATCAATTCCATCCATAAGAATTGGTCATAGTCTAGGCTGCAAACTTCATCTAATTTCCCCTGATGGTGGAAGAAATTGCGAAAAATTCATATCAATAAGTTTTAATAACTTCAGTGCTAACAAATCTATTCCATTATTGAAACAAATTTCTCAAAGATTAGAATTCAATAGTGAATTCAGCCCAAGTCCTGAAAGAACTTTGCGATTAATTGAAAAAACATATAATCAAAAAAATAACTTCCTAATAAAATTCAATTCAGACGAATTAGATCAAACAGATAAATTATTTACTTGCCTGAAAGCAAGAAAAGAAGATAATTCTAAAGGGGTAATGTTAAAAGGTACACACACTATAATTGCAAGCGCAGGACTAAGAGAAAATTATTTAGGAGAATGGGCCGATGATGAATTCAAAAGAAATACCATATATAAAATTTCCAATTTAATTGATGAATCGGATTAGGATAATTCTTTCAGCTTTTCCAAAACAGAACTATCTTCAAGAGTGCTTATATCACCGCTAATTTTTTCTCCAGCAGCCAAAGATCTTAAAATTCGCCTCATAATTTTTCCACTACGTGTTTTCGGAAGAGAGTCAGAAATTATTATCTTTTCAGGCTTTGCGATAATTCCAATTTCATTAACAACGTGTTTCTTTAGATCCTCTACTAATTCTGAAGAACCGTTCACGTCTTTCTCTAGAGATACAAATGCAACTATAACTTCACCTTTTAAATTATCTTTTTTACCAACGACTGCAGACTCTGCAACTGATTTATGACTTACCAAAGCAGATTCTATTTCCATTGTTCCTAACCGATGTCCTGAAACACTTATTACATCATCAACTCTTCCCATAATCCAAATATATCCATCTTCATCAATGCGTGCTCCATCTCCAGCAAAATAAACATTTTTTTCTCCTTTAAAGGAAATATATTCCCAATAACTCTCCAAATATCTCTCTGAGTTTCCGTGAATTGTTCTCATCATTCCTGGCCAAGGTTTCTTAATAATTAAATATCCACCCTCGTTCTCCTTAACCTTATCTCCATTCTTATCGACAATTTCAACTTCTATTCCTGGCAGAGGCAATGTAGCTGAACCTGGTTTTGTAGCAACGACTCCAGGCAAGGGACTTATCATCACACCACCAGTCTCAGTTTGCCACCAAGTATCAACAATAGGGCATTTATTTTTACCTATAACATCTTTGTACCACATCCATGCTTCAGGATTAATTGGTTCACCAACTGTGCCCAAAAGTCTAAGACTCTCCAAATTATATTTATCAGGTATTTCACTCCCAGACTTCATAAATGCTCTTATTGCAGTTGGTGCAGTATAAAAAATAGAAACCTTATATTTTTGAACAATTTCCCAAAAAGCCCCTAAATTTGAGGGTCTTGGCACTCCCTCATACATTAAGGTTGTAGCACCATTAGATAAAGGCCCATAAACTATGTAACTATGACCTGTAATCCAACCAACATCAGCAGTACACCAATAAGTATCCTCATCTTTTAAGTCGAAAATCCATTTAAATGTCAAATGGGACCAAAGATTGTAACCACCTGTAGTGTGAACTACACCTTTGGGCTTTCCAGTAGAGCCTGAAGTATAAAGAATAAAAAGTCTATCTTCGCTATTCATTATTTCTGGTTCACAATGATCTTTTTGATCTTTTATTAATTCGTGCCACCAAAAATCTCTATTATCAACCATCGAAATATTTTTTTGGGTTCGTTGAACAACAACTACTTTTTCAACAACTTTATTTGCCCCACTTTCAATGGCCGCATCAACTGCTTTCTTAAGTTCAATCACCTTATCTTTTCTAAAGCCACCATCAGCAGTAACAACAAATCTTGCGTTTCCATCAATTAACCTATCTTTTAAAGCTTCTGAAGAAAATCCTCCAAAGACGACTGAATGAGGCGCACCAATCCTTGCACAAGCTAACATCGCAAACATCGCTTCAGGAATCATCGGCATATAAATACATACCAAATCTCCTTTTTTTACACCAATTGCTTTTAAAGCATTAGCAGCTTTACATACCTCTTTTAGAAGTTCTTCGTAAGTATATTTTTTGCTATCTCCGGGTTCGCCTTCCCATATAAGTGCAGTCTTTCCTCCAAGCCCTCTCTTAATATGTCTATCTAAGCAGTTATATGTAATATTGAGTTTCCCTTCTTTAAACCATTTAAAAAAGGGCGCATTTTCATTATCTAATACAGTTTGAAATGGCTCAAACCAATCTAATTCAGATTTTGCAAAAGATTTCCAAAATTGAATAGGATTATTTGATGCTTGTTTTTTTAGACTTAGAAATTCTTCTTGAGTACTAATATTTGAGTTTTCTGCAAATTTTTTTGATGGAGGAAAAATTCTCTTTTCTTCAAGTATGTTATTGATTGAATTTTTTTTATCTAATGACATTAAATAAATCTATGCTTTATAAATTTAGTCGAAAAAATTAGGGTTTTCAAAAATTTTAATATTAATTTAGCTCAAAGATTTATTTCTAATAGATCTAATAAATACGGCTTAGAACAAATTCTGGAAGAGCCATTAAAGCTCTTTTATATTCTGAATCAGGAAGCCAGACTATAGCTTCTTTAGAAAGCATTGCAAAATCCTCAGCTAGTTTTCTGGAACTTTCAATAGCTTTAGAGTTCATGATGATATTAAGAGCATCATCTAAATCATCTTTTTCAGCAAGTTCTCTATTTATAAGAACTGACAATTGTTTATTTTCTTCTAAGGCATATAAAACTGGGGCGGTAAGATAACCACTAGCAAGATCACTTACAGCAGGTTTTCCAAGTTGTTTATCATTTCCAGTAAAGTCAAGAATGTCATCTACAACTTGGAATGCCAAACCAATATTTTTACCAAAATCGTACAACGAGGTTAAGTTTTCGTCATTAATCCCACTCAAAACTCCAGCTGCTTTGCAACTATTGGCTATTAATGATGCTGTTTTACAATAACTTTTATTGATGTATTTGGAAAAAGATTGAGCCGAATCAAATCTATTTAAATTTTGTTTAATTTCACCCTCTGCTAAATCCATTATTACTCTACTTAGCAATTTAACTACATTTACATTATCAAGATTTGCTAGGTGCCAACTTGCTTGAGCGAATAAAAAATCACCCGCCAAAACAGCTACTCTGGTATTGAATCTACTATGAACTGTATCTACTCCTCTTCTTGTAGACGCCTCATCAACAACATCATCATGAACTAAAGAGGCTGTATGAATCATCTCAGTGATTTCAGCAAGCCTTTTATGTTTGGTTGTCAGGCAAAATTCAGGAGATATAGCTTTTGAAATCAATAAAACTATACCAGGTCTTAACCTTTTCCCCCCCGCACTAAAAAGGTGTTCTGCCGCGGCTTGAAGAATTGGGTGACCAGCTCCTATTAGATTTTTCAGTTCTAAAATAAGATCATCAAGATCATTTTCAACTGGTTGTAGTAGCTCTGTTACTGTATTCATGATTGACCTCTTATATATCTTAAGGAATCAAACATTACTTCGGAGGTTAACCAACCTAATTTCTTTATTAATTCCAAGCCAAAATTTTACTTTATTGGAAAGCTTATCTCTTTCTGAAGTAACAAAAAATTTTACATTTTCGAAAGAAATACTCTCATAGCGGTCAGTTTCTGGAATAGCAAAAGATTCATTAAATTTTTTTATTAATGCTACCGATGGATCAATAATTTTTATATTTGAATCTAATTTTTTTCTTAAAAAATCATAAATTAAAGGATAGTGACTACAACCAAGTATTAATTCTTCAATATTTTTGTTTATAAGTGGTCTTAAGTATGAGTCTGAAAGACTATTTAACTTATCAAGATTTAATTTTTCTTTTTCAATTTCTGATACAAATTCTGGACATTCTTGCTGAAATATTATCGTATTCTCTTTTTTAGCATTTATAGCTTTCTTGTAATACGATGATCGGACAGTTGTTTGTGTTGCAAGAACACCAATTATTTGTTTATCAACTATTTCCGATACTGAGTTTATAAGGTCAAAACAAGGGATCTTAAGATTATCTTCTAGAATATCAAGCGCACACGCATTAGTAGTGTTACAAGCAACCAAAAGTGCATCCAAATTCTTATCAACAAAAAAAGTACAAATCTCCTTTGCAATTAATCTAATCTCTTTAGAATTTTTGTTACCAAAAGGTATTCTTTCTGTATCCGCCAAATAAAAAACTTCTACATCTTTACGAGTTTTTAGTAAAGAATTAAGGATAGTAAAACCACCAATTCCGCTATCAAAAATACCTATTTTAAGTTTCACCCTACTTTATCTAAATATTCGAGGATGCCTTTTGCAATTGCATAGGCTAATCTTCTTCGATGGGTTATTTTCTCTAATCTTCTTGCATCTAATCTCCCTGTTAAAAATCCAACTTCTACAAGGACTGCGGGCATCCTAGTATTTTTAATTACATAAAATCTACCTTGTTTAACTCCTCGATCAGGACTCCCGGGGGAAACTCTTAAAATTTGTTTTTGAATTCTTTTCGCGAGTAATCTACCTCGCCAACCTCTATAATAAAATGTTTCCAATCCATTTATGTCTCTTCTTTTACCTCTTGAGGCATTTGCATGAATACTTACAAAAATATCTGCATCCATATTATTTGCAATGGAAACTCTTGGAGGCAAATCCAAATCAACTTCATTTGTTCTAGTCAACTTTACTTTGACACCTTTCTCAGAAAGTAAATTTTTAACCATTTTTGAAATCTCCAGGACAACATCTGTTTCTCTAATACCACCTATTCCTATTGCTCCTGGGTCAGGCCCTCCATGCCCTGGATCGATTACAACCTCAAACTTGTTTCGTTTTACCTCTGGTAGTTTCAAGTAGCCATAATTGTTTTTCTTCTTGTGAATTAAATGTTGATTTGCTTTGATATTTACTATTTTCTTTTCAACTAAACCTTCACCAATCTTTTTAAATGAATATTTTGGTTTAAATAGTTTAATTCTCCATCTATTTTGATCTAAGCCAACCATTCGCCAAGTCAAAGGTTTCAAATAAGTCTCTTCCTTAAATTCGATTACTAGTCTTGTTTTACCCTTATCTGGTTTACCTAATCTAATTTCTTTTATTGGGCCATTACCTTTTATTGTTCTTGGATTTTTTAATTCTCCTGGAAAATCTACCCAGAATCTATCCCCCGATATTTGGTTAGCCTTCTGAAAGTATGCTTTTAAATTTGTATTTGATTTAGTTCTTAATTCTAGTACACCATTAGTATTTATAGCCCATGCCGCAAGAGCACTTGAAGATTTAACTGGAAGGATTGAAGAATTTAAAAATAAAAAAACTGATAAATAACGAAAAAGTTTATTATCTAAAAACTTTATCATTAGTTTGAAAACAATTTGTTTTTTCTATGTTTAAGGCTTGGCATCTGCTCCCTAATTTTCTTTACTCTTTCTTTATCAGCAGGTGCTATTGCAGCTCCCTGAGTTTTTCCAGCATCTGATAAAACTGTACCCCAAGGGTCAATTACCATTGCATGGCCATGACTTTGCCTTCTTCCATAATGAATACCAGTTTGAGCTGGAGCGACTACATATGCTGTATTCTCAATTGCTCTTGCTTGTAATAGGATTTGCCAATGATCCTTTCCAGTAAATGCTGTAAAAGCTGCGGGAATCATAATTAGCTCCGCACCGTTGGAAGACAAATATCTATAGAGTTCAGGAAATCTAACGTCATAACAAATCGATAATCCTATTTTGCATAAACCTGGGACATCGACAACAGGTGGATACTCTGCTCCAGATAAAATAGTGGATGATTCCTTATATAGATTTCCATCTGGCAAATCAACATCAAACAAATGAATCTTGTCGTATTTTGCTAAAACCTGTCCATCTTTACCAAATAAGGCTGACCTATTAAAAGTATGACTATCATCACCAGCAGGGACAGGATACCCTCCTCCCAAAAGAAATACTTGATATCTTTGTGACATAGTTTTAAGAAAATTTGTACACTTCTTTGACAATTCAGAAGCTAATTTAAGTTTTTCATCATCTCCTCCTAAAAAAGCAAAATTCTCAGGCAATCCTATTAACTCAGCACCTCTTCTAGCAGCTAATTCAATCTGTTCTTCTGCTTCAGTAAAATTTGCTTCAACATTTGAAGTACTCGTAATTTGCAATGCAGCTACCAAAAAATCAGTCAAGACTTTACTCCTAATGAACCAATTCGTAAATCATGAGGCACGAATCACACCTCTTTCAACTTGAGCTGGAACAATATCTAAGCAATCAAGTTCAGAGCAACATTTAAAATCATCCTCATAATCTCCAAGACTTGTCAATCTTTTGCCATGGGTTGCTGTTTTTAAACATTTCAAAATATCATTTTCCCAGACACCCCAAAGTGCCAAAGCAGCTTGTAATTCGTCATTCAGAATATTAATTTCGAAATCACAGTTATGTTTTAGATATGAAGCCAAAGCACCAGCAGCTAATGAATCCTCAAGTGAATAAGAGCCTTCCCAACCACTACCAAGTATTAAAACATTTTCACTTTTTAAAGAAATTATTTTTTCGGCAACTGCTTTCCTGTTTGGGAGACCCATAGCAAATAAATGCTTAGCATTTTGAACTTTTTGCAATGATTTAGTCCCATTAGTCGTACTCATAAATAGTCTTTTACCATTAACAACTTCTTTTGTAACTGATAAAGGAGAATTTCCTAGATCAAAGCCTTCAATCTTCTTTCCGCCTCTCTCTCCAAGCATTAGTCTTTTTTCAGCTTGCCACTTAAATGCCGATTCTTTTAATAAATCTAAATCTGCAAAAACTTGTATTGAATCAGCTCCATTTTTTAAAGCCCAAGAAATTGTGGTTGTAGCCCTTAAAACATCAATGACAACTGCAATGTCTGGCCTATTTTCAGGAACATCCTTTGCAACGTGATAATAAGTAAGATTAATAATCAAATCCTTTTTTTGAATTATTATAGAAAACAGTTACTTAATTTGATTATTTTTTTTTTTAAAACAAACTTATTGATAATATAAAACTAATTTGTTTTTACAGAAATTTTATCAAGTAATTAATTTGAAAATGAATAATATCCGCACAATAAAAGGTGGAGTTAATTTAAAAGGAAAAGTAAAAGTACCCGGAGATAAATCTATTTCTCATAGAGCTCTAATAATAGGAAGTATTGCTAAGGGTGAGACGACTATTGAGGGGTTCTTACATTCTGAAGATCCACTTTCAACTGCTGATTGCCTAAGAAAGTTAGGTGTAAAAATACCAGAAATAAAAAAAAATGAGCCTTTTAAGATTTCAGGATTGGGTCTTGATGGATTTAAAGAGCCCAAAGAAATTCTAAATTGTGGGAATTCGGGAACCACCATGAGATTATTAATGGGGTTACTTGCCGGTCAAGAAGGTAAGAATTTTATCTTAACTGGTGACATTTCTCTTAATGAAAGGCCAATGGGGAGAGTTGGCAAACCATTATCTTTGATGGGTGGCAAAATTTTTGGTAGAGAAAAAGGAAACAAAGCTCCAATATCAATTGTTGGGAATAAATTAAAAGGGTGTGTTATAGGAACCCCTGTAGCAAGTGCTCAAGTAAAATCTGCAATATTATTGGCAGGCCTCAAAGCTTCTGGAACCACTTCTGTTATTGAACCAGCATCTTCAAGAGATCATACTGAAAGAATGTTAAAAGCATTTGGAGCAGACATCAGTATCAGAGGAGAATTAGGAAGGAATGTAGTTATCAAGTCAGGGGGCAACTTAATCGGCCAGAGAATATTGATTCCAGGAGACATAAGCTCTGCTTCTTTTTGGATGATTGCTGCATCTATTGTTCCAAATTCAGAAGTTTTAATTCAGAATGTAGGACTAAATCCCACTAGAACAGGGATTTTAAATATAATGGATTCAATGGGGTGTGATTATGAGATTTTAGATAAATCGACTATTGCAGGTGAACCTATTGGATCTATTAAAGTAAAGACTTCAAATAATTTAACATCATTCACTATTGAAGGAGATATTCTTCCAAAACTTATAGATGAAATTCCTATCCTTACTGTGGCTGCCTGTTTTTGTAATGGAGTTTCTGAAATTAAGGATGCACAAGAATTAAGAGTTAAGGAGACAGATCGATTAAAAGTCATGGCACGACAGTTACAAAAATTCGGTGCTGAAATAACAGAAAAAGAGGATGGGTTAATTATTAATGGTCAATCAAAATTTCATTCTGCGGAGGTAGATAGTGAGACAGATCATCGAGTAGCAATGAGTCTTGCTATTGCTTCACTTCTTGCTAAAGGTACCTCAAAAATCATGAGGTCTGATGCTGCTAGCGTCTCGTATCCAACTTTTTGGGAAGAGCTGGCCAAACTAACTAACTAGCCTAAAAGTTTTTGTCTGAATTAATAGAAGTTTTAACTAAAGATGGTAGTTACTCTTTAAGAAGTGTGTTTTTTCAAGAGAACTTCCATAGTTTATTGGGCGCATTGGAGGAAACAAAGTCAAAGTTTACAGCTACTTCTAATTTGCAAAGATTTAAGGGCGAATCTCTCAATGTTTTGGATATATGTTTTGGTTTAGGATACAATTCAGCTTCTTTATTAGATGAATTAATTAAACAAAAATCAAATTTAAATTTGTATGCGTTGGAGATTGATAAAAAGCCTCTTAAATATTCGCTTAGAAATGAATCTTTCCTTAAATTATGGGATCCAAAAGTCAAAAAAATATTTGAATCACTTTTTCAAAAAGATTACTTTGAGGATCAACTTTTTAAATGCAGTATTTTGTGGGGTGATGCTAGAGAAAAAATCAACATTATTCCTTCGTCTATTAAATTCGATCTGATTTATTTAGATGGTTTTTCTCCTCAAAAATGCCCACAAGTATGGACGATTGAATTTTTATCCAAAGTCACAGAAAATCTTAATCCTCAGGGTTATTTAATAACTTATTCTTCATCAGCGGCAGTAAGAAAAACCTTAAGAAATCTTGGATTAGAAATTTTTACTATTAAGCCAAATTTTAAAAACAGAACTTTTTGGAGTCAGGGAACTGTCGCAATATCAGAATTTGATAAGAATAAATTGAAACCTAATTTCAATTTTGAAAAGTTATCTTTAATGGAAGAAGAACATCTCTTAACTAAAGCTAGTATTCCATATAGAGATCAAGATTTGAACTCAAGTAAAGACGATATAATCAGGAGAAGATTAAATGAGCAATTATTCTCAAATCTATTATCTACAAATAAATGGAGAGAAAAGTGGGGAATGACGAAGTTATCCGTTAAGAGTTAGATTTAAATTAGGATTTCAAATAAACATGTTAAGTGTTGCGATATTAGCGGCAGGCAAGGGCACTAGGATGAAAAGCTCATTGCCAAAAGTTTTACATAAAATTTCTGGCAAAAGTCTTCTACAAAGAGTAATTGATTCATGTGTCGAATTAAAGCCCGATAAAATTTTTGTAATTACTGGTCATAAATCAAGAGAAGTACAAAAGTCAATCACAAATGATAAAAAAATCCATATTGTTGTTCAAGACCCTCAATCAGGAACTGGTCATGCTATCCAAGTACTTTGTAAAGAAGTAAAAAAACATGAAGGAAAACTTTTGGTACTTAACGGCGATGTTCCACTCATTAGGCCTAGTACTCTAAAAAGACTTTTGTATTTACACGATTCAAAAAATGCTGATGCTTCTTTAATTACCACAAAGAAAACAAATCCTCATGGATATGGCAGAGTTTTTTTGAAGGGGGACTTTATAGAGAGAATTGTTGAAGAAAAAGATTGCAATGCTATAGAAAGAGAAAATCCCTTGATAAATGCAGGTATTTACTGTTTTAACTGGGGTAACTTGTCAGAAATAATTAATACCTTGCAAAGCAATAATAATCAAAAAGAGATTTACTTAACAGATACAATATCTTTGCTAAAAAATTCTTTAAGTCTCGAAGTAGATGATAATGGAGAGCTTCAAGGAATTAATAACAGAATTCAACTATCAGAGTGCGAGGAATGTATTCAGAATTCAATAAAAGAAAAACATATGCTTAATGGTGTAACTTTTATAAATAAAGCAAGTTGTTCAATTAGTGAAGAAGCTGAAATTGGTAAAGATGTAATCATAGAGGCTAATACACATATAAGAGGAAATACGAAAATAAATAGTCATTGCATTATCGGTCCAAATACTTTTATTGAGAATTCTAATGTGGGATTACAATGTGAAATTTCAAACTCCACTGTTTATGATTCTCAGATAATGGATCATATAAAAATTGGCCCTTATAGCCATATAAGACCTAATTCCAAAATATCTTCCCATAGCAAAATAGGTAATTTTGTTGAGATCAAAAATAGTCAACTAGAGGAAGAATCTAAAGTAAACCATCTAAGTTATATTGGTGATTCTATTATTGGAAGATCTACAAATATTGGAGCAGGAACTATTACTGCAAATTTTGATGGACAGAAAAAATATCAAACAAAAATTGGTAAAAATTCTAGTATTGGGGCAAACACAGTTTTTGTAGCGCCAATAAATCTAGGGGAGTCAGTAACAACAGGTGCTGGTTCAGTGATCACAAAAGACTCTAAAGACAATTCACTAGTGATCTCAAGAACTAAGCAAGTAAATATAGAGAATTGGAAAAAAAAGAAATCCTGATTTAGTTAATTAATGCAATAATTTTTTCAAGTTGCCAACATCTGCTCCCCTTTATAAGAATAGAATCACCTTTTTTTGTAGATTTGTTTATCTCTTGAGGTACTTCTTTAATATTATTTAAAACTAAGAATTTATCCTTATCTTTAAGATAGTTGGTATAAATTTTTTCATTCTCTTTATCGCAAATAAATAAACACTTCTTTATATTTGAATTATAGATTAAGTTGAATATTTCTTTGTGATATTTTTCAGATTCTTTTCCCAATTCTTGCATACTTCCAAATATAAAAAATTTATTTCTCGGTTTTTCAAGCAGGTTTTTAATACATGCTTTTACTGACTCTGGTGAAGCATTATATGATTCATCATATATTGTTGTTTTTAATGATTTAAGAATTTTATTCCTTCCACCTAAACTTACAAAATCAAATTTATTAAAACTTGCAAAATCAATGCCTAGCTCTTTAGCAACTGCATAAGCAAATAAGAAATTTGAAGCATTATGAAATCCCTCAAATGAAATTTCAAAGGTATTTTCTTCAATTAAAATTGTTTTATTCGAAGGATTATAAAATCCTCGCAAATTATCATCTTTCTTAAAACTCTCCCTTTGATTTTCTATATTTAATAGTTTTACTTTTATCACTCTACCTTTCCAAAATTCTTTCAAAGTTTTTTCTAGGAATGCATCATTTGCTGGAATTATTACAACTCCTTTGGGATTTAAAAATTTACTAATTTCACACTTTGCATGAGTAATATTTTTTTTTGAGCCTAGCAATCCAATATGAGCTGTGCCAATGTTGGTAATAACTGCAATATCCGGTTCACTATATTTAGATAAATTCTCGATCTGTCCAAGACCTCTCATCCCCATCTCAAGAACTAAAACTTTATCCTCTATATCTGTCTCAAGAATAGTAAGGCCAACTCCAATCTCATTATTGAAATTTGCATGAGATAATTTTATTCTGCCAAGTTTATTTAAAACTCCGCCAATCATTTCTTTTGTTGTGGTTTTACCCACTGAGCCAGTTATTGCAACAATAGGGATATTTAATTTTTTTCTTTTTAGCAATGCTAATTTTTGAAATGCCTCTGTTGTGTCATTTACAACCCAATAAGGAAAATCACTAGGAAGTAATCTCTGCATCCCTTTTTTAATTACAACAGATTTAACTCCTTTATTTAAAACCTCTTGAAGAAAACTATGTCCGTCAAAATTTTTACCCTTGATAGCTATAAAAAGATCATTTTTTAATAAAGTTCTACTATCAATACTTATATTTTTAAAATTTAAAAAATCTTTTTTCCCCTCACTCAGATTTCTAATATCCCCCAAAACATCGTTCAATTCTGATAAAGAGAATTCCATTAAAAAATTAAGTCATACTTTTTTTTAAAGATGGATCAGCTGATTGTCCGTAAGAAAATTTTTCAACTTCAGCAACATCTGGCGATGGTTCTTTTATCCCGCAAACATCCTTATACATAACTTCGTATTCAAGAGCTGATCTTTGCCAACTAAACTCTTGGCTCATGGCTCTTTTTTGGAGTAATTCCCAACTATCTTTATGCCTAAAGGCTTCCCATGACCTTACTAAAGAAGTATAGAAATCTATAGGTTCAAAGCGATCAAAACAAAATCCCGTACCATTATTATTTTCTGGGTCATGAGGTAAAACTGTATCAACTAAACCTCCAACTCGCCTTACTATTGGGATAGAGCCATATCTCATGGCGAGGAGTTGACTAATCCCACAAGGTTCAAATCTACTTGGCATTAAAAATGCATCAGAGCCACCATAGATAAGCCTTGATAAAGAATCATCATAGGTAAGAAATACTGAGAATCTTCCTGGGTAATCTAATGCCAGTTGCCATAATCCAGACTCTAAATATCTATCTCCAGTCCCTAAAACAGCGATTTGAGAATCTGTATAGGCTAATAGTCTTCTTGAAACTTGTAAAAGTAAGTCAACACCTTTCTGATCAACTAACCTACTGACCATACCTAAAAGATATTTTTTAGAATTAACTTCGAGACCCATTTCTCTCTGCAGAATTTTTTTATTTTCTAGCCTATTTTCTAAATTCTTAATACTGAATTTTGCAGGTAAAACTGGATCTTTGGCTGGATTCCATTCATCAAGATCTATGCCATTAAGAATTCCCCTTAATTTACCTGAAATGTAATTAAGTAATCCTTCGAGGCTTTCCCCGTATTCATGGGTTTTAATCTCATCTGCATAAGTCGGAGAAACAGCATTGACCCTATCTGCGTACAACATTGCCGCAGCCATTGTGTGGTCTCCATGCATATACCAAGGGCACCAAGTCATTTTTTCAAGTTTCCACCTCCAAGGGCCTTGGTATTTTAAATTATGAATTGTGAAGACAGTACTAATTTCGGGGTCCTGGTGCATCCAAACAGGAATCATTCCAGTGTGCCAATCATGGCAATGGAGAACTTGAGGTTTCCAACAATTCCATGCAAATTCTGCAGTAGCACTAGCAAAAAATGTGAAGCGCCAGTCCTCATTTTCTCCTCCGTATATTTGGTCAGAGTCAAATGTTGGATGACCCACTAGGTAAATCACATAATTATGAATGGGATGTTTTGCTTCATATACTGCAAAATCAGTGCCCATTGTATTTGCTCTAAAGACTGGTTCATTCGATACCTCTAAAAGACTCCACAACTTTCCATATCCTGGAAGTATTACCCTTACATCGTGACCAAGTTTTATCAAAGATGGAGGCAACGAACCAACCACATCTCCCATACCTCCTACTTTGATCATTGGAGCACATTCAGCAGCGGCAAGAAGAATTCTCATTGATAATTATTTAAAAAAGTTCTTTTGAAAAATAAACTAGGGTGTCCACTTATATTCAGAAAAGTCTGGTGGACGCTTTTCAAGAAAGGCATCTCTACCTTCTTGAGCCTCTTCAGTCGAATAGAATAATTGAGTTGTGTATCCAGATAATTCTTGAATACCCGCAATCCCATCATTCTCTGCATTGAATGAAGCTTTAAGAATACGAATAGCAGTTGGACTATTTCGTAAAATCTCTCTTGCCCAGATTACACCCTCAGCTTCTAATTCTTCAATCTTTGTAATTGCATTTATCAAGCCCATCTCAAGAGCTTCCTTGGAATTATATTTTCTACATAAAAACCAAATTTCTTTTGCTTTTCTTTGACCAACAAGTCTTGCTAAATAACTAGATCCAAAACCTGCATCAAAACTACCAACTCTTGGACCTGTTTGACCAAATTTAGCATTTTCAGAGGCGATACTGAGATCACAAATTAAATGCAGTATCTGGCCTCCTCCAATTGCAAAACCAGGAACTAAAGCAATAACCACTTTAGGTAAACTTCTTATTAATCTTTGTAGTTCAAGTACATTTAATCTCTGCTTCCCTTCAACATTTTTATACCCATTTTTACCCCTTACACTCTGATCACCTCCAGAGCAAAAAGAATAAATACCTTTCTTGTCAGGTCCCGCACCTGTAAAGAGAACTACTCCAATAGTTTCATCTTTTCTTACGATATCAAATGCATCAATGAGTTCATCTACAGTTTGTGGCCTGAATGCATTTCTTTTTTCAGGCCGATTAATTGCAATTCTCGCAATTCCCTCATCTGATTTATGAAACAATATATCCTCATAAGATTTGCATTCTGACCAATTTAGAGTTGTTTTACCAGGTAATACTTTCATGAAACCTAATTATTCAAAGATAGAAAATAATAAATTTAACTGCCAATTATTTTTTCTAGCAGGGCATTTTTTTCACAAATTTCATTTTCTGGATCAATATCAACTTTAATTATTACAGATTTCTGGATAGAAATGCTCCAATCGAATGCCTCTCGTAATTTTTTAAAATTTGTCACACTTTTAAAGTTTACTTGATAGGCCTCTGCGAGTTTTGCCCAGTTTATTTCTTTTGGCATAAGAAAAAGTTTTTTTAATTCATCTTCTTTTAAATTTTCTTTATAAATACGATTAAATATATTTCCGCCATTATTATCTATCAGAAGAATTGTTAAATTCATGTCGATTGAATTTTCAATCAGCCAACCGTTTATATCATGAATAAAAGCCAAATCTCCAGTCACAAGAAGTAGAGGATTTTTAATTCTAGAAATACCTAATGCAAGAGATAAAGTACCGTCTATACCAGAAGCTCCCCTAAAGCTGAAACAATTTCTTGTTAAAGTACCATTCTCAGAAAATGTAAGCCAATCTCTAATCGGGCTACTCGCGGAGAGCATTATAGGATTATTAGCTGGCCAAAGTTTTGGAACAAGATTTGCAAGCATATACTCAGTAATTTGATCATCTTGAGTAATTTGCTCTTTTAAAATTTCTTTAATCTGCTCGCCTTCCTTTATTAGATCAAGAGCCATCGGAGTAAGAGACTTTTTGTTTTTTTCGTTAATTGAAAATTCTTCTAACAATAGAGTTGTAAAATTTGATAGCCCAAAATCATATTCTAATGATTTTTTTATAGGGTCCAGTTTTCTATAATTTTTTTCTTTTATAAGAATTTGTATCCCTTCGAATTTTATTAAAAACTTCTCTAAATCAATTGAAGATGAAATAGGACCAAGCCTCAAAAGTTGATGACAATTTATTGAATTTTTATTTTTTTTTAAGACTAATTCCCAATTCAAAACTAATCCTCTCAAATCAGAATAAACTCCTGAAACAGGATCAGCAAATACTGGCCAACCAGTAATTTCTTGTAATCTTTTTAAAGATTTATTGAAAGAAGTTAAATCATTGATGGAACCTTGATAGGGACCTACCAAAATAATACCGGATTCATCTAAATTTAAACTTTTTGATATTTCTAAGAATTTGTTTTTATAAGACTTTATTTCAACTTTCTGAAATATATATTTTTTCTTTAAATAGATTCTCTCAAAAACCTCTAAAACATTTTTTTTATTCAAAAATGAAATACCTAAAGGTTTATCAATAGGAATATTTATATGAATAGGACCAGGGAAGGTTAATATTTCTTTCTCAGCAATTCGAACTAAATTCAAGATTTCATTTTCTTGTGTTTCATGAAGTCCATTTAGATTTGTACTTAAAACTCTTCTGCAGACTGAACTCAAAAAATCTTCTTGATTTACTGTTTGATTAGCCCCACAATCTTTTAATCTTAAGGGTCTATCAGCAGTAAGAAATATAATACCTTTACAAGATCGGTCTGCCTCAACTGCTGCCGGTAATAAGTTACTTACGGCAGTTCCAGAAGTGGTAATAACTAGAGAAATATTGCCTGATGCAGCAGAAATCCCAAGAGAGTGGAATCCCGCAGATCTCTCATCTATTGAATTAAAAATATTTACTAGTCCCAATTTATTTAACTCTCCAGCAGCTATCGCTAAAGGTGCTGACCTACTACCAGGACAAAGTATTAAATTTTGAACTCCTATTTTTATAAGAAGATTCAAAAGTTGTAAACTTCTAAGAAAATTTTTGCATTCAATAGATGATGTCATAATTTATATAAATGCTTTGGGATTTTCCTTATAAATGAATTAAATAAAACATGTCTACAACTCAAGAAAAAAGAAATTCAATACTAAAGGATTTAAAAAATCTTTTAATTTGGATATCTATAGCTTTAATTATACGATGGCAGGTTATAGAGCCAAGATGGATCCCATCTGGTTCAATGCTTCCAACTCTTCAAATACAAGATAAAATTCTTGTTGAGAAAGTAACCCCTAAAATCACATCCAAATCAAACCTTTCAAAATTAAAAAATGAAATAGTTGTTTTTAACGTTCCTGAACAATTAATTAATGCTGGTTATGAATCAGATACTGCACTAATAAAAAGAGTAATTGGAATACCCGGAGACAAGGTAGAAGTAAGAGATGGTAACCTTTACTTAAATGATATGGCTCAAAAAAATTACGTTTTTGACAAAAATATTAATTATTCTATAGGGCCTTTTATTGTCCCAGAAGAGTCACTATGGGTGATGGGAGATAATAGAAATAACAGTATGGACTCACATATTTGGGGATTTTTACCTTATAAAAAGGTTATTGGTAAAGCTATTTTTAGATATTGGCCGTTGAATAAAATTGGACCCATTCGGTTCCCTGCCCTTAATAATTAAGATTAATGGGTACGTGATGTTGTAGGGTTTTTATATATTGAAGCTCTAGAAATGTTTAATCCAGAATTTCTTGCTACTGAAAATAATGATCCAAACGATGAAAATGACTTAATCCAATATTTACAAAAACAATCTCCGGAAGTTCTGCAAAGAGTAGCAAAATCAGCTAGTGAAGATATTCAAGAAATTATTAGACATAATGTTCAAGGTCTTCTAGGGATGCTTCCTTCAGATCAATTTGATGTAAAAATAACATCTTCAAAAGACAACATTGCTAATTTATTATCTTCTGCAATGATGACAGGATATTTCTTAAGACAAATGGAGCAAAGAAAAGAGCTGGAACAAACTCTTAAAAATGATGAGAACATGTCCATTGAAGAATAATTGTTTTTAAAGATTTACCTCTTCAGGAATTATTCCTAGTTCAAACAACTTTTTATATAAACCCATCAAAAATTTATTATCCTCAGGAAGTTTGTCCCACTTTTGGGAATTAATTTCATTAATTAATTTTTGACAATCTTCTATTGTAAATTTTATTGGGGCCGTAAAATGAGCTGGAATTAAATATTCCATATCTTCAAAACACTTGATATTTTCTAACCATTTGAGTAAAACTTCTTTTGAACGCGGAAAAATTAATTTCTGTAAAACTGGTGCAATTTGAATCTTAGGAGTATCTTTACCCATTATTTCAACAAGAGAAGATTCCCAATCTTCGTCCCATAAAAAAGGATAAATACCGAAATGAGATCTCCAATTCCTCAGATCTTTTTTGAATGAATACTTAAATATTTTTTTTAAAGGTGGAATATTTAATTTACCTGGTTTTAAAAAAGATGAAAACAAGACTAACCTTTTCCATCCTTTTTTTCTATGTTCGATGGAGTCAATCAAAGGTTCATCTCCTCTCTCTCTAGAATGAAAAAGAAGTGGAGTTGGATCAAAATCAAATATCTCAGGGGGAGTGGAGTCTATTCCAACTATTGCGTCTGTCACATGAAGTGTTTTCGTAGGATAATGGAAACAGCTTATCTCCTGATATCTTCCAAGTCCTAGATTCAGTGGTCCTAATGAAGACCATTTAAAGTAGTTTGTATGTGGAGTACCTTCTTCAAAGAGTATTCTTGATCTTTTTGATGGAATTCCTAAGAAATCTAGTGGTAGATTTATGGGGAAACTCCATTGTCCAGGACAAAGCCAAATTTCTGCATCTTTAAAAGTTCTTGAAAGAGCTGGCAGTCCGATTTTATGTTCTAGTCCAGAGGCACTCGGTAGAATTATTGTTTTTACTTTGCCATGAATCGCAATTAATTTTTCTAACTCATTTATTAATTCTTTAGTCGGAGGCAGTGGATTTATTAGCATCAATCCATTATCAACCTTTATTACTGTCATTCTTATTGGAACCGCAACATAATAAAGTCCCTGTATTTGTTCCAAGGACCATATTTGATCAGAAATTAATTCTTTTAGAATTGTTTTCTTTTTTCCATAAGGATATAAGGGGAATAAAGGCCACCAATTCCACTTTTTATTTAAAGTTTCATCCGCCACAATCATTTATACCCAGCAAATAATTTCTTTAACTTAAATATTCCGTATCTTGGAGCGAATAAAAAAGCAAATAAAAATATAAAAGTTTGTGCCAAGACAATTGATCCACCTGTTTCAAGATCAAACCAAAAACTAACATAGATTCCTATAAGGCTTGAGATGATTGCACTTAATACTGAAATTACAGTCATATTATCAAACTTATCCGTAAGTAAATATGCTGTAGCCCCTGGTGTAATCAACATTGCAACTACCAAAATAATTCCAACAGACTGCAACCCCACAACAGCTGCCAAAGATAAGCATGTGAGGAGTAAATAATGAAGAAAAAATACATTAATCCCAACTGTTTTTGCATGCCTAGGGTCAAAACAATAAAGCATTAAATCTTTTCTGAAAATTGATAAAAGGATTACTACTAATAAAGAAATGAATATAGTTTGTTTTACATCTGAAAGTGATATTCCTAATGGACTACCAAAAAGAATAGAGTGCAGATCAATATTACTTTTAATCTTAGAAACCAATACTATTCCAAGAGCAAAAAATCCAGTAAATACCAACCCAATAACAGTATCTTCCTTAACTCTAGATTTCTGCTTAATAAACCCTATCAAGGCTACAGAACCAACTCCGAAAATAAATGCCCCTAATGAGAAAGGAAGACCTAATGCATAAGCAACCACAACACCAGGCATTACCGAATGTGACACTGCATCTCCCATTAAAGCCCATCCTTTAAGAGTCAAATAACTTGATAGAAAACCACAAACAGCTGCAACTAATGAACTCATGAGAAGTGCTTTTCTCATAAAGTCATGAGTTAAAGGATCTGTTATGAATGAATCTAAAGTTAAAAAAGAACAAAGCTCCATATAAATTAAAATTTAGGATTCAGGTCCAAACAAGAAATCAGGTGAGATCCCTCCAAAAGTGGTTGTAATATTTTCAGGGGTAAACACTTCAGAGGTTTCACCATAAGCTACAACAGTTTTATTTATTAAAAGAACTAAATCACAAAATTCACGGACATGAATCATATCGTGCGTTGATAATAATATGGTTTTCCCCTCATTTTTAAATTGAATAAATAATTCCGAGATAAGCTTTTCAGTTCTTATATCAACACCTGAAAAAGGCTCATCAAGAAGAAGTATTGATGCTCTTTGCGCAATTGCTCTAGCTAAAAAAGTTCGTTTTCTCTGCCCTCCAGATAAGTTTCCAATAGGTGTAGATAAATGATCAGTAAGATCAACTCTCTCAATAGCATCTTTAACCGCCTGAACATCAGACTCTCTGGGAGACCTAAAAATATTCATCGAACCATATCTTCCCATCATCACTACATCCCAAACACTTATTGGAAATTGACTATCAATTCCCTCATTTTGAGGAACATAAGCAATTGTCTGATCTTTTTGCGCAGATCTTACAGACTCTCCATTTATTCTAATTTTTCCCTTTGAAATATTTACAAAGCCAGTTAAAGCATTAAAGAAAGTTGTTTTACCAGCCCCGTTCATCCCTACTAACCCACAAATCTGGCCAGGTTTCAATCTTAAATTGGCATCATACAAAGCCACCTTACCGTTGTAATCTACGCAAATATTCTCTGCCTCAATCCTAAAGTTTTGATAATTGATTGTTTCCATAATTCAAAAAAGTCCTTTTTTAATCAAATCCAAATTATGCTCAAGCATTTTTATATAGGAACTAGCAGGCCCACTATCATCAGATAATGAATCAACAAAAAGATTTCCTCCAAAATTAGCCCCAGTTTCGTTTGCAACAACCATTTGAGATTCGTTACTTACAGTACTTTCGCAAAATACAGATGGAACATTTTTTTCTTTAACTAGTGAGATTGTTCTTGCCATTCTTTTGGGAGTAATTTGACTCTCAGCATTAACTGGCCACAAATAAACTTCCTCTAATCCATAATCATTTGTTAGATACGAAAAAGCACCTTCACAACTTACTAGATACCTTCTGTCTTTATTTAAGTTATTAATAAAAAGTGAGAATTCTTTATCTATTTTAGATAGTTTATCTTTATAAATTTTCCCATTTTCTTCAAATGATATCCGTTTGGATGGCCTCAATTCTGATAAAGAATCCACGAGAATATCTACGTATAGGATCCCTCTTTTTGGAGAAATCCAGGCATGAGGATTGGGTTTCCCTTTATAAAAATCTTCACTGATAAAAATAGGATCCAAGTCTTCCGCGACAGTAATTCTTTTAACTTTTAAATTAGAGACAAATTTTTCAGCCCATAATTCAAATCCAAATCCATTATCAATAAAAACAAAAGCATTAGAGGCATTTACCAAATCGCTTGGAGTTGGTTGGTAGCCATGAACTTCAACTCCAGGTTTCGTTATTGATCTAACAATAAAATCATCTTTAGCGACATTACTAATTATATCCGCCAAAACAGTGAAACTTGCCAGTATTACTTCTTTAGTTTCATTTTTATTTGATATTCTCTTACATGAGCCTGAAGCAATAGAAAGCAGAAGTATCAAACTTAAAAAAAAAATATTTTTTTTCATTTTTAACATCAATCCCAAGATTATGAATTAAAAGATAGTTTCATAAGTGGTTTTCTAAGATCAGAAATAAATCCTTTCCAATTTATTTTTTCTTTTTCAAAAGCTTCTTCAACAATTTTCTCAGAATTTTTCTTTATGAAATCTAAATCAGGTTCTTCTACTCCTTTTGTTATTGCCATAAAATCAGCCAAAGAACTTGATACTACTCTTGTTAAATAAGCAGCACTGACAGCCTGAAATGTTCCAGAGACAAACCAATTTGGGCCATGTAATTTTGTTATGCCAATTAGAGTCTGGCCACTCCATTCAATAACTCCCTGAGCAATTGCAGTCTTTAAAATCTCTTTGGATACTTTATCTAAAATTTCAGGAGACCAATTACATCCCCATATAGACTTAATTTCTTTAATCATTAAAGAATTTAATACTGTCATTGCCATAACATCAATTGATGGAATAGGAGATAAGAAAACAGTTGTTGCGACAAGAATTTGATTTTTTCTTTGTATACCTTTTAACTGCATTCTTCTTATACCTTCAATTTCAGATTGCCAGGCAGCATGAAGTTCTTTCAAGAGCCTTTTTTTTGTATTTTCAATATTTTTAGATGAACTTATGAAAAACTTCCTTAAAGAAAAAGGTATATTTGTTATTTCACTCTTATTCACATCAAAAGTAATAATTTTGTTTGTAAAGTCACTTGAAATTTGAGACTTTAAGTCTTCTATCTGATTTTTGGCTTCTATTTGGTTGGAAGTTAAAGCCACCAACCAGATTGGCATATTTTTAGGAAACTTTTCCAGCCACAAAAAATCATTTGCCGACAAGGGCAAGTTTATAAAATACAAGATTGCATCACTCTTCACAGCTTCTTCTGGAATAACTTGAGAAGAATTGTATTTAGGCAGTTTTTCGTATAAATCAAAATCAAACTTATCTGATTTGAAATTACTTTTCAAAACAGATTGAAAACTTTGATAATCTTTTTGTCCAATAAAACTTATTTTTTCTTTTTCACATCTATTAAGAATAGATTCAAGTGTTTTTTGTCTTTTTGAATTCTGTTTTTCTAATTCATTTGTTGCTTCAAGTTCTTCAAAAAAATTTAAATCTTCATTACATAGGTTTATCCAACCATCTAAATTACTTGGCTCATTAAATTTAGGCCTATCATTCTTCAAGTAAAAATATCCCCCCAAACACAACGCAAAAAATCCTATTGAGCCTCCTGCAAAATGAATTAAGTCACTGACAACCCATTCCCCAAAACCTAACAATAATAAAATAATAAGAAGATTTTTTTTTGGAAACTTTATGAAATCCTTTAAAAGGTTGTCTTTACTAATATCAAACACAATACTTTATTTTTCTAATTTTATTTTAATGCAAGTTGTGAATGAGAAAAGCAAAATTTCATAAGTCGTTAATCAAAAGATAAAAATTTAAGCCTTTTAAAAAGACTTATTGCATAACAAGATGCTAAGTTAATAGACTATTTAAATAACTTAAGAAACATTAAGATGTCTAATTCAAATTTCAGCAATAATCCTGGACAAGAAAATTACAGAGGTCGTTCTAACAATGAAAGCTCTAATTTCAGAGATAGATCGGGCGGCAGAAGAGATGGAGGAGGATTCCGCATAAGATTGAGTGATAACGAAATGAAAGCTGTTAAATCAATACAAGAGACCTTTCAATTAAGATCAACCGTTGCAGTGCTGGGTTTCTCTGTTAGAACACTCAGCGAAATGATCAAAGACGAAAAATTGATTGAATCAATCAAAGAATATGCAAAAAATAATAAAAACTCTTCTCCTAGTAGACAATCACAAAATTCTTATGAAGAAAAGACAAAAACAGCACCTGACCCTTTTGCAAGACCTGTAAAAAGTACATCAACTGAAGAGATCCAATCTAGCGAAGTAGAAGAGGATGGCAAATAAAAAAAGAATTCTTTCGGGAGTTCAACCAACTGGTGATTTACATATTGGGAATTGGCTTGGGGCCATAAATAATTGGGTTACGCTTCAAGAGCAATATGAAACATTTCTATGTGTAGTTGATTTGCACGCAATAACAGCCTCATATAATCCCAAAGAATTATCTAAAAACACTATCTCTACAGCGGCTTTGTACGTCGCTTGTGGGATAGATCCAAATATATGTTCAATTTTTGTCCAAAGTCAGATTTCAGCGCATTCAGAACTTTGTTGGATATTAAATTGCATGACCCCAATAAATTGGATGGAAAGAATGATTCAATTCAAAGAAAAATCCATACAACAAGGTAATAATGTATCTATTGGATTATTTGACTATCCAATACTTATGGCTGCAGACATCCTTCTTTATGATGCTGACTTCGTACCAGTAGGTGAGGATCAAAAACAACATCTTGAACTTGCGAGAGATATTGCACAACAGAGAATTAATGCCAAATTTAGTAAGGATAAAAATATTTTAAAGATCCCTCAACCAATCATAATGAAGAATGGTTCAAAAATAATGAGTTTAATTGATGGTTCAAAAAAGATGAGCAAAAGTGATCCTAATGAGGGCAGTCGCATTAACTTATTAGATCCACCTGAAATAATCACAAAAAAAATTAAAAGAGCAAAAAGTGACAGTTCTATTGGAATTGAATTTAACAACCCTGAGAGACCAGAATCTAAAAATCTTTTGATGATTTATTCAATATTATCTGGCAAAGAAATTTCTCAATGTGAAAATGAATTCTCAGAGACTGGATGGGGGACATTTAAAAAATTAATTACCGAACAACTTATTGAATCACTAGAACCTATTCAGAAAAAATATAAATTGTTAATTAATGATCCCTATCAACTAAATAAAATCCTTTATGAAGGGAAGGAAAAAGCTGAAGATTTAGCGAATCAGACTTTAAAAAGAGTTAAATCAAAATTGGGATTTCTTGAAATGGAGAAATAAATTATGCCAATAATTACCTTGCCTGATGGTTCAAAAAAGGTTTTCGAAAAATCTGTAACTATTCTAGAAATTGCCCAGAGTATAGGTGCTGGATTAGCCAAAGCAACAATTGCTGGAAAAGTAAATGATGTTCTTCTTGATGCAACAATTCCTATAAATAAAGATTCCAAAGTTGTAATCATCACATCAAAAGATAAAGAAGGAATTGAAATAATAAGACATTCTTTCGCTCACCTTATTGGTCATGCAGTTAAACAAATTTACTCTGATATTAAAATGGCAATTGGGCCAGTAATTGAAGATGGTTTTTATTACGATATTTTTTCTAAATACAGATTTACTCCTGAAGATTTAATAAAAATCGAAAATAGAATTAATAAATTAATAAAAACAAATTATGATGTTGAAATTTTACAAGTTTCTAAAGAGGAAGCAATTAAAACTTTTAAAGAAAGAGATGAGACTTTTAAATTACGAATAATTGAAGAAATTCCTGAAGATGGTCTCATCAATTTATACAAACACGAAGAATATATTGACATGTGTAGAGGGCCTCACGTACCCAATACTAGACATTTGAGACACTTTAAATTACTTAAATTATCAGGTTCGTACTGGAGAGGGAATAGTGAGAACGAATCATTACAGAGAATATATGGGACTGCATGGGCAAAAGAAAAAGAACTCAACGACTACTTAATAAGAATTGAAGAAGCGGAAAAAAGGGATCATAGAAAACTTGGTAAAAAACATTCACTATTTCATATACAAGAAGAATCTCCCGGAATGATTTTTTGGCATCCAAATGGATGGACAATCTACCAAGTATTGGAAAAGTACATAAGAAATATACTTAAAAAAAATGATTATTTAGAAATCAAAACCCCACAAGCTGTTGATAAATCTCTTTGGGAAAAATCCGGTCATTGGGAAAAATTTAGAGACGATATGTTCACTACTGCTTCAGAAAATCGAACTTATGCAATTAAACCAATGAATTGTCCATGCCATATTCAAGTATTTAATCAAGGTTTAAAAAGTTATAAGGATTTACCTATTCGTCTTGCTGAATTTGGTTCTTGTCACAGAAATGAGCCCTCTGGTGCACTACACGGCTTAATGAGAGTAAGAAACTTTACTCAAGATGATGCACACATATTCTGCACAGAAGAGCAAATCCAAGAAGAGGTATCAACTTTTATAGATCTTGTTTTCGAGGTTTATAAAACTTTTGGTTTTGATGAAATCATTATCAAATTATCAACCCGTCCTGAAAAAAGGGTAGGTAGTGAAGAGATTTGGGACAAATCAGAGGAGGCTCTTACCAAAGCTCTCGATAATAAGAACCTAAAATGGGAACTCCAGCCAGGAGAGGGGGCTTTTTATGGTCCAAAAATAGAATTCTCTTTAAAAGATTGTCTTAATAGAGTTTGGCAATGCGGTACTATTCAGGTTGATTTCTCAATGCCTATTAGATTGGATGCCACTTATGTAGATATTGATAATGAAAAAAGAAATCCAGTTATGCTTCATAGAGCAATTTTAGGATCCTTTGAAAGATTTATCGGAATCTTAATTGAACAATATGAGGCAAAATTTCCAATTTGGCTTGCGCCTTATCAAATAATTTTATTGAGCATTACTGATAGAAATATTGAAAAGTGTTTAAAGTTTAATGAATTAATAAATAACAATGGTTACCGATCAAAAGTTGATATTAGGAATGAAAAAATAGGATATAAAATAAGAGAGGCAACTCTCGGGAGAGTTCCTTTAATTGCAGTTGTTGGAGATAAAGAAGAGGAAATTGATTCAGTCGCTTTAAGAGCTTTGGATGGAACAAATTTAGGAATTTTCGACCTACCTAATTTATACAAATTAATGGATGAATTAATAGAAAAAAAAGGGAGAACAGAATAATTTAAAATATATGAATTTTCTCGCTTGTGATCTAGGAGGAACCAAGGTTCTTTTGGGAATATTCGAGAGAGTAATAAATGATGATTCTCCTAAATTATTATTCAAGAAAAAATATATATCTTCTGATTGGGATTCTTTTGAAATAATCCTTGAAGATTTTCTCAAAAATGAATGCAAAAATATTAGTCATCCTTCTTCTGCATGTTTCGCTGTAGCTGGTCCCTTATCTAACAACAACGCAAAAATCATGAACTTGTCATGGAATATTTCAGGAAATAAATTAAAAAATAAATTTAAATTTGAACAATGCGAGCTAATAAATGATTTTGCAGTACAGATTTATGGAATTCCTTTTTTGAAAGAAAATCAATATTCAACTATCCAGAATGGATCACAATTTGAAGGTACTAACAATGATTTGCATGCCATTGTTGGAGCCGGTACTGGTTTGGGTATTGCAAGAGGTCTAATATCAGGAAATAAAGTAAAAGTTTTAGCCAGCGAAGGGGGACACGTTGAATACTCTCCAAAGTCAGAATTAGAGTGGGACTTAAAGACTTGGCTCAAAAATTCTTTAAATATTGAGAGGATATCTTGTGAAAGAATTATTAGTGGCACTGGTTTATCAAGAATTGCCGAATGGAGACTAAGCAAACCTGATGCCCAAAACCATCCTCTACAACATTATTTAAAAAAAATTAAAAATTTTGACGCTGCTAGAAAAGAACTACCTGAAAAAATTTGTAATCTTTCTAAAGAAGGGGATCAACTAATGATTGAAGTTGAAAAGATTTGGTTAGGCGCTTATGCCTCTTTATTGGGAGATGTTGCTCTTCAAGAATTATGCTTTGGAGGATTATGGATTTCTGGAGGAACCGCATCAAAACATTTCAAAAACTTTAAATCAGATTTATTTTTAAAACAATTTTTCGACAAGGGAAGATTAAAAGATATTCTTAGGGCAATACCTATGAATGTAATATTAGATGAAGAGTTTGGACTTTTTAGTGCAGCCTGCAGAGCAAAAATGCTTTTAAAAACTTAAAAACAAAAAATGTCTATTCCTGAAGTAGGTAAAATAATAAGGGTAACAGTGCCTTCCACAACTGCCAATTTAGGGCCCGGATTCGATTGTCTTGGAGCAGCATTAGATTTGTATAATGAGTTTATTTTTACAAGAATCGAAGGTGGTGGAGATAGATTTGATTTAATAATGGAAAGTACAGATGGTAATCATTTAAGGGGGGGACCTGAAAACTTAGTTTTTAGAGCAGCTCAGAAAGTATGGGAGAGCGCAAATATGGATCCTTTTGCGCTTGAAGCAAGAGTTAAGTTGGCAGTGCCGCCTGCACGCGGGCTTGGAAGTAGTGCTACAGCAATAGTTGCTGGATTAATCGGAGCAAATGCAATAATGAACTCTCCATTATCTAAAGAAAAACTTCTTGAACTTGCCATTGATATAGAAGGTCATCCTGATAATGTAGTTCCCTCTCTTTTGGGTGGGCTTTGTTTGACAGCCAGGTCTTCTTCTCATAGATGGAGAATCATTAGATGTGAGTGGCACGATTCAATTAAAGCTGTTGTAGCTATACCTGCAATTCGTCTAAGTACAAGTGAAGCAAGAAAGGTTATGCCCAAGAATGTACCTATATCTGATGCCGTGACGAATATGGGGGCACTTACTTTGTTACTAAACGGCTTAAAAGCAGGAAATGCGGAACTTATAAAAGAGGGAATGTTTGATAAGCTACATGAACCCTACAGATGGAAACTTATTAAGGGTGGATTAGAAGTTAAAGATGCCGCTCTAAATGCAGGTGCTCTAGGATGCGCAATTAGTGGGGCTGGGCCAAGTATCTTAGCTTTGTGTAAAAAAGAAAATGGCAGAAATGTCAGTCAAGCCATGGTCAAAGCATGGGAGAAATCAGGTGTAGCTAGTAGAGCACCGTTCTTAAACGTTCAAACAACAGGAAGTCAATTTAGCACTATCTCTAATAAGTAGTTTTACTTAGGCATTTTTAATGTTATAGTCTCAAGCTAGTACTACTTCAACTAGAATAAAAAAATTATTCATTACATAAATGAATTTAGAATCTTTTCCTTGGCTATCATCTATTGTTTTACTGCCTTTAATCGGGGCATTAATTATGCCTTTTTTGAGTTCAAAAGAAGGAGAAGATAATACACTCCCTAGAAATATCTCATTGAGTTTTTTATTTATAGATTTTTTACTAATAATCGGCGTCCTTTTTCAAAAATTTAATACTTCAGATAGCTCTTTACAACTGGTAGAAAGAGCTTCCTGGTTACCATCAATAGGCTTGGAGTGGTCTCTTGGCGTAGATGGGTTATCGGCTCCTTTAATAGCCTTAAGTGGGTTAATTACATTTTTATCAGCTGCAGCTAGTTGGAAAATTAAGAAAAAATCCAATCTATATTTTGCTCTTTTATTAATCCAAGCATCTGCACAGGCACTAGTTTTCCTTTCTCAAGATTTCTTATTATTTTTCTTGGCATGGGAACTTGAATTAGTTCCGGTATATCTTCTTATTGCTATTTGGGGAGGGAAAAAGAAATTATATGCGGCCACTAAATTCATTCTATATACAGCTTTAGCTTCTTTATTAATACTCATAAGTGGGTTGGCACTTGCTTTGAGCGGCGATACCTTTACTTTAAATATTACCGACTTAATCAATAAACATGCAACGGGCAGCCTAGCTTTATTATCTTATTTAGGATTTTTAATTGGTTTTGGAGTAAAACTTCCTATCTTTCCATTACATACTTGGTTACCCGATGCACATGGAGAGGCTAATGCTCCAGTTTCAATGTTACTAGCTGGAATACTCTTAAAAATGGGAGGTTATGCTCTCTTAAGATTTAATGTTCAAATGCTACCTGAAGTACATCTTCAAATTGCACCTGCGTTAATTATTCTTGGAATCATTAATATAATTTACGGAGCTCTTAATGCATTTGCACAAGATAACGTCAAAAGGAGAATTGCGTGTAGCTCTGTGAGTCATATGGGTTTCGTTCTATTAGGTATTGGAGCAGTAGATGCTTTAGGAATAAGCGGAGCAATGCTCCAAATGATCAGTCACGGTCTTATAGCTGCAGCTATGTTTTTTGTTACGGGCTCATTCTATGAAAGAACAAATACTCTTTCGATACCTAATATGGGCGGTTTGGCAAAGGTCTTGCCAATAACTTTTGCTTTTTTCTTGGCAAGTTCTTTGGCTTCTCTAGCACTACCAGGGATGAGCGGATTTATAAGTGAAATAACTGTATTTTTAGGAATCACTAGTCAAGAAGGCTTCAGCTCTATCTTTAGATCGATCACTATTCTTATTGCAGCTATAGGTTTAGTTCTGACACCAATATATCTACTATCAATGTGTAGAAGAGTATTTTTTGGTCCTAGAATTCCCGCACTAGCTACAGTCAAAGAGATGAATGGTCGAGAATTGACGATTGGTTTCAGCTTATTGTTGCCTACTTTGGTGATAGGTTTTTGGCCAAAAATCGCGATAAATCTATACGAATCTTCAACGAATGCTCTCAGTCAGCAGCTTACTTTAGCTAAATTAGTCGGAATAATACCAACTTTAGTTAATTAAATTACTTTAATAAATGGATACCTCAATTTTTAATTATGGTGAATTACCAGAATTTAAAAAATTTACTCCCGAAAGCATAAGTAAACAATTCCCAGTAGTACTAGAACAGATAGCTGAAGATTTTAAAAATATAGAGAAAAATTTATCAAAGTATTTGATTCAAAATGATTTAAATTGGGATAAGGTTATAAATCCCTTAAATGAATTAAATGAAATTCTTAGATGGAGTTGGGGAGTAATAAGTCATCTAAATGCAGTAAATAATTCTGAAAGTCTAAGAGACATTTATTCAAATTTTCTTCCTGAGATTATTAGCTTGAGTAATAAATTCGGACAAAGTAAAATAATTTACAATTCTTTAGTCAAGCTTAAAGAAACAAATAACTTTGATCAAATCAAAAACAGAATTTTGGATAAAGAAATTCTTGAGATGCAACATAGAGGAATTTCACTACCAAAGAATGATCAAGAGGAATTCAACAACATTTCAGAAAAGCTTGGAAAGCTGTCAACAGACTTCAGCAATAATGTTCTTGATGCAACTAATAAATGGTTTTTAATATTAAATAAGAAATCTGAAATCGATGGTCTTCCTGAACGAGTGCTTGAATTAATGGCAATTTCTGCACACAACCACTTAAAAAAAGATGAAGAAGTCGATATCAAAAATGGTCCTTGGAAATTAAGTCTAGATATACCAACTTATACTTCATTTATGACGTATGCCACCGACCGTAATCTTAGAGAGAAACTGTATAAGGCATTCGTTAGTAGGGCATCTCAAGGAGAAAATAATAATTCTCAAATCATTGAAGAGATTTTATCTCTTAGAACTAAACAGGCTAATCTTCTCGGTTATAAAAGTTGGGCAGAACTAAGTTTGTCAACAAAAATGGCGAAAGAAATTAAAAATGTTGAAAACCTTTTAGAAGAATTGAGAGAACCAGCATTCAAAACGGCAAAAATTGAATTAGAAACGCTAGATAAGTTTTCTAAAGCTAATGGGTTTTCAGAATCACAGAATATCGAGCCATGGGATATTAGTTATTGGTCCGAACTTCTTAGAAAGGAAAAACTCAATTTGGATCAAGAGTCTTTGAGACCTTGGTTCCCACTAAATGATGTTTTGAAAGGTTTATTTAAATTAAGTGAAAAGCTTTTTGAAATTAAAGTAGTCGAGGCAACTGATGAGGTACCTCTTTGGAATGATGACGTTTTATTTTTTAATATCCTTAATAAAGAAGACAACAAAATAGCATCCTTTTACCTCGATCCATATTCGAGGCCTGAATCAAAGAGAGGAGGAGCTTGGATGGATGAATGTTTGATTAAAAATAATGTTGGCAAAAAGACCCTCCCTGTAGCTTATCTCGTTTGTAATCAGACTCCACCATCAAAAGACAAACCTAGTTTGATGAGTTTTGAAGAAGTTCAGACACTTTTCCATGAATTTGGTCATGGCCTTCAACATATGCTTACTACTGTTAATCTTCCTCAAGCAGCTGGCATCAACAACGTTGAATGGGATGCAGTCGAACTTCCAAGTCAATTTATGGAAAACTGGTGTTTCCATAAAAATACACTTATGAATATTGCTAAGCACTACAAAACAGGAGAAAAATTATCCGATGAGAATTTTGAGAAGCTTTTAAAGAATAGAACTTTTAATTGTGGTATGACTACTCTTAGACAATTACATTTTGCAATTACAGATCTCAGATTGCACAGTAGTATTGATAAAAACGAAGGTAAAACAGCAGATAAAATAAGAAGAGAAATTGCACAACAAACTACTGTAATTAAACCAATTCAAGAAGATCAATTTCTTTGTTGTTTTAGTCATATATTTGCAGGAGGATATTCTGCAGGATATTACTCATATAAATGGGCTGAAGTTCTAAGTGCTGATGCATTTTCAATGTTCGAAGAAGCTGATTTAGAAAACTCTGAAGATTTAAAGTTTATAGGAAAGAAATTTAAAGATACAATACTTAGCTTGGGAGGAAGCTTACCTCCATTAGACATATTTAAACTATTCAGGGGAAGAGAGCCACAAACGGATTCCTTAATAAGACACTTAGGTCTTTCTGGAGCTACATAATAATTTCATCAATTATTTTGTCAATCACAAATTTGTTTCTTACTAGATTCCGATGTTTATATACTTTTACTGATATTTTTTTTCCCAATTTTAAATTTGTCCACCAGCTTGGGAAAACCATCATATCCCAATAAGTAAAGAAATTTATACACTCAATATCCTCAAGTAAAAAATCATTATTTGCGAGTTCCCTTAAAAACTTACTATTTATTTTCATTTCTGATATTCCTCTAAAAGGGTATTTAGGTATTAATTGAGCCATCAAAGTTCCTTTGTGAGGGGAACCTATAGATATTAATCTTCTTGTTCTTTTAGACCCATTAAATTTTTGAATCCAGTACCTACCAATTATTCCTCCCATAGAAAATCCCAAAATATCTATTTCTTTTTCTAAACCATATTTCTCTAAAATTAATTCGTTTAATTTGTTAGTCAAATCCAGAATTGAAGTCATTCCAAATGAATGTTTAAGAGTTGGGGCAAAATATTCAATGCCAATATCATCAAGTTTTGATGTAATAGAAGAAAAAATTCTTGAAGTATTCCAAAGGCCATGAATCAATATAATGGGATTTCTTTTTTCCAATACTTTAATTATTTTCAAGAATTCTTATTATTGACACCTTCCCATCGAATCCTGTGATTGGAGGATTGCATTTTGTCAAAATAATTTTAATTTTAGAAAGCTTAAATTCCTTATCAATGATTTCCAAGATTGAGTTTGAATATTTTTCGATTGTGAAACAATATATTTTCTTTGATTGTTCCTTTAAAATTTGAACTAATTTTGAATAGTCAACTGTTTTTTCTATGTCATCATCTACTGTACATTTTTCAAAATCAGTCCATAAAAATATATCTAAAATAAATAGTTGTCCTAATTCTCTTTCTTTATCAAGAACGCCAACCCTAGCCCAAAGTTTAATATTCTCAATTTTTAAAAAAGTTTCCATCTTTAAAAGTTTTAAAGATCTTTATGTGTATAGATAGCTTTTCCTGATGAAAAATCATCAACTATATTTCCATCACCTTTTAGGAAGTATTTATAAGTTACCAAACCTTCTAGACCTACAGGTCCCCTTGGTGGAAGAGTTTGAGTAGATATACCAACTTCAGCTCCGAATCCATATCTAAACCCATCTGCAAACCTAGTAGAGCAATTATGAAAAACACCTGCACTATCAACTACATTCATAAATCTATTGGCAGTGTTTGAATTTTCGGTAATTATTCCATCTGTATGTTTTGAACTATATTTTTGAATATGTGTGATTGCTTCCTCAAGATCATCAACAATTTTTATCGATAAAATTAGATCCAAATATTCAGTTTCCCAATCTTTTAGACTAGCCTCATACTTTAACCCTAATTCAACTGATCTCTTATCTCCGATTAATTTAACATCATTAGCATTAAACAGAGGGATAGCTTTTTCTAAAAAAGCTGGTGCGATATCTTTATGGACTAATAAAGTTTCAATAGCATTACATGCTGCAGGATATTGAATTTTACTGTCCAAAGCGACTGACAAAGCCATCTCTAGATTTGCCTCAATATCAATAAAAATGTGACAAATTCCATCAGCATGGCCTAGCACAGGAATTCTTGTATTCTCCTGAATAAATTTAACTAATTCATTACTTCCTCTTGGAATTATTAAATTAATATATTTCTCAAGATTTAACATTGCCATGCTATCTTTTCTGCTTGTAAGTAAACATATTGCATTTTTATCAAGACCTGATTCATTTAGACCTTCTTGCAATGCTTTAACTATTGAAGTATTTGTTAACTTGGCTTCACTGCCACCTTTTAGCATTACTCCATTACCTGATCTTATTGCTAAAGAACTAATCTGCATCACGGCATCTGGCCTTGATTCAAAAATAATCCCTAAAACTCCAATTGGTACAGTTTTTCTCTCTAAGATCAACCTCTCTGAAAGCTCTCTTTTTATTTGAACTTGATTTACAGGATCAGCCAAGTCTCCAACTTTTCTTACTCCTTCAATACCTGAATTTAATTTTGATTTTGATAACTTTAATCTAGAAAG
>CACASR010000009.1 GCA_902535175.1 uncultured Prochlorococcus sp.
TTAATGATTGCGATATCATTAAAGCAATTAAATTAATAGAAGATTCTGAAAGACCTCTTCTATACGTAGGAGGTGGGGCAATATCTTCAGGGGCTCATGATGAAATAAAAACTTTGGCAAAGAATTATCAAATACCAGTTACCACAACCTTAATGGGGAAGGGCGCTTTTGATGAAAAAGATAATTTATCAGTAGGGATGTTAGGAATGCATGGAACTGCTTACGCAAATTTCGCTGTCACAGAATGCGATCTTTTAATTGCTATTGGAGCCAGATTCGATGATAGAGTGACAGGAAAATTAGATACTTTTGCACCTAATGCAAAGGTAATTCATATAGATATTGACCCAGCGGAAGTTAATAAAAATAGACGTGTAGATGTTGCAATTGTTTCTGATGTTTCAAAAGCTGTTCTCAAAATTAATGAACAATCTCTAAAAAACAAATTTACTTGCAAGACGAAAAACTGGTTAGAAAAAATTGATTTTTGGAAAAATAAACACCCTCTATATGACCCGCCTAAAGAAGGAGAAATTTATCCTCAGGAGGTTCTCTTAAAAGTGAGGGAACTTTTACCAGAAGCTTATGTAACTACAGATGTAGGACAACATCAGATGTGGGCTGCTCAATACCTTAGGAATTCTCCACGAAAATGGATTAGTAGTGCAGGCTTAGGAACTATGGGTTTTGGATTGCCAGCTGCAATTGGTGTAAAAGCAGCCTTACCTAATTCAGATGTAATTTGTATTGCAGGAGATGCAAGTGTCTTAATGAATATTCAAGAATTAGGAACTTTATCCCAATATGGTCTAAAGGTGAAATTGATTATTATCAATAATCGCTGGCAAGGTATGGTAAGACAATGGCAGGAAAGTTTCTACGATGAAAGATATTCCTCATCTGATATGAGTTGTGGTGAACCTGATTTTGTAAAACTTGCTGAGTCTTTTGGAGTTAAAGGATATTTAATTTCTGATAGAAAACAATTACAGAATGAATTAAAAAATGCGCTTGATCATGACGGCCCAGTCTTGATTAATATCCTTGTTAGAAGAGGTGAAAATTGTTATCCAATGGTTCCTCCTGGCAAAAGTAATGCTCAAATGGTTGGATATGTTAATTGTGAAGACTAAATTTTTTAATTCCTCATTTTAAAAAATTAACTTTAAAATAATTTTAAAAACTTAGATATTTCTGAATTGAAAAAATTATCAAGAATTTTAATTATAGTCTGCTTGATTGTTCTTAATCCTGTAATAGTTAACTCGGCTGAAATTCTTCAAATTAAAAGTTCAAATACTATTTTGGTGGGGGATCAAAATAGGAATTTAACGATTGGACTGTTTTGTGTAGATGTAAATGAAAATGATGAGCTTGAAGCAACTAATTTACTTAAGAATGAATTCCCAAGGGGAAGCAAAGTGAAAATAAAACCTTTTGGTTTCAAAGAGAATGTTTTGTTAGCCAAAGTTTTTAATATTAAAGGTACTAAGGAGATGACCGAATTATTAGTAGCCAAAGACTTAACTAGTGAAATTTGTCCAAGTTAACTATCTCTATGAGCAAATTAAATTCCATTGTCTCGAGAATGTTTTGCTTCTTCTCCAGGAATTAAATTCATTTTTTAATTTGTATGTACATAAATTTGAGATATCTATATTTGTATTGGGAATGTTTTCATTTAAAAGTTGTCTATAAGCAGATCTTTTAAGATCGATTTGATTTAAGTTTTTCTCTTTGAAGTGATTTGAATCACTAGAACAAAGATCTTTTTTAGCTTTGGTCAAATTGACAGTTATATTTTTGTTTTCGGCCTTTCTATAAAATTCTTTTAGTGTCATTTTATCAACAAGATAATGTTCCTTAGAAATCGCTGGTCCTATTGCAACAAGTAATTCATCTCTAGATGTCCCAAAATTATCGAAAATTTTAACCAGATTTTTTATTATTTTTTTTTCTAAACCTTTTCTTCCACAATGCAAGGTTGCTACATTTCTTGTCCTTTTATCTGCAAAAAATATTGGCATACAATCAGCTGTGTAAACCCATAAGTTTTGACTGCATTTATTACCAAAAAGACCATCTGCATCAGTCTTTGTTCCTTCTTCCGAATGAGATCCAAGCACTATCACATTACTGTGAATTTGATTGGAAACACAATTTATAGAATTTTCATTAAAGTGATTCCCTAATGATTGAAGAAATTTCTCAGAGCTAGACTTCGTAAAGTATGCATGTTTGAAGTTATATTGACTAAGTAGAGGCGATGAATAATACTCAAATTTTTTGTTTTGAATAAAAATTTCAGATTTTAAAAAATATATTTCTTTATAAGGAATAGTTTCTTCTCCTTAAATGAATTTATGATATTAATTCAATATCTCTCAAGATCCAGAATCCTGCAAATTTTTCGACATATGGAGTTGATTGTATGGAAATAAATTGATAACCAAAAGAATTGTTTTTATTCTCTAAAAACTTTGCACTTAAAATGTTTGCATCTTTTTCGGGCAAATCTGTTACTAGCCACTTATCGTTTTCTGACGCTTCAAGTATGAGTTGATTCTTATTGATGACTAATTTAATAGGTTCTAAACAACTGAACCAAGCAGAAAGTGCTAAAGATCTATCTTTGCTAAAAAGTCTTAATCCTGGAACTAAGTTATTGTCATCTAAATCTTTCTGAATTGGGAAAATATCTCCAAATTCCATAGGCCAATTTTCTGCAGATTTTAATTCGCCGATTGATATTTCAGAGATAGTTAAAGCATCGCCCCTTACTGCTTCTGGCAGAGGTTGAGGAGCATTTTCCATTTTAGAAGTAAAAGTAGGGGCTAATACGCCTCTTACATAACCTTTTTCCTTTGGATAAATCTCTTTTTCAAGAAATTCGATTCTGTCTAATAAATCATAAGTTCTCCTACTTACAATAGGCTCAATATATAGGGCCTCCAGAGATTTTTTTATGATCGATTTCATTGAAGACCTCCAGAATCGAACTATTGAAGGTTTCTCCCAACCTTGGTTTTTTGCCTCACTTATTGCTTCATTTAGCGCATTTGTAAGCCATACTGAGTTAACTTCATTGGCAGGGCAATTTTTATTCCAAAGAAAAATATCTTCTGTCTTATAACTTCTTGTAGAGCAAATAATCAACTCCCACCTTTTTTTCCCATTTGATTCAATAATTGGTCTTGAGTAAAAGTCTAATTCCCAATCTGAAATTTTTAATTTAAGACTTGACTCCATTTTTTTATTGATGTTCATTATTCTTATTCTTTTTTATCGAAGAGTGCTTTAGTTTTTAGTGCTCTCTCTGTGGCTTCTTGCATAACTTTATGTTTATCAATAATTAATTCTCCGGCAGAGTTTTCTAGGAGTGCTGTATTGAGACCAATGCGCCCTTTTTCGAGGTCAATTTCAGATATTAAAGCTTTTATAATCTCCCCTTCTCTAAAAACTTCTCTTAAAGAACGAATCGATCCATTTGTTAGTGAGGATTGATGAAGAAGTCCACTAGCTCCACCTAAATCAATAAAGAAGCCATATGGTTTTACAGCTAAAACTTCTCCTTCAATTAATTGACCTAATTCTAGACTTGAAAGTTTAGAGACTAATGATGCTTTCTTTTCAGAGAGAACTAATTTTCTTGATTCTGGATTAACCTCAAGAAATGCAACTTTTAGATTTTTGCCAACAAAAGATTGATAATCTTGACCATCTTCAAGTTGAGATCTAGGGATGAATCCTCTTAATCCATCTACATCACAAGTAAGCCCACCTCTGTTAAATCCATTAATTAAAACGTTAATTAAGTCTCCATTTTTTGCAGAACTTGATACTTTCTCCCAACTTTGCCTGAGAATTAATGCCCGAGCGCTCACTGTTACCATCCCATCAGCATTTTGTTCTTTGATAACCAAAACTTCCATTTCAAGGCCTAAAGAAAACTTTTCTTTAAAGTTAGTTATGACACCCAAACCACATTCTTTTTTGGGCATATAACCAGGTGCTTTTCCACCAATGTCAACATATAATCCATCACTTTCTATTGCTATAACCTTACCTGAAATTTTTTCTCCAGTAGCCCCAATTGGCTCATTTGCATTTAAAGCCTCCAAAAAAGCACTTTCATCAAAATCGAATTCATCAACTGTTCTTTCTAATTGAAAGTCTGTGTTTTGCTCAGAAAAATTAAGGGGTCTATTTAAGTCTTGTTGAGTTGAATCTTGTTGAGTAATATCAAAATTCTTGGTCTTTTCATTACTTTCCTCAATTTCTTTTACTAAATCATCTTTGATGATTTGAGGTTTGATTGCAATATTTTCTTTCTTAGTATCTTCTTGCGAATTGGTTTGCTCATTATCTATTTTTTGAGTATCTTTCTTGCTTATGTGAAGTACCTGCAGAGGTTTTTTATTGCCCTTTGGTTGGATATTATCTTGGGCATTTTTATTACTGACTCCCATCGTAGGTAAAATAAGAATAATTAATTATTAACATACTCTAAATGTTAGTACTCAAAATTAAAATTAATGAACTTTAAACCAATACCTAATAAATTTGAATATTTAAATTGGCAAGAAATTGAGTGTGTTGCAAAAAACAAAAGATCAACAGTGATTTGGCCATTCGGTGCTGTTGAGCAACATGGGCCGCATTTGCCTCTTGCTACAGACAGTATTTTTGTTGATGAAATCATTAGCGAAGTTTTTAAATTATTCTCTTCCGATATTCCATTAAAAAAACTTCCCACCCAATATATTGGTTTTTCTCCAGAACATAAGGGTTTCGCCGGGACAATTTCACTGTCCTCAAATTTAATAACCTCAATGATAAAGGAAGTCGGTGGTCAATTATCTGAAATGGGTTTTAAAAGATTGATAATAATTAATGGTCATGGAGGTCAAATTTCACTATTAAATACAGCTGCAAGAGAGCTTAGAAGTGTCGCACCAGGTATGGCAGTTTTCCCTTGTTTCTTATGGAGTGGTGTGAATGGATTGAGTGAATTGTTAACTAAAACTGAGATTGAGGATGGGCTTCATGCTTCTTTAGCTGAAACAAGTTTGATGCTGGCTTTGAAACCAGAATTAGTAGGTGATGAACGCCCAAATGAGGGTTGTAAATTAGAGATCCCTGAAGGTTGGAGTCTAGAGGGTAATGCGCCTACTGCTTGGCTTACTGACGACTTCAGTAAATCAGGTGTTATAGGAGATAGCAGGGGGGCAAATGAGTCTTTAGGAAAAAATTTAAAGGAATTATTGATTAATCATTGGTTCAAATTGATTATGAATCTGATGCAATCAGATTGGCCAAACAATTCTTGAAAAAAGTTTTAGTAAAAAATTTGACTTAACAATTGAAACTATTTTCATGATATTTAAATAAACTCACTATAATCATGTAATATTTATGCATAATGAGCAAAAGATTACTAACATGCAAACTCTAGAATCAAATAAAAACACGACTTCGGAAGAATCTGCTGATGCTAGTTCTCTCAACT
Source organism: uncultured Prochlorococcus sp. (assembly GCA_902535175.1). Taxonomy (GTDB): domain Bacteria; phylum Cyanobacteriota; class Cyanobacteriia; order PCC-6307; family Cyanobiaceae; genus Prochlorococcus_A. The sequence goes on from CACASR010000009.1 coordinate 5,510, forward strand.
TACCTGATTTTACAACTGATTCTTACAAAGATGCTTATAGCAGAATCAATGCAATTGTTATAGAGGGGGAGCAAGAGGCTCATGATAATTACATTTCAATAGCTACATTGATACCAAATGAATTAGAAGAGTTAACAAAATTGGCGAAAATGGAGCTTAAACATAAAAGAGGTTTTACAGCCTGTGGAAGAAATTTAGGGGTTGAAGCTGATATGGTATTTGCTAAAAAATTCTTCTCTAAATTACATGGTAATTTTCAAATCGCTTTAGAGAAAGGAAATTTGACTACTTGTCTTCTAATTCAAGCTATTTTAATTGAGGCATTTGCTATCTCCGCATATCATGTCTACATAAGAGTTGCAGATCCTTTTGCCAAAAAAATCACACAGGGGGTTGTTAAAGATGAATACCTCCACTTAAATTATGGTCAAGAGTGGCTCAAAGAGAATTTATCTACTTGTAAAGCAGAATTAATGGAAGCTAATAAGGTTAACCTTCCCTTGATCAAGAAGATGTTAGATGAAGTGGCAGAAGACGCTTCAGTTCTAGCTATGGATAAAGAAGAATTAATGGAAGAATTTATGATCGCCTACCAAGATACTCTTATGGAAATAGGTCTAGATAATAGAGAAATTGCCAGAATGGCGATGGCAGCAATTGTTTGATTTTATTTCTACTTAATTAACCTTTTTAATAATTAATCATTCCATTTAAGTACATACCTCTGTGCTATTGTTCATATCATCGTTTAGAAAACATTAATAAATTTTAAATGTTTGGGTTAATAGGCCACTCAACCAGTTTTGAAGATGCAAAAAGAAAAGCTTCGATGCTAGGCTTTGATCATATTGCTGATGGAGACTTGGATGTTTGGTGTACAGCCCCTCCTCAGTTGGTTGAAAATGTAGAAGTTAAGAGTGCTACTGGAATATCTATTGAAGGTTCTTATATAGATTCGTGCTTTGTTCCTGAAATGCTTTCTAGGTTTAAAACGGCAAGAAGAAAAGTATTAAATGCTATGGAACTAGCTCAGAAAAAAGGAATTAATATTACAGCTTTAGGGGGATTTACTTCTATTATTTTTGAGAATTTTAATCTTCTTCAGCATAAACAAATCAGAAATACTTCATTAGAATGGGAAAGATTTACTACTGGCAATACTCATACCGCCTGGGTCATTTGTAAACAACTAGAAATAAATGCACCTCGCATTGGGATAGACCTTAAAAAAGCAACTGTTGCTGTAATTGGTGCTACAGGGGACATAGGCAGTGCTGTTTGTAGATGGCTTATAAATAAAACTGGCATTTCTGAACTTCTTATGGTCGCAAGACAACAAGAACCACTAACTTTATTACAAAAAGAATTAGATGGTGGCACTATAACAACTTTAGATGAGGCATTACCTCAAGCGGATATTGTTGTATGGGTTGCAAGTATGCCCAAAACTATTGAGATTGATACTGATAACTTAAAAAAACCATGTTTAATGATTGATGGTGGATATCCCAAAAATCTTGATGAAAAATTTCAGGGCGAAAATATTCATGTTTTAAAAGGGGGTATAGTAGAGTTTTTCAACGATATTGGATGGAAAATGATGGAACTTGCAGAAATGCAAAACCCTCAGAGAGAGATGTTTGCTTGCTTTGCAGAAGCTATGATTTTAGAATTTGAGAAGTGTCATACCAACTTTAGTTGGGGAAGAAATAACATTTCTCTTGAAAAGATGGAATTTATTGGAGCAGCTTCTTTAAAACATGGCTTTTCTGCCATTGGACTTGATAAATACCCTAAAGTATTAACTGTCTAAATTATGGCTAAACGCTACCTCCTTGACTTTGAAAAGCCTCTTGTTGAACTTGAGAAGCAAATAGAGCAAATTAAAGAATTAGCTCGAGACTCAGAGGTAGATGTTAGTCAACAGCTTTTGCAGCTTGAAACCTTAGCTGCTAAGAGAAGAGAAGAAATATTTAAATCTCTCACCCCTGCTCAAAAAATTCAGGTAGCTAGACATCCTCAAAGACCAAGTACTTTGGACTTTGTTCAAATGTTTTGTGATGACTGGATCGAATTACATGGAGATAGAAATGGTGGCGATGATATGGCCCTAATTGGGGGAATAGGTTCGATAAATGATAGGCCAGTGTTGATGTTAGGGCATCAGAAAGGAAGGGACACAAAAGAAAATGTAGTAAGAAACTTTGGGATGGCAAAACCAGGAGGTTATAGAAAAGCTCTTAGATTAATGCAGCATGCAAATAGATTCTCTTTGCCAATTCTTACATTTATTGATACTCCTGGAGCTTATGCTGGTTTAAAAGCTGAAGAACAGGGTCAAGGGGAAGCGATTGCAAGAAACCTTAGAGAGATGTTTGGATTGAAAGTCCCAATTGTTGCTACTGTCATTGGAGAGGGAGGTTCAGGAGGTGCACTTGGAATAGGTGTTGCCGATAGGTTACTAATGTTTGAACATAGTGTTTATACAGTTGCTAGTCCGGAAGCATGTGCATCAATTTTATGGAGAGATGCTGCGAAGGCACCAGAGGCTGCATCAGCACTTAAAATTACAGGTAAGGATTTACTTAAATTGGGGATAATTGATGAGGTATTACCAGAACCTTCTGGTGGCAATAATTGGGCTCCTTTAGATGCTGGCAATACATTAAAAGAGGCTATTGAAAAACACCTTAAAACTTTACTGCAAATGCCTGAAGACGAATTAATTGAGGAAAGATACAAAAAATTTAGGGTTTTAGGTAAATTTATCGAAGCAAATAATATTGAAGAGATTTATAGTGAAATCCCCCAAAAAACTGAATAAATTGAAACTAGCTTTTATAACGGGTGCTACTAAAGGTATTGGCAGATCTACAGCAATTACTTTTGCTAATGCTGGCTGGGATTTAATTTTACTCTCCAGGAATGTGGATTTAATGGAGAAACTTAAGAGCGAACTGTTGACTACCAAATCAAAAATTAACCTAGTTAAATGTGATTTATCTAATCCTCTTGAAATAGAGCATTGTGTTAAAGAAGCAATTGAGAAGTATGGGTGCCCCTCAGTTTTGATAAATAATGCCGGTTGCGCTTTTAATGGGCCTTTAGTTGAAATGGACTTGGGCCAATGGGAACAAATTTTGCAAATAAACCTCACAAGTGTTTTCCAAATTTGTAGCTCAATTGTTCCTCAAATGAGAAAAAATGGTGGATTAGTCATTAACGTTAGCAGCCATGCTTCTTATAATGCATTCCCCCAATGGGGAGCATATTGTATTTCAAAGTCTGCACTAGCAATGTTTACTAAATGCTTGAGGGAAGAAGAAAGATCTAATTCAATCAGAGCCTGCACAATAACTTTAGGTTCAGTAGATACTCCCCTTTGGGATTCAGAATCTATTAATGCTGATTTTGATAGAAATTCTATGCTCTCCTCAAGTGAAGTATCGGAAACTATTCTCTATATGGCTCAAAAACCTGAATCACAAATGATTGAAGACTTAACTTTGATGCCTTCTGGAGGAGCTTTTTAAGTTTTTAAATTTATTCAGAAGTGATTTTCCAAGCTTTTCGTCTCTCTAATGAACATTAGTATGTGATATAGTGTATAGGCAAAATAGCACTTGAAAATATAAAGTAATTAAGTTTGCAGATTATTTCTCTGATAACAATTCTATGACTTCTACATTACCCAACGATAATATTAAGAAGACTTTTGGTGAGCAAATTAGCAATAAACTTATCTCTGAAATAATAAGAGATAGAATAAAATTAAATAAGAAAAGATTTCATGCTAATGATAATATTTCAGAATTTATAAATCCAGGTGAACTAGAAATCCTTCAAAGAGAGGTAGCGGAGAAAGTAAAAGATTTACTTAAATCATTAGTTATTGATATTGATAACGACCACAATTCTCAAGAGACTGCTCAGAGGGTTGCAAAAATGTATTTACAAGAAGTATTTAAAGGTAGATATCACAAAAGACCAAATGTTACCGATTTCCCTAATGCAAAGAAATTAGATGAAATATATACTCTTGGGCCCATTAGTGTTCGTTCAGCTTGCTCTCATCATATGGTCCCAATTATTGGTGATTGCTGGATTGGAATTAAGCCTGGAAACAAGGTAATAGGAATCTCTAAGTTTGCAAGAGTAGCTGATTGGGTCTTTTCTAGGCCTCATATTCAGGAGGAAGCTGTAATGATTCTTGCAGATGAAATAGAGAAATTATGCGAACCAAAAGGTCTTGCAATTTTAGTTAAAGCTAAGCACTACTGTATGTGTTGGAGAGGGGTTAAAGAGCCAAATACCAGTATGATAAATTCCATAGTAAGAGGAGATTTCAGACATGATACTAGCCTTAAACAGGAATTCTTTGAGTTAGTTAAACAGCAGCCTAATGGAATGGCTTGTTATTGAACTTATTGAACATAAATTCCTTTAGTAAGTTAACTAGCTTTAATTTTTGATTTTATATATAAGGTCTTTTGTTGCATCAAGATTTTTTTTACCAGGGTAGATTTCAATACTACTAGAAATATCTAATCCATCAGGTTTTATATCACTTAAAATTTCATCAATCCATTTAATTGATATCCCACCTGCTAACCACCAAGGTTTGCTAAATTGCAGATTTTTTAAATAAGTAGATTTTATTTTTTTCCCTGAACCTCCATAAGTTTTTTCATTCCAAGAATCAAGTAGTATCGCATCAACGAAATCCTCAAAAGGTTTAATTTTATCTATGTCCTTTTCCGTTTTTATCCTGAAAGCCTTCCATAAGCCAATATTGGGAATTTTTTCCCTTATCTCTTTGCAATAATCAATATCTTCATCTCCATGTAATTGAATGATAGTTTCACTTGGTTTTCCTAAGAAATTTTGAATAATTAAGTCTATTGGACAATTTTGCACAACCGTTACCCTCTCGATTTTTGGATACAATCTTTCTAATGTTGAAAAAATATTTTTCTTAATTTCAGCTGATATATATCTTGGGGACTGTTCCACGGCAATAATGCCGATAGCATGCGCTCCTAACTTTGCGACTTGAAGGGCTTGTTCTTCTGACGTTAGGCCACAAATTTTAATTAAAGTATTACTCTTGGGCATATAATTAGCCTTTATGTAAAATTAATATTATTGCTAAATATAGCGGAGATTATTTTTGAGAAGTTGGCAAATTTTTAAAATATGGGGAATTCCCTTTAAAGTTCACCCTTATTGGTTTGCTATTCTCTTTTTATTCTCATGGAGTATAAGTAATCAGGTTAATTTGACTTCAGGTGATATTTATAATATTAAAGAATCTTGGATTATAGGATTTTTAACTTCTTTTTTCTTATTATCTTCAATTATTTTTCATGAGGTTTTTCATACTTTTGTTTCACTTAATCAGGGTGTAAAAATAAAAAAAATTACTTTTTATTTTCTAGGAGCAATTTTACAAATAGATAAGTATTGCCAAACTGCTTTAGGAAATATAAAAATTGCAATTGTTAGACCTATTTTATGTTTCGTTACAGCATCTATCCTTCTTTTGATTAGTAATAACAGTGCATCTCAAGAACAAATAGCAGTTAATGTAATTTCTAGAGTGGGTATATTTAATTTATTCTTAGGTTTCTTAAATTTGATTCCAATTGGTTCTTTAGATGGGGGAAATTTATTAAAAAGTATTATTTGGCATTTCTCAGGGAGCAAAAATAAAGGAAGAAATTTCCTCAATAAAGTAAATCTACTATTATCTTTTTTTGTTTTATTTTTTGGGATAGTTTGTTTATTTAGATTTAACTTTTACTTTGGTTTTATTCTTTCTTTTTTAGGCTTGTTTGGCGTTAATTCTTCAAAATCTGAAAGTCAATTTTTTAAAATTGAAAACATACTTAAGTTTAGTAAAATTTCTGAGATCAAATTAAAGCCTTTGAGGAAAATTGAATACAATTCAAATTTCTCAGAGTTTAATACATTAATAAAAAATAAAAAGGATGAATCGGATAAATATTTTTTTGTTACGAATAATGGTAGATGGACAGGCTTTGTTGATGAGAATATTTTAAAAACTGTTTCCTTAAAAAAATGGGAACGGAACTTTGTTGAAGATTTTAAGAAACCAATCGATAGTTTTGAAAGTGTATCTTATAACGATAAATTATGGAGAACTATAGAAAGACTTGAAGAAACAAATGAAGGCTTTTTATTGGTTCTCAATGCTGCAGATATCCCTTTGGGGATAATTGATAGGTCAAAAATTGGAAACTTTGTATTGAATAAATTAGGTTTTAATTTGTCTTCAGAGATTGTTAATAAATTAAACTTTAAAAATCATTATCCCTTAGGAATTGATTTACCAAGAATAATTAATTCAATGAAGCAGAAAGGAGATCTTTAATAATTCTTGTCATTAAAATTTTCTATTTTTTATTTTCTAAGGTAATATTTTTGAAATTTATATTCGATTTGTTTTTCAGGAATGAATTACTTAAATGTTGAACTATTTCATCATTTGTTAGTTTTAAATTTATTTTTGGTGGAGCTTCTTCTTTGAATAATTTGAGCCACAAATCTCTTGGAGGATTTGTTTGAATCTCGCCATGTTGAAGGAATGCACCTTTTTTACGAAATTGGGCACTACCTATTCTCTTAAAACCATCTTGATCAACTAAATCAGAAATTAATGAACTCCCAAAACAATTTGTTTTAATGCTTGATTTTTGTAAATTACCATATTGTAAGTTTAAACCTAATTCTCTAAAACTTTTAATTAACCAATTATTAACCATTTCATAACTTAAGACTTTATAGTAAGTTTTTTTAAATGTTAATGCATATGTTATGCCTCCTGAATGCAGAACAGCCCCCCCTCCAGAGGGACGCCTAACAATATTAATTTCCCTATTTGATAATAAATTTTCCCAATGAAGTGGAATTTCCTTTTGGTGATAGCCAATTGAAAGCCAATCCCCAGTCCAATAGTAGAACCTCAATGTGAGAATTATTTCAGGATTCGAAATTGTCTGATCTAAAGAATTTAAATCTAAAGCCATTTGATCAAATCCAGGTAAATTATTTGTCGAAAAAATTAAAGCCTGATTTTCTATTCCCAAAATTAATTTTGTAGTTTTATTTATGATAATTTTCAATAAATTTTTTCTTTCAATTTGTTAATTACGTAACATCATTTTGTAATAGTGTTTCAAATCTTCTCTTTTCGGTGGAGAATATAGAAAATAATTTTTTTACCATGGAGCCAACTCAAACAATAAATCTTATTGCATTAAGCCTTATAGTTGTTATGCATGCAGGAGTTTTAGCACTAAGACTAGGAATTAGTTTAGGTAGGAACTAAAGTCTATTAGGAAATTTAAAATTTATAAGGTAATAATAAAGTAAGACTGAATTGATTAATTCAGTAAAATATCAATTTTTTAATTTGTCAAAATCTTTTTATAAAAATAGTATTTCTAACAAAAATTATTTTGGTTCTGTATTTATAACAAGGCAACAGAAACAGGATAATTTCGTATCATTGATTTTTTTAATTATAAAAATTAGCTTTTCTCTTTTAGCAATAATAAGCCTCATTAAGCTTGGCTACAGTTCTAAAGTAAGGTTGCTCAGATTAAGGGAAATTGAAGACTCATTTTTATATGAAAAATATAGATTTAATGTGTTAATAGATAAGTTTGATGATTTATTCTCTTCTGAAGGTGAGCAAAGATTTATGAAGGATCAGGATCAAATAATTTCCAGGGACATTATCAGAGTAATATGGCGTTGATAAGGATGATCTTGAATCATTTTACTTTTCATTTTTCAATTAACTTTTTTGCTAGTGAGTAAGAACATTAAGGGTTCAGTCCTAATAACAGGAACAACTTCAGGAGTTGGATTAAATACTCTAAAACCTCTATTAAGATTTGGATGGGAGGTTATAGCAGTTAATCGATCAAATAAAAGAGCTATAAGAATAGCTAAGGAATCCTTGACAAAAGAGGAAGTCAAAAATGTTCACTTTATAGAAATAGATCTTTCTAACTTGGATGATGTGAGAAAAGGTTGCGATGAAATATCAGAAAGATTTAAGAAGCCAATAAATTCTCTTATTTGTAATGCAGCAGTTTATAAGCCGAGACTAAAAAGACCTGAAAGGTCTGCCCAGGGGTTTGAAAACTCTATGGCAGTAAATCATTTTGGGCATTTTCTTATGATACATCTACTTATGGAAAATATTTTATCTTCTGAAAGAGAAATTGTTTTAAATGGCAAATCAAATTTATTCAAGCCAAGAATTACAGTATTAGGGACTGTTACTGCTAATTATTCAGAACTTGGAGGAAGGATCCCCATTCCTGCCCCAGCTGATTTGGGAGATTTATCTGGATTCAAAAATGGTTTTTTATCTCCAATAAGTATGGCGAATGGAAAGAAATTTAAACCTGGTAAGGCTTATAAGGATAGTAAACTTTGCAATATGGTGACCGTTCAGGAATTATCAAAAAGATATCCTGCAGATAAGATTATTGTAAATTCTCTATATCCTGGATGTGTTGCTGATACAAAACTATTTAGAGATACACCTTGGTTATTTAGATTCCTTTTCCCGATATTTCAAAAATTCATAACAAAAGGATATGTTTCACAAAGACTGGCAGGAGAGAGGGTCGCTCAAGTAGCAACTTATAAAGAATTTGCTAAACCGTCAGTCCATTGGAGCTGGGGAAATCGTCAGAAAACTGGCAGAAAAGCTTTTTCTCAAAAGTTGTCAAAAAGAATAATTGATACGAAGACCTCTCAACAAACTTATGATTTAACAAGCCAATTGGTTGGATTAGATTAATTTAGACTAATCAAATCCTAATAAATCAAAAATTTCTCTATCTTTAAGTGGATTACCTTCTAAGGGTTCTACGTTTTCAAGCATATTTTTGGCAAGTGATAAATATTCATTTTGAACTTCAATAACATCTTCAGTTGGTTCCATTTCAAAAATGGTGCACTTTTTTAGTCTGGATCTTCTGATTGCATCGACATCTTTGAAGTGGGCCATAGTTTTTAAACCTGTTCTTTCATTAAATTTATCAATTTGATCTGTGTCTTTTGATCTATTTGCGACCACCCCCCCTAATCTGACCTTATAATTTTTCGCTTTTGCTTTAATTGCTGAGACAATTCTATTCATAGCGAATATTGAATCGAAGTCATTAGCAGTAACAATTAGACAATAATTTGCATGTTGCAGTGGAGCCGCAAATCCTCCGCAAACGACGTCTCCTAGGACATCAAAAATAACAACGTCAGTATCTTCTAATAAATGATGTTCTTTTAATAATTTAACTGTCTGACCAGTTACATATCCCCCGCACCCTGTCCCAGCAGGAGGACCTCCACTTTCAACGCACATTACGCCATTAAAACCTTCAAACATGAAATCGGTTGGCCTCAACTCTTCGCTATGAAAATCTACCTCCTCGAGAATATCGATAACTGTAGGAACCATTTTGTGCGTCAAAGTGAAAGTACTATCGTGTTTCGGATCACATCCAATTTGTAGAACCTTTTTACCTAATTTTGAGAATGCTGCAGAAAGGTTTGATGATGTAGTTGATTTTCCGATGCCACCTTTCCCATACACGGCAATAACTAAAGCACCTTCCTCAATATTTATTTTTGGATCTTGCTTTACTTGAACACTTCCTTCTCCATCAAGAGGTCTATTTATAGTACTTGTCATTTAAAGCTTAAAACACATTATTATTTATATTCTTACAGCGCAAATACACATGAAATATGTTTCTAAACAAATATGTATTTAATTGTATTAAAAGCCGGAAATATGTTCTTATAACTGAATTTTTAGGATTAAATTTATTAGATTATGAGTGAAAATACTCATGACTTAATTATAGTTAATTAGTAAAAATTAACTGAAATATGCTTTGGCGTCGTAAAGGGTTTCATCGCTTATCTCTGGAATTCCTCTCAAGATTGCGTATTTTTCAGTATTTGTTTTAACTTTACCTCTTACGAAAAATGGAACTTTTGTTAATTCAGCTCTACCAGATTCAGTCCAGATAATTCCTTCTTTACTATTTTTTTCTTTTTTTTCGTCAGAATTTAAATTATCCTTTTTGTTTGTCGCTGTATGTCCTAGATGGCTTTGATGACCATCCACAAACTCAAAGTCATGTTTGAACATATCAATAAGATGCTCTTCTAAGCCCATCATTAGGGGATGTACCCAGTCATCAAAAATCACATTTGCCCCTTCCCATCCCATTTGAGGGCTATATCTTGCAGGAACATCTTGAACATGCATTGGAGTACTAATTACTGAGCATGGAATGCCGAGTCTTTTTGCACTATGCCTTTCCATTTGGGTCCCTAAAACTAGTTCAGGGGCGGCTTTTTTCATGGCATCTTCCACTTCTAGATAATTGTTAGTTATCAGAGCTTCTAGATTTAGATCTTTTGCAGTTAACCTTACTTGTCTGGCCATCTCCCTGCTGTATGTTCCAAGACCCACTACTTCAAAACCCAATTCTTCCTTAGCAATTTTGGCTGCTGAAATTGCATGTGTTCCATCACCAAAAATAAAAACTCTTTTGCCAGTTAGATAATTTGAGTCAACTGATTTTGAGTACCAAGGAAGTTTTGATTTATTTTCTAATTCTTTTTTATTCGTTAAAGGAAGATCTAATTTCTTATGAACTTCATTTATAAATTCAATTGTATTTTTTATTCCAATTGGAATAGTGTTCGTATATTCCATTCCAAAGTTCCGTTTAAGCCATTCGCATGATGCTTCCGAAATTTCTGGATAAAGACAAATATTTATTTCAGCATCAATTAGTCTTTCAATATCATCTGGACCAGCACCTAATGGAGCAACTACGTTTGTATCTATTCCTTGCTCTGAAAGTATGCGTTGGATTTCGATTACATCATCTCTGCATCTAAATCCTAGTAATGAAGGGCCAAGTATATTGACTTTTGGTCTACGCCCAAATTCCTTCCACCTTAGAGGACTTATTTTCTCTGAATAGCTTACTTTTTCTTTTAAAAGGGTTCTTATTAATTGATAAAAGGTTTCTGAGGCCCCCCAATTTTCTTTCTTGCTATAAGCAGGTAATTCAAGATTCACAATCGGCATATCAAACCCCATCCCTTTTGCAAGAGCTCCAGGTTGGTCTTGGATTAGTTCTGCTGTACAACTTTCTCCGACTAAAAGAGTTTTGGGTTTAAATCGTTCAACCGATTCCTTAATATTTTTCTTCACTAATTCAGCTGTATCGCCTCCAAGGTCTCTAGCCTGAAAAGTTGTATAAGTTACTGGAGGCCTTTGCCCTCTCCTCTCGATCATTGTAAAGAGAAGATCTGCATATGTGTCTCCTTGGGGGGCATGCAGCACATAATGAATGTCTTTCATTGACGAGGCAATTCTCATGGCACCAACATGTGGGGGGCCTTCATACGTCCAAAGAGTTAATTCCATAGTTTTTAATGAGTTACTAAAGTTTTTGAAGTTAGTATTTGATTTCTTTTTAGAGGCTTGGAGAAGAGACCAGCCAAATCTGCGGCTTGATCAATTCCATGGATTGGACTGAATACCATTTCTATTGACCACTTAGTACTAATCCCCTCCGCCTCAAGAGGGTTAGCTAAACCCATTCCACAAACTACTAAGTCTGGATTAGATTCTCTCACTCGATCTAATTGTTTTTCTACATGTTGCCCTTCAACAATTTTTGTATTATCAGGTAATAAATTAATCTCCTCTTTCATTAAATCTTTATTTAGGTAAGGAGTGCCTACCTCTATAAGATCCATTTCGCATTCATTATGCAAAAATCTTGCCAAAGATATCTCCAGTTGCGATTCAGGAAGAAGAAATAACCTTTTCCCCTTAAGTATTTCTTTGTGAGATTCAAGAGCAAGTTTTGCTCTATTAATTAAAGGTGAAATAATTTCATGAACTTTAAGTTCACTAATTTTGAAAGCTTTCGCGGCACCTAAAAACCATTCAGTACTTCCTTCGATACCAAGAGGAAAAGGAGCTGAAATTATTTCACATCCACGATGTTTTAGGTCTCGAACGGTATCACTTAAATAAGGCTGAGTTAATAAAACTTTTGTATTTTTGCCAATCTTTGGTAATTCTGTTGATTGACGGGGTGGGAAGCTCTCAATATTTGAAATTCCTAAATTTCTAAAAATCTTTTTAAACCTATCCTCTACATTATTTGCAAGAGTCCCAACTAATAATAATTTCTCCTCATCTGATGCCTCCATTAATGGAATTAAAGCTTTTAAGGCGCCATCCTCTCCTTGGGTAAAGGTTGTTTCTATACCACTGCCAGAGTAATTAACAAATCTCACTTGACCTAAAAATCTTTTATTTAATTTCTCTGCGACAGTTGCAAGATCTAATTTGATTACCTCACTTGGACAAGATCCAACTAGAAAAAGAGTTTTTATTTCTGGTCTTCTCGCAATAAGATCATTTACCACTCGATCTAATTCTTCATGTGCGTCAGCAAGACCGGCAAGATCTTTTTCTTCAAGAATAGCCGTCCCAAATCTTGGTTCAGCAAAAATCATAACTCCAGCAGCGCTTTGAATTAAATGAGCACATGTCCTTGAGCCTACAACCAGAAAAAATGCATCCGGCATTCTTCTGTGGAGCCATACTATTGAAGTTAACCCACAAAAAACTTCCCTGGGCCCAGTTTCCTTATTAAATTCAACTTTACTCATCAAAAAATTTCAAGAGCTTATATTTCAAGCTTGCATAAACTTTTTAATTAAAGAAAGTAATTAATAAGTTCTCTTACAAAATGAACACATTTAAAAAACTTATATGAATGTTTAAATACTTAAATGGGAATTATGAAAAAAACTTTTGGGGCGTATTTTAATTTCTATAGAAGGAATTTCCTTGACTTATTTTTGAAATCTTCCACACATTTCTAGCTATTTTCGTTGCTAATAATCCTGCTCTTTCTAACTTAGATTTCCCGGGCTTTGCCCCAATTAAAGCTGTGACTTCTGAAGTGGTTAAAGGTGCTCCAGTATTTATAGCTAATTGCGTTAACTCCAATCTATCTCTAAGGTTCTTAAGATTTACTTTTTCAATTTTATCTTCTTCTAACCAACTAAAAGATGGGTCTTTCTGAGATAGTTTTTGCATCAGACTTAGGCTAACTAATCCAAGAGTTTGATCAGGGGTTAATTCTTTTTCAGTACCAGAAACATTAGGTTCTTTTTTTTTAGAAGTTCCCATAAAAATGCATATCTTTAACTTGAAGTTATCGTTTTGTGGGAAGCATGCAAGTAAATTTAATAGAAAAAATGAACCATTATCCGTTATAGTCGCGTGAATGGAACCAACTTCTAGTTTAAACAGAGGGGAACGAAAAAAAGGCAGTTCTCTTGTAACAGGATCTGAGGTGCAATCTCAGGCCAGTGGTGCAAGCTGTTTTATTACAACTGATTCAGAAAAGTCTTTGGTGTCCAGACAAGCAAGTCAAGTTGAGCAAATTGAGTTGAGAACATATGTTTTTTTGGATTCTCTTCAACCTCAATTAGCTGCATATATGGGGACGGTTAGTAGAGGTTTTTTACCTATACCAGGAGATTCGTGCCTTTGGATGGAAGTTTCCCCTGGGATGGCCGTGCATAGAGTCACTGATATTGCTTTAAAAGCAAGTAATGTAAGACTTGGTCAGATGATTGTTGAAAGAGCATTTGGCTCTCTTGCTCTTTATCACAAAGATCAAAGTACTGTTTTACATTCTGGGGATGTAGTTCTAGATGCTATTGGAAGTGAAGTTAGAAAAAGAACCAAACCTTCAACAAGTTGGACAGAAGTTATTCGAGCTATTACTCCAGATCATGCTGTTTTAATAAATAGACAAAACAGAAGTGGATCAATGATTCAATCTGGAATGAGCATGTTTATATTAGAAACTGAACCGGCTGGGTATGTCTTAAAAGCAGCAAATGAAGCAGAAAAAGCATCAAATATAACTGTTGTTGATGTAAAAGCAGTTGGCGCTTTTGGTAGATTAACTCTGGCAGGGAAAGAAGGAGATGTAGAAGAAGCAGCAGCTGCTGCTGTAAGAGCAATTGATGAAATTTCAAATTATTGAGAAATTTTTTAATTTATACCAATTTCTTTTTTGAGGTAAGGAGACATAATTTTGGCTGCTTTACCCCTGCTTCCTAACTTACTAAGTTGTGATTGTGAGAGCTCTCCATAAACAGAGTTAGCTTCTTTTACCCAAAAAATAGATTCGAACTCCCCATTTGGATATTTTGGGGTCCTAAGTATTTCTCCCCAGCATATTCCAGTTGCATCCTTCACTAAGTTTCCTGAGGGATCACATAAAACCATGCAACTTATAAATCTTGCGCTCCTGTAGGGACTATTAGAAAGTTCATTAATTAATTTTTTGATTTTTTCAGCGTTGTTTTTGGCATATCGAGCAGAATATATGCCTGGTCGACCATCTAAGAAATCCACTTCAAGACCTGAATCATCAGCTAATGCCCAAGTTTTTGTTTCTAAAGCAGCTGCTTTTGCTTTTAAAAAAGCATTCTCAAAATATGTGTTTCCAGTTTCTTCGACATTTAAATGTTCTGGTTGCTTCTGAACCCTTAAAGACAAAACATCAAGCATTTCCGAAATTTCAGAAACTTTACTTTTGTTGCCACTGGCAATAGTTAGTAACGGAGGGTTCAAAATAACGAATAGATTTATTGAAAGTATTATCTTACTTCAAAGCTAGATACGGAGACAGGAAAGGTTGAACATTCCACACCTGTGTAGACAGGGCCTGTCTCGTACGGAAATAACATAATGTAAATTTTTTCTTAACACAACAGTATGTTTTGATGCACTAACTAATTTGCATAAGTATTGACATATCAATAGTACCAAGGGTGATAAGTTTAACTTATGAATGATAGAAAAAACATTAATGGAGATTTTATCGAAAACGCTTGACTTATAAGTACTTAATGAAGCATTCTTCGGATTGAACATTCCACATTTAGTAATTAGTAGACAATGGCTACAGAAACAATGGGTATCGCTCTCGGCATGATCGAGACACGCGGACTTGTACCTGCAATCGAAGCAGCAGATGCAATGACAAAGGCTGCAGAAGTTCGCCTTATTGGTCGTGAATTCGTAGGTGGCGGTTATGTCACAGTATTAGTTAGAGGCGAAACAGGCGCAGTTAATGCAGCTGTAAGAGCTGGTGCTGATGCTTGTGAAAGAGTTGGTGACGGTTTAGTTGCAGCTCACATTATTGCTCGTCCTCATAGAGAAGTTGAACCTGCTCTTGGTAACGGTGAATTTCTTGGTCAAAAGGACTAAATAAGTAAAGCAAAATTTATAAATTTTGCACAATAATTATTTTCCCTACACAGACCTAAATTTATCCTTATGAGTAAGAAGTATGATGCAGGGGTAAAGGAGTACAGAGACACCTACTGGACTCCTGAATATGTACCCCTAGACACCGATTTACTAGCCTGTTTCAAATGTACAGGTCAAGAAGGTGTTCCCAGAGAAGAAGTTGCAGCAGCTGTCGCAGCTGAATCTTCAACAGGTACTTGGTCAACAGTTTGGTCCGAGTTACTTACAGATTTAGAATTTTATAAAGGACGTTGTTATCGAATCGAAGACGTTCCTGGAGATCCTGAAGCTTTTTATGCTTTTATTGCATATCCTTTAGATCTTTTTGAAGAAGGTTCTATTACAAACGTTTTAACATCTCTAGTAGGAAACGTTTTTGGATTTAAAGCTCTAAGACATCTTCGTTTAGAAGATATTAGATTCCCAATTGCTTTCATTAAAACTTGCGGTGGTCCTCCAAATGGAATCGTAGTTGAAAGAGATCGTTTAAACAAATATGGAAGACCTCTTCTTGGTTGTACCATTAAACCGAAATTAGGATTATCTGGTAAAAACTATGGTCGAGTTGTATATGAGTGTCTTAGAGGTGGTCTTGATTTAACGAAGGATGATGAGAATATAAATTCTCAGCCATTCCAACGTTGGAGAGAAAGATTTGAGTTTGTTGCAGAAGCAGTTAAGCTTGCTCAACAAGAAACTGGAGAAGTTAAAGGTCACTACCTAAACTGTACTGCCAACACCCCTGAAGAACTTTACGAAAGAGCTGAATTTGCAAAAGAGCTAGATATGCCAATCATCATGCATGATTATATAACTGGCGGTTTTACTGCAAATACTGGATTAGCAAACTGGTGTCGCAAAAATGGCATGCTTCTACATATTCATAGAGCCATGCATGCTGTTATTGATAGACATCCAAAACACGGTATCCATTTCAGGGTTCTAGCAAAATGCTTGAGACTCTCCGGAGGAGATCAATTACATACTGGAACTGTTGTTGGAAAACTAGAAGGTGATCGTCAAACAACTCTTGGTTATATTGACAACTTAAGAGAGTCATTTGTTCCCGAAGATAGATCAAGAGGTAACTTCTTTGATCAAGATTGGGGTTCAATGCCAGGAGTATTTGCTGTCGCATCAGGTGGTATTCACGTGTGGCATATGCCTGCACTCCTTGCGATTTTTGGAGATGATTCTTGTCTTCAGTTCGGTGGAGGAACACATGGTCATCCATGGGGTTCCGCTGCTGGAGCTGCAGCTAACAGAGTCGCTTTAGAAGCTTGTGTGAAAGCACGTAATGCTGGTCGCGAAATCGAAAAAGAGAGTAGAGACATTCTTATGGAAGCTGCTAAACACAGTCCTGAACTAGCTATTGCTCTTGAAACTTGGAAGGAAATTAAGTTTGAATTTGATACCGTCGACAAACTAGACGTTCAAGGTTAAACCAAATTTCAAAATTGAGGAGATTCTTTTTCTCCTCAAACTTCTACAAATCTCGTTCTATTACGAGTAATTCATTCACATTAAAATTAATTATGCCTTTCCAGAGCACAGTAGGCGACTATCAAACAGTTGCAACCCTGGAAACATTCGGTTTCTTACCACCGATGACCCAGGAAGAAATATACGATCAAATTGCATACATAATTGCTCAAGGCTGGAGTCCTGTTATTGAGCATGTTCATCCTAGTGGAAGTATGCAGACTTATTGGTCTTATTGGAAGCTCCCATTCTTTGGGGAAAAAGATCTTAACTTGGTTGTAAGTGAATTAGAGGCATGTCATAGAGCATACCCTGATCACCATGTAAGAATCATCGGATACGATGCTTACACCCAAAGCCAAGGAACAGCTTTTGTAGTTTTCCAAGGACGTTAAATCTACTTTATGTAGTAAATATCTTTCTCCAAAAAATATTTTTGGAGAAAGTTTTTCAAAAGAGTTTCACATTTGAAGATTATGTCAAAAAAAACCAGTAGAGAGATTGCACTAGAAAGAAGAAAGGCCATGAGTGATAGCGGTAAAAAAGCTGCTGCTTATTCTTCAACAACTCAAGATAGAGTTCGATCTTCTCAAGATATACAGATTTCTGGGACTCAGTCTTCTCCTAATAATCAAAAATTTTCTAAACCAGCTACAAAACATATTCCAAAAAATCAGGTAAATAGAAAGACTTCTCCCACAAATTTATCTAGTAAAGAGTTAGTAATAGAGAGAAGAAAAGCGATGTCTACTCATGGGAAATCAGCTATAAATTCATCAGATAGAACTCGTACTGATGTTAAAAAGGAAAGTCCTGTAAACACTGTCAAAACTACCACAAGCAAAAATCAAGAAGTTCAAAATTCACATAATACAGAAATTAAAACATCAAAACCAAACGTTAAAAGAAGAATTAATCAGAAGAGAAAGCCTATTGCTAATACAAGTAGAGATATTGTTTTAGCGAGAAGAGAAGCTCAATCTAAGCATGGTAAATCAGCAACTAAACAAAATACCAGTGCAGCTTCTTTAGCTAGAAGGGGAGACCCAGATTTAAGTAGTAGAGAGATTTCTCAGAGAGTGAGAGAGCTAAGAAGTAAAACTGGTGCCACAGGCAAAAAAGGTAATGGTAAATGTAGACCATGTGGTCCGAATAAAAACGGAGCCAAACAAAATATTGCTGATGCTAGCTGGAAAGTTGGTAAAAGTGAAACTGATTCAGGTCAAATAGTTACTGGAACACAAGCTAATAGATCTTTAAAAACTACAGGGAATGAAGCAAGTACATGCAGAACTGTTACTGGTACTCAATATATGGGCGCAGAAGTAGTTGACCAATTTTGTCAAGATAGACCAAGTTATAAACAACCACTTAGATCTACTGTTACCTCTACAACATCAGGTAATAAAGTAACCGGAAATGAAGTCGGTAGATCTGAAAGGGTCACAGGCGATGAGCCAGGGACTTGTAAAAACCTTACAGGTACTGAATATGTATCTGCTAATCAATCGCAGAAATATTGTGGTGATGTTCCAAAAAATCCTTCAAAGGTTAAACATAGTACTACAACTGATGGATTAAAAGTATCTGGATCACTTCCAGGTAGATCAACTCTGGTTACTGGAGATGAATCAGGTTCTGGACATCAGTTAACTGGAGATCAATATCTTGGCTCAGAGCCAAATCCAAAAGGTAAAGCATTTGAAAAAGTAGGCAGTTATAACACTCTTAATGGGAATAATGTAACTGGAACAGGTGTAGGAAGATCAGACCATATGACTGGTAATGAACATGGGAGTTGCAAGAATGTAACTGGTGATGAGTACATAGGATCTCAACAATATGAGAAGTTTTGCAGTTCAAAACCAAAACCAGAAGCTAGAAAAGTAGGTTTAAGCCTTTCTCCAAAGTCAAATTTAATAAGCGGGACTATGACAGGAAGATCAAAAATAGTAACTGGAGATGAACCAGGTTCATGCAAAGTGCTAACAGGAACACCATATGCAGGCTTGGATCAGATTAATGAGAATTGCAATAATGAAACTTCTGAAGATATGAAATCACGAGCAACAGTTAATTCTGGGAATAATTCAAATGCCAGACTTACAGGACAACAACCAGGAATTGGCGGAGTAATGACAGGTGCTAAGAAAGGTGCTTGTAAAAACCTAACAGGAACTCCTTATGTTGGTGGAGATCAGTTCTCACAAGCTTGTGATAATCCTCCAAATGATACTGCTTATGCTAATCCGGAAAAGTCAGTAGATAACTCTTGGAACAATTTCTCTGTTAAATCACCATCAAGAGACAAATATTCTGAAAAAAATACTCAAGGTGTTACGGGTAATGAATATGAAAATGGTTCAAAGGTAACAGGACCTTTTGATATGGCAGTTGATAAGGTCACTGGCACTGAAAAATTTAGATTTGAACCGAATAAAAATATTACTTATAAACAAAAAATGGAAATCGAAGAGGCAGATCGTGCTGCAAAGACACCAGAAAAAAGAGTCGCATCAAGGATTACTGGTGAAGGTCAATCAGTGGGAAACGTAACTGGTGATGATTGGGATCGTGGTGATAAGGTAACTGGCACAGAGGGAGCTTCTTCTAGAAAGCGAAATCCATCAAGAGCAGGATTCATGAGCGCAATGCCCCCTATGGAAGTTAAAAGAAATGAGGAAACAGAAAAACCAGATTTCTTGATAACCGGATCTAGTGGTAATACTCGTGAGGGACAACTTGTTACCTTTTCAGGTGGTGCAAGAGGTTAAGTAAATAATGCCTTTAAGAGGACTGGCTAAAGCCAAGAACTTCACATTGGGGCCAACCGCTCCAATGAAAACTTTTACTGAAAATATCCATATACAAACTAAAGAATCAAATAATTTACGAAATTCTGGAAAGTCTCATAAATTAACTAATAATATTCAAAATGAAAGTCTATTTAGTTATGAAAGCGACATAAAAAGTGATTTTGACGAAATTGTTCCAACTCTTAAGGAAATTGCCCGAATTCAACATCAAGAAGATTTTATAAATAAGGCTCAGAAAATATCAAGAAAAAAATTGGGAATAGATTTACCACTACATGTTTTAGAAAAATCTTGGGTTAAACCTCTCGATATGAGGGCTTTATATGCATGGTGTGCTTTCAAACAGCATGAGAAACTTAGCTACAATTTTTTTAATAATGATCCACTTGAAGGTGCTGCTGGAAGTAGGGATGCTGAAGACTTCGAAAAATTTCTTTTAGATTGTGGAATACATTTACTTGATATAACTCCTTGTTCAGATGGAAGATTAGCTCATTCAGTTGCTTATGTAATGAGAATACCTTTTAGTTCAGTAAGAAGAAGATCCCATGCTGGAGCACTTTTTGATATTGAAAATACCGTTAATCGCTGGGTAAAAACTGAACATAAAAGATTTAGAGAGAATGTTCCTAATGAAGCTCATAAAGATACCAGGTACTTAAAAGTTGTAACTTATCACTTTAGTTCAGTAGATCCTTTGCATCAGGGATGCGCAGCTCATGGGAGTAATGATGAGTTAGCTGCAGCAGAAGGTAGAAATAAATTATATGCTTTCAAAGAGGCTGTAGAGAATAGCTTTTGCTGCGGAGCTTCTGTGGATTTAATGTTAATTGGACTCGATACAGACACTGATTCATTAAAAATACATTTATCAACTAGCGATGGCGGTATAGATTTAGAAAAAACTATTTCCACATTAGAAATTTATAATTCAACAATAAATTTTTCAAAAGAGGATGCAGAAAGAGAAATTTGCCAGACAATTTCTAAGCAATCTTCAAAAGATAAACTCAGTGGACTGGAAAAATTTGCGTATAAATTAATTGTCAATAATATTTCTCAAATTGATTATGTTAAGAGTTTTCATAATGGTTCTTATGATGATATTGGACATGCAGAGAGGTTTATTGGAGTAGGTATAGGTTTCAAAGAAGTACATCTCAGAAATTTAACTTATTTTGCTCATTTAGATACAGTTGAAGAAGGTGCTCCAGATTTAGATGTAGGAGTGAAGATTTTTACTGGATTAAATGTTTCTCAAGATCTACCTATTCCGGTAGTAATAAGATTTGATTACTCTGGAAAAGTGCCCGGCGCAAAAGAGAGGGCAATAAATGATTGTGAAAGAGTTAATAATGCGATATCAATTAGATATAAAAATTTAGTTGATCAAGGTTTGTTACATACTTGCTCTACTATTAGAGATAGGGACAACATTCATTCCGCCCAAATTATTGGAATGTCTTTAGATAAAAAAACAGAGGAGGCTCACTAATTATGCTAATTTGCAAGGTTGTAAAACCACTTGTTTCTACCAATAGGATTCCTGGTTTTGAACATAAACATCTGCAGGTTGTATTAGATGGTTCTTCTAATAAAGTTGCAGTTGATGCAGTTGGCTGTAAGCCGGGAGATTGGGTTATTTGTGTGGGAAGTTCTGCTGCTAGGGAAGCAGCAGGAAGTAAATCTTATCCAAGCGACTTAACGATTGTTGGAATAATTGATCATTGGGATCCTGACAAGTCATAAAAAAGGAGAATATAAATTATGGAAATTATGAAGGTATTAGGAAGGATGGTATGCACTCAAAGAGTGGCTGGCTTAGGTCATATGAATTTACGAATTTTAGAAAATAATAAAGGAAAGAAATTAGTTGCTGTTGATCCTGTTGGAGCCAGAGAAGGTAACTGGGTTTTTACTTCTAGTGGCTCTGCCGCTAGATTTGCATGTCCTAATCCAGAAGTTCAAACCGATTTAACAATTGGCGGTATTATTGATTATTGGGAGAGTGACTAAAAATTTTAACTTAAAAAATTTATTGAGAAACTTTGTTCAAGGTATAGTGTAATTAGTCTTGAATAAAGAATTAAATGTGGAATGAAAGAGAATCACCTTTGAGAATTGAAAAAAGATTTGAATTTGAGCAATACTCAAAAATTAGTAAATTCATGAGGAAAATTGAGAAATTGTGTAAAGAAAGTGATATCTATCCAAATATCAGCTTCGGTAAGAATTTTGTAAGTCTTTCAATATTTTTAGACAATAAAGAAATATCAGACAAAGAAAAAGACTTTTCAATGGATATTGATAAATTTTATTTGGAAGATTAATCTTTTTTAGTAATTATTAGGCTTGGCAATATCTCTTTTGATTAAAGCCATTAAATATGTGGGGGCTTTATATCTACCTGGTAGACATCTATTTAAAGTTTCAAGATGACTCCAACAAACTGTCTTTTCAATATCTTTAACTGAGTTACCTTTTAAAATTAATAGTCTAAGAGCTTTGCAAAATAAAGGATAACCTGCTTCTAGTTCATCTATATTAAGCTTAGCTGCTGACATAGATCAAAGATGAATTATCAACTAATAATCTAAACAACTATGGTGCAAAATTGGTTTATGTTTCAAATTTCTCAATAATTAGAAATTAATCTTGAAAAGCGACGCAATCTATTTCAACTAAAACTCCTTTTGGTAGAGATGAAACTTCCACACAGGCCCTTGCTGGAGGATTATCTATATTAAAAAAATCACTATATATTTTATTGACAATTTGAAAATTACTTAAGTCTGTTAAGTAAATAGTAGTTTTTATTACATCCTCTATTTTTGCTCCACCAGCTTTAAGAACTGCTTCAATATTTTTTAAAACTTGAATAGTTTCCTTCTCTATATCCCCTAAACATGTTATTTCATTTAAAGCTGGGTCTATAGCAATTTGACCAGAACAAAAAATAAAATCCCCAGCTTTTATTGCTTGATTATAAGGTCCTACTGGATCTGGAGCATTTGATGTTTTAATTACTTGTTTGGGGGACATTTGTTTAAGAAGATACCTATCTATTTAAACCCATAAATCTTTATTTGCTCTTAAAAAAGTAAATTCTTTTAAATTTTTTGCTCTTAAGAAAAGGTTTATTTTCATCTCTTCATCAAGTAAAAATGGAATTGTCAATTCATTAAGAGAAAGTTTTTTTTCAACTTCCGAAAGTTTATTTTTTATACTTTTATCTTTAGGCTTGAGATTCAATGCCCACAATATATTTGCCTTTGTATATTCATGTGCACAATATATAAGAGTATTTTTTGGTAAAGATTTGATTCTTTCTAGTGAAGAATACATTTGTTGATATGTTCCCTCAAAAATTCTTCCACAGCCTCCAGAAAATAATGTATCACCAATAAAAAGAACAGGATTTTCACTTTTCAAAAAGAAGGCAATATGTGAGCTTGTATGCCCTAATACTTCAATTATTTTTACTTCTTCACCTAAAATATTTAAAATTTCTCCATCTTCTACAGATACATTTTGAAAAGGTATTCGCTTTTTTTCTTTGGAGGAGGCAATCACCTTTACATTTGGCCATCTTTCAATAAGAGACTTCGTCCCTCCAATATGGTCTGAATGGTGATGAGTTTGCAAAATAGCTTCTAAGTGATAATTTTTTTCATTTATATATCTAATGACTGGTTCGTGAACAGATGGATCTACAACTACAACGGATTTGTCTTTTACCCATAACCAAATGACGTTATCACTTAAAACTCTAAGTCCCATAATATTTCGAGCTTTATTAAATTCCATTGTTAACTTAGAATGAAGAATCTTTGGAAGAAATTGATCTATGTTTACTATAGCTTTACCAAAAGGAGCTCTGTTAAAAGATTCAATTTCAACTTTTAAAAGAGCTGGGTTAGATTTTTCTGATGCGTTGGACGCAAATAACAGATCATTAACCTTTGAATCAAATTGCAAACGGGCAAAAGCTTTACTAGTAAGAAATGGAGATGTTCCTGTTTATGTAAGTTATGGTCAGGCTGATTTGGGTATTGTTGGGTATGACGTTTTACGAGAATCTGAATTAAAAGTGGCAAAGTTATTAGATTTAGGATTTGGTGGTTGTCATATGTCGTTGGCGGTTAAGAAAAATAGCAATTATTCAAAACCAACTGATCTACCAGCGAATTGTAAAGTAGCAAGTAAATTTATAAAAACAGCAAGATCTTATTTTGAGGAATTAAATATTCCAGTAGAAATAGTTCATTTGACAGGATCAGTCGAGCTTGGTCCTATTACAGGTATGGCAGAGGCAATAGTTGATTTGGTGGCAACCGGAAAAACTCTTAAAGAAAATGGTTTAATTAAAATAGATGATCTTTATTACTCGACTGCAAGACTAATTGGAAATCCTTTATCCATGAGGTTAGATGATAATCATCTCAGAGATACTATTTTATCAATAGAATCAACTAATGCTTTATAGAAGATTAGCTAAATGTTTTTTAAAGATTTTAGAAGGATTAAAAAGTTAGGTAAATATTTAACTAAAGATAAAAAAACAATCTATCTTATCTTGATAGTTTTATTACCTGTTTCTTTCTCTGGAGCCATTCAACCATTATTAGTTGGTCAAGCAATTACCATTCTTAAGAACGAAACTACAGATGTTTGGCTAAGTAAAACTTTCTTTGGGCAGTCAATAAATGCCATAATCATAACTTTATCTATAACTGTTCTATTCAGATTAGTTTTGCAGGGATACCAAACTTACAATATCCAAGCAGTGGGACAACGTTTGACAGCAAGAATAAGAAGGGAACTTTTTGATCATTCAATATCTTTATCTCTTAAGTATCACGATAAAATGCCTGTAGGTAAATTATTAACGAGATTAACAAATGATGTTGATGCTTTAGCCGAGGTTTTTGGGAGTGGGGCAGTTGGAGTCATTGCTGACTTCGTCAGTCTGATTGTGATTTCTTTGACAATGCTGTCTATTGATAGAGGGCTTGCTATTTTATTACTTTTGACTCAAATCCCAGTTTCATATTTTATTATTTGGCTTCAAAAACGATATAGAAGAGCCAACTATCAAGTAAGGGAAGAATTGTCTCAACTCAACTCTGATTTTCAAGAGAATCTTCAAGGTTTAGAAGTTGTTCAGATGTTCAGAAGAGAGGCTTTTAATAGCAAGAAATTTTCTAAAACTGGAGTTGCTTACAAGAAAGCAGTTAATGGAACAATATTTTATGACAGTAGTATTTCGGCATTTATAGAATGGATTTCTCTTGCTGCAGTTTCCTTGGTTTTGGCAGTTGGAGGATATCTTGTTACTTCTGGAAATATTGGTTTAGGAACATTAACAACTTTTATTTTATATTCCCAAAGACTTTTTGAACCTTTAAGGCAGCTTGCAGAAAGATTTACTCAGATACAAGGAGGCTTAACAGCTGTAGAAAGAATAAACGAATTATTGGATGAAGAAATACAGATTAAGGACTCTACTTCCGCAAAACATTTTTTAGAAAATGCTAAAAATGTAAATAAAAAATTTAAGGGCAAAATTGAGTTCAAGAATGTTGATTTTTTCTACAATGAAGGAGAACATATCATAAAGAATTTATCTTTCAAGATTAATCCGGGAGAGCATGTGGCTTTTGTAGGGCCAACTGGTTCAGGTAAGACGACAATAATAAGACTGTTATGTAGATTATATGAACCTCAATCAGGACAAATTTTAATCGACGATATAAATATCAAAGATTTTCCTATTGCAACTCTTAGAAGTATGTTGGGAGTAGTTTTGCAAGATACCTTTATCTTTAGTGGAAATGTCGCAGATAATTTAAAACTAAATTCGAATGTAGACAATCTTGAATTAGAAAATCTTTGTAACGAATTAGGGTTAGATAATTTGTTAAAAAAATTACCAGAAGGTTTGAACACCTTATTAAGAGAAAGAGGGGGAAATCTCTCTTCGGGAGAGAGACAACTTCTTTCAGTAGCTAGAGTAGCAATTAGAAATCCTGTTGTTTTAATAATGGACGAAGCAACAGCGTTTATGGATCCCTCTACAGAGGCTACTTTGCAGAAAGATCTTGAGAGAATTCTGTCAAAAAGAACAGCCTTAGTAATAGCTCATAGATTAGCAACTATTGAAAGTTCTGATAAGATTTTAGTCTTAAAAGGGGGATCATTAGTTGAAGAGGGAACACATAGTGAATTGAGACTGAAAAAGGGTTTATATTTTCAGCTCTCTGAGCTTCAACAAAAAGGATTCGTTAATTTTTGATGATTTTTAGAAACCAAGGATCGTTAATAAAAAAATCAAACAGTATATCAAGAGATGAGCTGATAGATCTCTATGGTTTAGATTCTTATGAGTTCACTCAAACAAATAAGGAAGAAATATTTGTATGTAGTAAAAATAAAGATTTAGATCTAATAGAACTAGATCAACTATTGCAAACTGTTGGTTGGAGCAGAAGACCTATAAGGAGGGTAAAAAGAGCTTTAGATTTCAGTATTTTGGTGGTTGGGTTATGGCGTCATGATAATAAATTCCCCAGATTAGTAGGATTTGCAAGATGCACTGGCGATGGAATTCTAGAAGCAACAGTTTGGGATGTAGCTATTAACCCTGTTTATCAAGGTTTTGGATTGGGGAAAGAGTTAATGAAATATGTACTAAAAGAGTTGAAAAATATTGGAATTTCTAAAGTAACCCTTTTTGCTGATGCTGAAGTGGTTGCATTTTACAAAAGACAAGGTTGGATATTAGAACCTAGAGGCTCTAAATGTGCTTTTTGGTATGCAAAATAATCATTTTTTGTAGTAGTCAGAATATATAGATTTTAAAGATTCTCCTCTTAACCATCTTCTTCTAAAGTGCCAGTTCTTAATTGCTTGGAGAAAAATATTAGTTCTTTCCCATTTTCTTGGACTTATAAAAATAGGAATATTTAATTGTTTTAAATCTTTTTTTTTGTTTAATCTCCTTAAAAAATCTACATCTTCCATCAAAGGTATCTTTCTAAAACCATTATTCTTAAAATAGGATGTTCTATGAATTATTAAACCTTGATCACCATACGGTTGCTTAAAAAATTTACTTCTAAAATTCACTAAAATTTCTAGGACTCTATAAATTATCTTTTTGTGATTAATTTTGAATTCAAAATAGTAAATACTTTCTTTGTTTCGCTCTAAATATGAATTAATTTTTCTAAACCAATCATGATTTAATCTTGTATCCGCATGCAAAAATATGAGCCAGTCTCCTTTTGAATTCTTAGCACCAATATCTAATTGTAAACCTCGATTCCTTTCTTTGGATATAAATACTTCCGCTCCATAAATATTTGCTATATCAATAGTTTTATCTTCACTTCCACAATCAACAATTATGATTTCCCTCTCTTTCTGAATACTTGACAAGTCTGAAAGCAATAATGGCAAATTATTAGCTTCATTAATAGTTGGAATGATAATTGAGATTTTAGACAAGTTGATTACTTTCTATTTTCGATATCGAATATTGTATCTATATCTATTTTTTTATCTATAAGCTTATATTTCAATTTTATAGAAGCAAAATTATCAATTGTATTTTGAAGAACATTCTCTGTACCCCACTCAATGTTAATAAAAGGTAAATATAGATGCGTTGAAATTATTTTTTCTGATAAACCAATAAGCCAATATCCTCCATCATTAGATGGCCCTAAAATAAGATCATTTTGTTGAAACTCTTCTAGAGTATTCAATAAATCTTGATGGCATAAATCTGGAAGGTCAGTACCAATAAAAATAATATTTTTGATTTTATGTCTAGCACAAAATTTTTTATTGATAATTATTTGCCTTTTCATTTTTTCTCCCAAGCAGCCTTTTCCCTGCAAATTAAATTTTTTGATGCCTAATTCTCTAGACCAATTTTTACAATTTCCTAACCCCAAACCAGTTATGGCAATAGAAATATCAATCAGTTTATTTTCTTGGAGAAATTTTGCGACTGAAATTGTGTGTTTGGTCATCACACTTTGTACTTTCGCCGAATTACTTTTACCTATATCTTTTGATAGTCTTGTTTTGCATCTTCCAAAACCATGCCATTTCGCCATGATAATAAGTAATGCTTTATCCAATACTTTAGTGAGATTTAAAATAATTATATGCTTATTAAATAAATATAAAATTTATCTTTATAAAGATAGTTTATGCTTTGTTAAATAATTTTAAATTTGTCGTGATCTTGTGATTTGATAATGGCCAATTTTTAAATTCCAACTAGATTAATAATCTAGATAATAAAATTTTGCAAGCAATTAATCCTATTTGGGCGGAAGTTCAACAATTACTCCAAAAAACTTTAAGTAAGCCTTCATTTGAGACATGGATAAGGCCTGCTAAATTTAATTGTTTTGAAAATGGCTTATTAACTTTAATCGCTCCAAATACATTTTCTAGTGATTGGTTAAGAAAGAATTATTGTGAAACTATTGAAAAAGCTGCAAAGGAAATCTGCGGTCATGATGTAAAAGTTGTTTTTAAATCTGAATCGAATGTCAGAAGCGATTTAACAAATGAAGATAAACCTAACGAACAGAATATTCATCATAAAACAAGATCTTTTTCTAGTAATAACCCAATTAATTCTTCAAAAAATCAATTCAAAAATCCTAATGGTTTAAATTTACGATACGTATTTAAAAGATTTGTTGTGGGTCCAAATAGTAGGTTGGCTCATGCCGCAGCTTTAGCCGTTGCCGAATCTCCTGGTAGAGAATTCAATCCATTATTTATTTGTGGAGGAGTTGGTCTTGGTAAGACTCATTTAATGCAAGCAATAGGTCATTATCGAGTAGAAATAGATCCAGAAGCAAAAGTTAAATATGTATCTACAGAAACTTTTACAAATGATGTTATTAGCGGTATCCGAAGAGATGGAATGACGGCTATTCGAGATAAATATAGAAATGTAGATTTGATTTTAATAGACGATATACAGTTTTTAGAAGGCAAAGAGTATACACAGGAAGAATTCTTTCATACTTTTAACGCTCTTCACGAATCAGGAAGTCAAATAGTTATTGCAAGTGACAGACCACCAAATCAATTGTCGGGAATTCAAGAGAGATTAATTTCTAGGTTCTCAATGGGTATGACCGCAGATATTCAACCACCTGATCTTGAGACGAGGACAGCCATCCTTCAAAAAAAGGCAGAACAAGAGAGGATGAGTCTTCCAAGAGATTTAATTCAATTTATAGCAGGAAGATTCACTTCAAATATTCGAGAATTGGAAGGAGCATTTACTAGAGCTGTTGCATTTGCATCAATAACAGGCTTGCCAATGACAGTCCAATCAATTGCTCCAATGCTTGATCCGAATAGTGTTGGAGTTGTTGTTACTCCAAAACAAGTTATTAATAAAGTGTCAGATTTCTTTAAAGTTTCTACTGATGAATTGATCAGTTCAAGTAGGAGAAAACCAGTAAGTCAAGCTAGGCAAATAGGTATGTATCTTATGAGACATGGGACGGATCTAAGCCTACCAAGAATTGGAGATGAGTTTGGGGGCAAAGACCATACAACAGTTATGTATGCTATTGAACAAGTTGAAAAAAAATTATCTATTGATCCAAATATTGCAAGTCAAGTTCAAAAAATTAGAGATTTACTTCAAATAGATTCAAGAAAAAATTTATAGTTTTACTAATAACTAGAAATGAAATTTATAGGATCTTGATCATATCTATGCCTGAAAGGTATCTTATCTATCTCATTGATATCACTAAACGATTCAATTTTATTTAATGATTGCCTTAATAACCTTGCTGAAATAATTGGCATATCTCTGGGAACTGAGATTCTATTTTTTAAGTATCTTAAAGAGATTCCTGAAAGTTTTTTAGGTATTAATACTTCACCTGTGATCATATGGCTCAAAGCTGATCTCAATGATTCATCAAAAGATTCTTTGTTGTATGGGTTTACCTTTAGTAAATTGTCTTTATGCTTTATCACTCTTTTAAGAGCAATTGTTGCATAATGTTTTGATTCATAATTTTGGTTTAATTCATAATTACCTAAACCCTGCCCAGTATCAATTAGCTTAGAGAAAGTTATCTGTTGTTCATTGCTTTCTTTATAACATCCTCCCATTTGTGGGGGTAAATCATGAGAATGAGTATGAAAATCTCCTTGAGTGCCTCTATAAGCACTTGTCCCCTCAAAAAGGGTAAGCCAGTTATCTATATGACGGTAATTAGATCTTAAATTAAACCCTTTATAATAAATGAGTGATGCATTCATTCTCTCCATATATGGAATAAAAATTATATCTCCAACACCAGGCTCCATATCGCCCGTGTCAGAAACTGATGGATCAACAAATCCTGATTTTGAGCTACTCAAGATTTCATCGAGTTTAGAAATGGATTCTTTAAATCTTTTTTTTCTAAAAGAGTTATCTATAAAATTAAAGCTCTCTCTGCAGAGCCAATTACACCAGGATCTGAAAATTTCTCTTTCTAACTCTCGAATTTTGATAAGGTGACTAGCAGTTATAAAAGATCCAAGGGCTCCAAATTCATTTTCTAAAAAAGCTATGATATCATCGCTTTCAGTTATAACTTGACCTTTAAATTCAATTACAGGTAATTTCCCCGATCTGACTTTTTCAAGGAACCAACTTTCTTTTTGGCCGTAGCAAAACATATTTATTTTCTTGACTCTGTATGGAATTTTCTTAAATTCAAGCCATAACCATATCTTCTGACAGTATGGACACCAAGAATGCCTATCCCTATAAAGGGTAACTAATACATCATTTTCACTATGTCCAAATAATCTTAGATTTGCGTAGGAATTATTTATACCATGGACTCTATCAAGATCTTCAACTTCAAATTTATTTAAATCATCCCATGTCAAAATCTCATTCATTATTTGAATTAAACCTATAAACTAACGTTATAATAATTGATTAAAAAAAGTCTTGGAATTTGAATTTGATTTAATTGTTGTTGGAGCTGGATCTGGAGGACTCGCGGCGGCTAAACGTGCGGCTAGTTATGGAGCAAAAGTCGCAATCATAGAAGCAAATCAAATAGGAGGGACTTGTGTGATAAGGGGATGTGTGCCTAAGAAATTAATGGTTTATGCAGCTAAAAGTAAAAAAAATATGGATTCTTCTGAAGGATATGGTTTAAAAAATGAAGGTGTTAATTTTGAATCAAATATTTTGTTGAAGAATGTTAGAGAGGAGGTTTCTAGATTAAGTAATTTACATAGAAATTCTTTAAAAAAGTTGAATATAACTATTTTTGAAGGCTTAGGAAGATTTATTTCTCAAAATGAATTAGAAATTATTTGTTCAAACACAAAGAAAATTAAAAACAAAATAAGTTCAAAAAAAATTCTTATTTCAGTTGGAGGTAAACCAAAGAAATTAGATATTCCGGGGGTAGATTTGGCATGGACTAGTGATGATATTTTTGAATTAGAAAAGTTTCCCAAATCAATATTAATAATAGGAGGTGGATATATTGCTTGTGAATTTGCTTCTATTTTCAGAAATTTAGGTACTGAAGTAACTCAATTAATTAGAGGTCAACATTTACTTAATGGTTTTGATGAGGATCTTTCTTCATGCCTAGAAGAATCACCTACTTTTACTGAAATCAATATTATCTCAAATACTCAATTAAAGTCTATCAAGAAAGTAAATGGAAATCTGGAATCAACCCTAGACTCGGGAGATAAACTCCTAACAAATAATATCCTTATTGCTACAGGAAGAGAACCAAATCTTTTGTCTTTAAATTTAGATTTTTTAAATCTAAAGATGGATGGGCAATATTTAGATGTCGATGAACTTAATCAAACAAGCAACGCAAATATTTTTGCAGTTGGCGATATTATTAATAAGCCAAACTTAACTCCAGTAGCAATAGAACAAGGGAGAGTTTTTTCGGATAATTTTTTTAATGACCAAAAAAGAAAAGTAAATTATGAATATATCCCTAAGGCCGTTTTTACTATTCCAGAAATTTCAACAGTTGGCTTAAGTGAGAAAAGAGCTAAAAAGATTTACTCTGAAAAAAATATAAAAATTTTCAAATGCAAATTTACCCCTATGTCTAATACCTTTAAAAAGAATAAATCAAAATGTATGTTGAAGATTGTAGTTCATAAGCTAACTGACAAAGTCCTAGGATGTCATATGTTTGGAGAAACATCGTCTGAGATTATTCAAATGGTATCAATTTCATTAAATGCAGGGATAACAAAAAAAGACTTTGATATTACTATGGCTTTGCACCCAACTATCTCAGAAGAATTTGTGACTATGTATGGATAAAATTATGAATTAGAAAATTTTAATTTTTCTTGAACAATCAGAAATACTATAAGTAATACAAAGTAAATAAATAAACCTATCCTTAATTCAGAAAGGAAGTTAAATCCATTAAGGAAAAGTATCTTATCGAGAATGTAGAAAATATAAAGATTAAGCAAAATAAATCCTTCAATTCTTGTGATTTTCCCTTTGCTCCAGAAAATTGGTAAGCATGCAAAGGTAGTTAAAACCATAAAAGGTAAGTCAACTTTTATTAGACTCTGTTCAATTACTAAACCTTTAAATCCTGAAAAAATACTGCAACTCCCAAGGATTAAAAGTTGATTGAGTAAATTACTTCCTATTACATTCCCAATCGCAAGATCTGTTTTGCCTTTAAATGCAGCAATTATTGAAGTTACTAATTCTGGTAAAGATGTCCCAGTTGCGACGATAGTTAAACCAATAACAATTTCATTTACACCCAAAAGAGTAGCGAGCGTTTGAGAACCATTTACTAAAATATTTGAACCAAAGCTTAAAAGAAAAATTCCCAATATTAACTTTAGTAAAATATTCATTTTACCTTTATAGTTATCTTTTAATTCTTCTATCTCTGGTTCAGCATCTTTTGCCTCCTCTCCTTTCTCATTGATGGTATTGATTTCCCATATTGTATTTAAGATTAAACAAAATATTAGAAATACCCCGGCTTGCAATGTTAATAAGCCCGTTGATGACATAGCCCAAACTGCACAAGAAATTGCCATTAAAAGAGGTACATCTCTTCTTACTATTCTGCTTTTTACTTTAAGAGGTGTTATCAATGAGCTTATGCCCAAAACAACGAGAACATTAAAAATATTGCTTCCAATTACATTGCTTGCCGCAAGCGAATCACTGCCTTTTAAAATTGAACTCAAACTTACCAACAACTCAGGAGAGCTTGTCCCAAGAGAAACAACTGTCAAACCAATTACTATTTGAGGTATTCCTAAAATTAAAGATAAATATATGGCTCCTTGAATAAAGAACTCTCCTCCAGCAAAAAGTAGAACTACGCCTAAAACTATTTCTATTATTGGAAATAAAAAATCACTCATATTTAGGATTTAATTTAGAAAATAAAAAATTTCATAATTGGTTAATAACTATCCTCGAATATCTATAATTCATTGTCAATTTTAATTTGCTGTTAAAATTGACTAAATCGAAAAAATTTTGAAGACTTTTAACATTATAAAACCTGATGATTGGCATTTACATTTAAGAGAAGGTCTTGTATTAAAAAATATCATTCAGTTTACTTCGGAATATTTTGGAAGAGCCATTATTATGCCTAATACTAAAAGTCCCATAACATCAATCAATAGCGCAATTTCTTATAGGAAATCTATTTTTGAAGCGCTACCAGAAAGTTCTAAGTTTGAACCATTAATGACAATTTATCTTACAGATGACACTGATAAAGGGGAACTAATTAATGGTTTTAAAAATAATGTTTTTTTTGCAGCAAAATTATATCCTGCTAATGCCACAACTAATTCCAGTAATGGAGTTAGGAAAATAGAAAATCTATATAAGATCTTTGAATTAATGCAAGATTCTGGAATGCCTCTTTTAATTCATGGGGAAGTGACTGATTCTGAAGTAGATGTATTCGATAGAGAAGAGGTTTTTATAGATAAAGAACTTTCTCAAATAACTAAAAGATTTCCAAAATTAAAAATCGTTCTAGAACATATAACCACTTCTTACGCAGTGGATTTTGTGCAAGAAAATAATATTGGGGCTACTATTACTCCGCATCATTTGCATATAAATAGAAATGCAATGTTTTTTGGAGGTCTAAATAGTGATTTTTACTGCTTACCAGTTGCTAAGAGGGAAAATAATAGACTCGCTTTAAGGAGAGCGGCAACAAGTGGGAAAAAATGTTTTTTCTTGGGGACTGACTCTGCTCCACACCTTAGGAAGTGGAAAGCTTTTTGTGGATGTGCAGGAATTTTTAATTCGCCAGTAGCAATAGAAAGCTACTTAACAGTTTTCGAAGAGGAGAATGCTCTAGATAATTTTGAAAAGTTTGCAAGTTTGAATGGCCCTAATTTTTATAATGTCCCACCAAATAAAGAAAAATTAAAATTAGTTTCTAGACCTAACAAAATTAAAGAATATATAGATGTTGTTGAAGAAAAAAATATTGTCGGACAAATAAAACCATTTCATGCAGGTGAAACTTTAAAATGGCAAGTAGAAGGATTAGTAAATTAAAAAATTAGATTTAATCTGACAATTAAAAGTGTAAATATTCCAATTTTTCTTGGTTAAATGGGTTACTTTCAGCTACGATTAAAAAGCGCTAATTCCCTTGGGAGTGTGGCGGAATTGGTAGACGCGCCGGACTTAAAATCCGTCGAGCGATTTAGCTCGTGGGGGTTCAAGTCCCCCCACTCCCATTATTTAATTATTTATTTTTAGTTCTGACGATAACTTCCAATAGTTGTTATGTTTTAACTAAGCAACCATAAATTAAAATGGAAAGTTTTTTCAATAATTCATTCGCAACTTTAATTGCTTATATCGGAATTATTTCTACCTATTTATTGGTTATCCCATTGTTACTATTTTACTGGATGAATAATAGATGGAATATTATGGGCAAATTTGAAAGATTAGGAATTTATGGCCTTGTATTTCTTTTCTTTCCAGGTTTAATTTTATTTTCTCCATTTTTAAATCTCAGACTAAAAGGAAGTGGTAAAGGGTAAGTAATTGACTAAAGGAAAAGTTATACAAATAGGTTTATTTATTTCATTAATAGGATTAATTAGTTATAAATTTGCACCGCAACTTGGAATAGACAATTTTACAGCAACTACTCTCTCAAGTTGTATCTTGATTTTGATAGTTATTACTTGGGTCACATCTTATGTTTATAGAGTTATTAATGGAAAAATGACTTTTATGGAACAAAGGAAGCGATATAGAAAAGAGTATGAAAAAGTTGTTAATGATAAACTAGAAACCAAATTCAACTTATTGTCAAAGGAAGAGCAGCAAAAACTAATGGAAGATTTAGAAAAAAATACATAAATTTTTCATAGAAAAATATCCTAAAAACATGAAAGATAACAAAATGCAAATTACTAAAAATGAATCTTTATCTAAGGTAGATGAGATGTTTTGTGAGTTAAAAAATAAAAAAAAATTAGCTTTGATGCCTTTTATAATGGCTGGGGATCCCAATATTGAAATAACTTCTGAGATCTTATTAAAGTTACAAGAAAATGGAGCTGATCTTATTGAATTAGGTATCCCTTACAGTGACCCACTTGCCGATGGACCAGTTATTCAAGTGGCGGCCTCTCGCGCCTTAAAGTCAGGCACTAACTTAAGAAAAGTAATTAAACTTTTAGAGTCTTTAAAAGGTAAATTAAATATTCCCATAATCCTTTTTTCATACTTAAATCCATTACTATGTTTTGGCTTTGAAGAGTTTTGTGTGATTGCATCTAATGCTGGAGTTTCTGGCCTAATAGTTCCTGATCTCCCTTTAGAGGAAGCTTATAAATTTTCTAAAATAGTAAGTTGCAATTCTATGGACTTGATTTTATTAGTAGCTCCCACTACTCCTTTTGAAAGAATGAAACAAATATCAGATCATACAAAAGGCTTTACTTATTTAGTAAGTGTTACAGGTGTCACTGGTGAGAGAAATAAAATGGAAAATAGAGTAGAAAGTCTTATCTCTAAATTAAAAGATGTAAATAGCAATCCAATTGCTGTTGGTTTTGGAATATCCACTCCAGAACATGTTAATAAAGTTCGTGAATGGGGAGCAGATGGGGTAATTATTGGGAGTGCATTTGTAAAACGAATTTCTAGTTCAAGTGAAAAAGATGTTGTTGATCTTGTTGGTGAATTTTGTAAAGAAATGCGTTTAGCTGCTGATCAAAAAAAATAAATACAAAGATAATTTATTAATTAAAAGAATTAATTATTGAAAAATAATATAACCAATGTGTTTTTTTGTCTTTAAGATTCTTCTGTAGGTAATAATCTGATTTGTTTCCTCCCGAGCTTAATTTCGAATTCATCACCTGCTTTTAAATCAAGAAGTGCTGTATATGCTTTCCCAATCAGAAGATTTCCATTGCCTTGTACTGTAGCTATATAACTAAGTTTTCTTCCACCTTTTCCAATACCCGCAACACCAGAATCACCAAGATTAACCCCTTTTGCTTCTAAAAGTGCTTCATAGAATGCGGTAAAGTTTAAGCGTTCACCTCCGTTTTTCTTAGTGGAAACGTAACCACAGGCGCGAACTAGCTCAGATTTGCTAACATCACCAAGTTCTTTAACTTTTGCAAGGAGATTGCTACCAGTTAGCATATTTAATTATAAGAAAGTTGTATTAAATACCATAGCAATTTGCGTGTAATATATGCAATTATTTAGTATGTATTTATTCTATTATTTATATTTAAAAATGGAAAAGTTTGTAGTTTTTGGAGTGTACTGTGAAGATGCAATTTCTAAAAGGGAACCATTTCGTGAACAACATCTTAATAGACTTAAAAACTTAAAAGATCGTGATATTTTAGTTACATTAGGGCCAACAAAATGTACCAAATATTTGTTTGGAATTTTTAATGCTAATGATGTAAATGATTTGAAAGATCTTATTGAGGAGGATATATATTGGGAAAAAGGTATATGGATTAATTATGATATTTACCCCTGGATTCAGGCATTTTAAATATGATTTATGAAAAAATTTAGTAATTATTAATATTAATTAAAAAGAACCATTTATAGTAATAATAGATAATATTTTTGCTTTAATAATTCAATTATTTATCATATCTAGGAGTTAAAACGATAATTATTTAAAGATTAGTTTTAAGAGGTCATATATTTTTTAATTAAAAATATAATATTTTAAATAATATTTATTGACTAGTATCTTGATTCATCTGGTTTACTAATGAGTCGATATCTAATTGATTATATGGTGGTGTTTGTTTCTTTTCTCGATAATAGTTATTAATATTGTTTAACCATTTTTGCTCAATTTTTATAAGATTTTTTGCAATATTGAACATGCCCCCTTTTTTATATAATTCTTTAATTTTGAGAATAATCTCAGAGGTTCTGCTCGATTTAATATTTAATTCAATTGCTAAGTCTTTTTGGGTAAATCCATGCGACTTTAACCAATCTTTAATAAAGGAGACGAGTTCTTTTTCTTCCTGTATAGATAATTTACTCATTTAATAAAAAGGAAATAACTTATTAAGCTTATTCTCTGCTCTTGCTCTTATTGAGGGAGTCATATATTTGCTCCATATACTAAGTACTGCTGTGAGGGCCACAAAATCATCACTAAACCCAACTAAAGGCATGAAGTCAGGGAAAAGATCAAATGGCATAATCAAATATGCTAGAGCAGCCATTAACGAAACTCTTACTTGTGCTGGAGTATAAGGATCTAGAGCCATCTCCAAAACTTCTAAGGCAGGCTTGGCAATAGTTCTTCCTGCTTTAATAAGAATCTTGATAATGATATTTTCATCAAATGTTGAACTATCTAAAACTTCAGCATCGTAGATTTTTTCCTGGGTTTTGTAATTCTCTTTCATCCTTATAAATGAAATTTAAATATTTTTAATGGAATATTTAGCTAATACTATCAACTAATCCATTCTGTATTCCTGCTTTTCTAAGTTTTCTTAAAGCACGTTGAACAACTTGTCGGCAATATTCCCTACTACAACTCATATGTCTTGCAACTTCAGCTAAAGTTCTCCATTCATTTGAGCCGTCTAAACCAAATCTTAGGCTTACTATCTTTCTTTCTTTCTCAGTTAAATTTGCTTTATCTAATAACTTCCAAGCCGAGGCTGTCCTTTCGGCTAATTCAGCTAATTCCATTGGGGGAGTTTGATCACTTGGAAGAATATCAACCAACTCGGAAGGATCTGATTTTGATTTAACAGTACCTTGGAGACTAACAGTGATGCTTCTCAACTCACAAGAAAGGAGTTCGTCAATTTCCTCTTTGGTTATTTTCATTTCTTCAGCTAGCTCATCACTAGTGGGTGGGATACCCTTAAGTTGCATAAGCTTTGATTTCGCTGATCTAAGTTTTGTAAGTTTTTCATTAATGTTAACAGGGATCCTTATCGTTCTACTTTGAGTTGATAATGCTCTGTTTAAACCTTGCCTAATCCACCAATAAGCATAAGTAGAAAATCTATGTCCCCTAGAAGGATCATATTTTTCTACGGCCCTTGTAAGACCTAATGTCCCCTCTTGAATTAAGTCTAGTAATTCTAATCCTTTCCCTTGGTATCTCTTGGCAAGGTTGACAACTAGTCTAAGGTTAGCTGTTATCATCTCGTTTTTAGCTTTCTCACCAATTTTGATCTTTTTTCTCTCAGCTTCGGAATATTCACAAGCGGGGCCTTTCCCTCCTGCCTCTTGACATCTATTAACAAGTACAACCATTTCCTGGACTTTTCTGCCCATTGTGAGTTCTCTTTCGGGAGTCAAAAGTTGATGACGACCTATTTCACCAAGAAAATCGCTTAATGAACTCACGATTTACCTCATTGTTGATATATTCAACTTATAGTCAATTTAGTAATAAGCCATACATGTAATAATTAATTAATAATTAATTAACATTATTTTTAAAAATTTTTAGGTTAAATAATTTTTAATTATAAATTTTAATTATTTAATTTTTTCTTCTTGATTCTAAAACAGCAAGTACATCTCTCCACTCAACGCCTTTATGCATAAGGGCTACTTGCAGATGATAAATTAAATCAGCAGCTTCATTTGAGATTGAATTTTTATCATTATCTTTGCAAGCCATTATAAATTCTGCAGATTCC
This sequence comes from uncultured Prochlorococcus sp., assembly GCA_902535175.1. Classification (GTDB taxonomy): domain Bacteria; phylum Cyanobacteriota; class Cyanobacteriia; order PCC-6307; family Cyanobiaceae; genus Prochlorococcus_A. The sequence goes on from CACASR010000009.1 coordinate 44,486, forward strand.
TCTCCAATTTTTTTCAAAATAGTATTACTGCCTTTTGTTAATAAATGATTTGTATAACTTTTTTCTGAGGGATATATTGATCTTTCGTTAATTGTATTGAATAATTCAGAGCAAATATTTGAGAAGGGAGTTGTTTTTTTCTCTTTTTTATCATTTTGATTAATTTGGATTTCGTTAAAAAAACAACTTTTTTCCCCAGTGTGACATGCTCCTGAACCATTTTGTTCAATCAAGAGGATTAGTGCATCATTATCGCAGTCGAATCTTATCTCCTTAAGTATTTGGGTACTTCCACTTGTAGCTCCTTTTCTCCAAATTTCGGATCTTGATCTACTCCAATAATGGACGTTTTTGGTTTCAAGTGTCATTGTCAAAGATTCTTTGTTCATCCAAGCAAGCATAAGAATTGATCCGTCAAGCCAATCTTGTGCTATTGCAGGGATTAATCCATAATTATCAAAGCGTAGATCCTCTATCGAAAAATTAGTTGAATAAGTCATTATGTTCGTTATGTTAAATCCTACTCAATGTTTTATTAAAAATTATCCTAACAGTTAATTGATGTATATTCATTCTCTGAAATTTTCATGCAGCAAAAGTTATGAGGATTTTCCCTGTTCGCATCGGCAATGGCGTCATGAAGGCCACTGCAGATTTGTTCATGGATATTCAAGATCATTCACCTTTTGGTTCACGGCAAAAAAATTAGACTTAAATGGTTTTATTGTAGATTTTTCAAGTCTAAAGCCCCTAGAAAATAGACTTAAGCAGCAATTTGACCATACTTTTTTAATAAATAAAGATGACCCTTTACTAAATTACTGGGAAAAATTACATGACTTAGATGCCTTAGATCTGAGAATTATGGATAATGTGGGCATGGAGTTCACCTCTAAATTAATCTGGAGATGGGCTAATGAATACTTACAGGATAAGGATAAGGGCAGAACATGTTGTTGGAAAACAGAATCAAAAGAAAATAAATCGAATAAAGCAAGTTATGAGGAAATTCCTGATTGGTTCAAATCTTAGATTAAATTTGTTAAATTTCAAATCATACATGATTCTTTAATATAGATCTTTAATCAACAATTATCTCTTTATTCACCAGATAAATATTGATCTCGTCTTTATAAAGGTAATGATTATTTAATATATTATTTGAAATTTTTGTCTCAATTTGTTTTTGTATAGTTCTTTTTAAAGGCCTAGCACCATAAGCATGATCGAAACTATTTTCGACAAGTTGGTTAATTGCCTCATCCGTAATTTTGAATTTTAAGTTTTTTTTGTTAAGTCTTTTTTCTAAATTTTGAAGCTGGATTTTTGCAATTTCTTTAATGTTATTTAATTCTAAATTATTAAAAATAACTATTTCATCAAGTCGATTTAAGAACTCAGGCTTGAAAAATTTTTTAATTTCATTATCTACAACTTTTTTAATTTCATTTGTATCTTCTTTTCTAACTGATAAATCATTTATTGATTGACTTCCTAAATTACTTGTGAGAACAATGATTGAATTTTTGAAATTGATTGTACGACCTTGACCATCAGTAATGATTCCATCATCAAGAACCTGTAAGAGAATATCTAAAATATCTTTGTGAGCTTTCTCTATTTCATCAAGAAGTATCAATGAATAAGGATTTTTGCGCACAGCTTCAGTAAGTTGACCACCTGACTCGAAACCTAAATATCCTGGAGGTGCACCTATAATTTTGCTCACTGAATGCTTTTCCATATATTCAGACATATCCAGTCTTGTAATTGAAGAATTTGAATCGAATATTATTTTGGCTGTTACTTTACTTAGCTCTGTTTTCCCGACACCAGTTGGACCTAAAAAGAGAAAACTGGCTAATGGCTTGCTTGGATCATTTAGACCAGTCCTTGATCTCTTAATGGAATCTGCAACAGCCCTAATTGCACAATCTTGACCAATAATTTTTTCTTTAAGGATTGATTCGAGGCTCAAAAGTTTATCTTTTTCTGACTGGTTTAAGTTCTGGACTGGAATAGAGGTCCATTTTGAAACAACTTCTGCAATATCATCAAAAGTTACCTCTTGTCTTAAAAGACTTGTATCTCCATTTTTTTGGGAATTTACTAGCGAATCACTTTTTTCTTTCAATGTTTTTTGCAAAGAATTTAAAGTTCCAAATTCTAATTCTGCTGCTTTGTTAAGGTCAAAACTCCTTTTGGCTTGATCTATTTGCAATTGAACAGATTCAATTTCTTCTTTTATGGCGCTAATCTCATCAATTTCATCTTTTTCTTTTTTCCATTGAGCGCTTAATTCTGTCTGTTTATCTTTGAGGGATACAAGTTCATTATTGATTTTTTTTAATCTTTCTATAGAAAAATCATCTGTTTCTCTTTTTAAAGATAATTTTTCCATCTCAAACTGTAGAACTTTTCGATCAATCTCATCAATTTCTTCAGGTTTGGAAGTTATGACCATATTTAACCTTGAGGCGGCTTCATCAATTAGATCTATTGCTTTGTCAGGAAGAAATCTATCGTTAATATATCTTTCGCTAAGGGTTGCAGCAGCAACTAAAGCATTATCAGAAATTCTCACACTATGATGAACTTCATACCTTTCTCTCAATCCTCTTAAAATTGATACAGTATCATCTATTGAAGGAGCATCAACTTTTATTTTTTGAAATCTTCGTTCTAAAGCAGGATCTTTTTCTATATTTTGTTTATGTTCATTAATAGTAGTAGCACCAATACATCTAAGTTCTCCTCTTGCAAGCATTGGTTTTAATAGGTTGCTTGCATCTAAAGAACCTCCACTAGCGCCTGCGCCAACTACCGTGTGAATTTCATCAATAAATAGGATGATCTTACCATCTGATTCTTTCACTTTCTTTAGAATATTTTTTATTCTTTCTTCAAATTCTCCACGATATTTTGCTCCTGCTAAAAGTGAACCCATATCTAATGAAATTAGTTTCCTATCTTGTAGCGCAGAAGGTACATCGCCATTAACAATTCTTTGAGCTAACCCTTCTACAATGGCTGTTTTGCCAACCCCAGGTTCTCCAATGAGAACCGGATTATTTTTTGTTCTCCTACTCAATATTTGAATTGTTCTTCTAATCTCTTCATCCCTACCAATAACTGGGTCTAAAATCCCATCTCGTGCAGATTGAGTTAGATCAATACCATATTTTTCCAAAGACTCATTAGAACTATTAAATTCATTTTTCACTGCCGGATCTGACTTCATTTTCTTAATAATTTCAAGAAATTCTGGAATACCTTTTTTATTTAAAATTTGAAATCCATATTTATCATCATAAGTCAAACCGTAAATTAAATGTTCTGTTGATATCACTACATCATTTAGATTAGTTTTAATATCATTCGCTCTCAAAAATATTTTGTGAAGAGTATCACCAATATATAAATTATCTTGTTTCTTTTTCATTTTTGCCTTCGCATTTAATGAAGAAATTATTTCCCTCTCAAGATCTTTTAGATTTACATTATTTTTTTTTAAGATCTTTTTTGTAAAATTGTCCTCTTTTATCAGAGGTAATAATAAATTATCAGAGTCTACGTTTTGTTGATAATTTTTATAAGCAATTTCTTTGGCATAAATAAAATAGTTCCAAGCAGAATTTGAAAATTCGCTTGGAACTATTTTCATTAATCAAAATTAAGTATTACTGCAATGAATATTAAGTAAAAAATAGTGTTTAACTACTTAGAAAATTTATTCAACAATAACTTTACCTACCATTCCAGCCCCTCTGTGTGGCTCGCAATAGTAATCATAAGTTCCAGCAGTATCAAATGTTTCTTCCCAAGACTCTCCTGGAGCAAAAGCTAGGTCTGCATGACTTAATTCTTCATGCCCATCAAAAACAGCATTGTGAGGGGCAAGTTTATTATTGACGAATTTAACTGTATCACCAGCGCTAATGGTAACTGTACTTGGTTCGAATGCAAGCATTCCAGCATCCGTTCCGAGTTTTACTTCAACTGTCTTAGCTGAAACTGATGAAATACCTAGACCTAGAGTTAAAACTATTGCAAATAACCCTGCAAAAATTGAACGTAACATAATTAAAATTTGCTTATTTATATATATTACAAGGCTTTGGTAACCTAACTGCGAGAATTTTAATTGTTATTACAGCTTGGTAACTTAGATAACCTTAAAATATCATTCAGAGACTTGGCATAACTTTTAAGTTTGAAAGTCTCAGGATTAGTGATGGGGACATGATTAAAGTCATATTTTTTGATACTGAAGCTGTCCCAAGGAGTAGTTTGGATGGGGAGAATTCTTAATAATATTTTTAGAATGTTTTTTTTAAGCGGTATCGCAAAAAATCTTCTCATATTATGTCTTTTTAAAAGTGTAATTATGGCATCATCAATTGAAATGAATTTCTGACCTAGCACAAATTTTCTAAAGCCTTTGTATTGCTCTTCTTTATGATTTTTAATTAGAAACCCGCAAATCTGGGCGATATCATTTGCGTGTATAAAGTGAAATTTAGAATCGAGTTTTAAAAATCTTGCTAACCAAAGCCATTTCCCAATTTCTTTCAATCCACTAGTTAAATAACTTATAGGATATTTACTTTTTTTTCCAAGATTTCCTCCAAAAACCAAGGTAGGGAAAACAGCGAATGTTTTTTCTGCAAATGAGCTTTCTCTAAGTCTTTGGAAACATTCATATTTTGTTTTAATGTACTCTGTTCCATATATCAATGATTCCCTCATTAATTCTGTTTTGGTATCAAGAATACTAGCTGTTGAAAAATAAATAATCTTTTCTAACTTTTCAATATCAAGCATTTCAAGTAATGCTTCAAAAGCTTTAATATTTACTTCATAGGCTCTTCTTGGATCTCCCCAAGCTGTAGCAGTATGTATAAGGTAATTAATTTGACTAATTTCCCTTTTATATCTATTTGATTCCCTGATATCGCAAACTATCAACTTGACTTTTTTATTTTCTTGAACAGAAATTGGCAACTTACTTTTGTCTCTTACCATGAGATAAAGCCTGAATTTTGTGTTTTTTAAAAACCAATCAACTACATATTGGCCAACACATCCATTCGCACCTGTGATTAATAAGTTTTTATATGCCAAGACTTTGACTAGTAAGTGAGTTTTTTCCCATGTTCAAAAAATGTTTGAGCATTTTCTTCTGGAGTCCCAGGTAAAATCCCATGACCCAAGTTAAGAATATATTTCCTGTCTTTAATTTTGTTGAAAGTATTATCTATCCTTTCTTTTATTGATTCTTTGTTTCCGAATAAGATGCCAGGGTCAACATTACCTTGAATTCCTATCCCGCTAGGGATTCTTTTACAAGCCTCGTCAATATCTACTGTCCAGTCTAATGAGATTATATCTACTCCAGTTTTTGCCATTCTTTCTATGACTCCAGCACTTCCTGAAATGTAAAGAATTATTGGTGTTTCAGGGTATTCCGCTTTTACAATTTCAACAACTTTTCTTTGATACGGCCCAGCAAAGATATCGTAATCTTGTGGACTTAGTTGGCCTGCCCATGAATCAAAAATTTGTACAACTTGCGCTCCAGATTTTATTTGATATTTAAGATATTCACCAATAGATTTTGCAAAATGATCAAGAAGTTTATGAAGTAAATCTGGCTCATTATAAGCCATCGATTTTATTAAAGAATAATTTTTACTGCTTTTACCTTCAACTACATATGCAGCAAGAGTCCAAGGTGCGCCAACAAAACCTAAAACGGTTGCCTCATTATTCACATCTTTTTTTAGTGAAGAAAGAACTTGCCCAACAAAACTTAAACTTTCACTTGGATTTAATTCTTTTAGATTTTCAACCTGGTTAAGAGTTCTTATTGGGTCCTCAATAATTGGACCTTTACTTTCTATTATTTCAAAATTTATGCCCATCCCTGGAAGAGGTGTGAGAATATCTGAAAAAAGGATCACACCATCCGGTTTGAAAGCATGAAAAGGCTGCATTGAAATCTCATATGATAGTTCAGGATTTTCAGACCTCTCTCTAAAACTTGGGTAACGCTCCCTTAAATCTCTATAGATTTTCATATATCTTCCTGCTTGCCTCATCATCCATACTGGAGGCCTAGTTACTTTCTTACCTAATGCGGCAGAAAGTAGTAGTGGTAATTCTTGACCCATTTTTCAATTCGATATTTTTTAAAAAAAATTAAAATCCAACTTAAAAATCTTACAATGCAAAGCAGAGCAAAAGCGTTATATGAACATTTATATGAAGCACAAAGTTAAATGAGCCTTTTTATTTTTTTGATTGATGCTTAAAGATACTCACGCTTAAAGGGGGCAACGCAAGTTCTAGAGCATTTTGATAATCATGAATATTGTAATTTATAGTTTCTTTACCCCCCATATTTCCTTTGTTACTGCCCCCGTATCTAGAGCCATCTGAATTAAATATTTCTTTATAGAATCCTTCTACTGGAACACCTACTTTGTATGAACCATGAGTATTAGGTGTAAAGTTAGCAACAACAACAAGCCACTCATTGGTATCGTTTTCTCTTCTCATAAAACTTATAACTGAATTAGATTTGTCATTACAATCAATCCATTGGAATCCATAAGGATCAAAGTCATTTTTCCATAATGCAGGTTCATTTTTATAAAGTGAGTTGAGGTCATCAATCAAGTTTCTGATACCTTTATGAGGCTCAAACTCTAGTAACTCCCATTGCAGATCATCCCAAACATTCCATTCTTGTCTTTGTCCAAACTCCATGCCCATAAATATCGTTTTTTTACCAGGGTGGGTCCACATATAAGTTAGTAGAGCTCTAGTATTTGCATATTTCTTCCAGTCATCGCCAGGCATTTTATGCAAAAGATGACTCTTCCCATGGACAACCTCATCATGACTAAGAGCAAGCATAAAGTTCTCTGTATAGTTATATGTTATTGAGAAAGTTACACTGTTTTGATGGAATTGCCTAAACCAAGGATCTATTTCAAAATAATCGAGCATATCGTGCATCCATCCCATATTCCATTTCAAGTTAAACCCTAACCCGCCCATGTCAGTGGGTTTGGTTACCATTGGCCAAGTTGTTGATTCTTCAGCGATAGAAAGTGCACCTGGGAAATGTTGGAAGAGTACATGATTAGCTTGTTGAAGAAATTTAACGGCTTCTATATTTTCATTTCCACCATTTTCATTAGGTATCCATTCTCCATCAGGACGGAGATAATCTCTGTACAGCATTGAAGCTACAGCATCTACTCTTATGCCATCAATATGAAACTCTTCAAACCAATAAACGAGGTTGGCAACTAAGAAATTTCTTACTTCGTTTCTGCTGTAATTAAATATTAGGGTTCCCCATTCTTTGTGTTCGCCTATGCGTGAATCTCCATGTTCATAAAGATGACAACCATCAAAAAATGCTAAACCATGCTTATCTTTTGGAAAATGACCAGGCACCCAATCAAGAATTACGCCTATGCCCTCTTCATGACATTTATTA